>NZ_CP166840.1:2521250-2877500 GCF_041346925.1 Agaribacterium sp. ZY112 | reverse complement strand
ATCTCATCATCTAGAAAGCTTAATAGACGCTCCCTAGAATTAATTAGATCGACCTTAACCCCAAGCCCTGCAAAGATGGAGGCGTATTCACAACCGATCACACCCGCCCCATAAATAATCAAGGTTCTAGGTGTGTGATCCATATCCAACACGCTATCACTGTCGTAAATACGTGCATGACTGAAGTCAACAGCTTCTGGGCGATAAGGTCTTGAGCCTGTAGAAATAATAATATTCTTAGCTCGAACTGTCTCAGTCACACCACCCTCAAGACTAATGCGAAGCTCATGCTCAGAAACAAACTCAGCCCAACCCGCATAATAGGTAATGCGGTTCTTGTTTAAGTAATTCGAATGCATCTCCACCTGTTTAGGAATAACCTGCATAGCAGCATCCCTAAGCTGGGGATAGGTAAAACTAGGTCGAGGTGTTAAGCGTCGGAACAAGGGGGTCGAGCGAAATTTAATCACATTCTTTACAGCTTGGCGCAATGATTTAGAAGGAATCGTACCTCGATGGGTGCAATTCCCCCCTAACAAGTCTCCTGCATCAACAACTGCAACCTGCAACTCACTCTTAGCTGCCGCCATTGCCGCAGCCTCGCCAGTAGGCCCCGCACCAATAATCAGTACGTCGTAATTAAAATCCGTCATACACCCTTTATCCTTTAAACGACTTTACATGTTATTTTGCTTCGTAGAAGTCAGTTTTACTGCTCTCAACCTTTGACTTCTCTGCTTTTAATTTATCTGTTTCTTTCTCGCACTTCACTTTGTCACCGCCACAAACATCGCACTCTGTTTCCATGCCTAAAGCCGACATACCACCGCACGAACCCTTAATGGGTTTGTTTGCAAAAATAACACCTACCGCCATCGCACAAACGATAACCAGTAGAACAACAAAAGCCAAAATAAATGTGGTCATAGTTTCACCATATATTGCTCAAACGCTTGGGTGTATCTTACGCCAAAGTCGTCACCTTCACGTACTATAAAATAGGCCGCAAGCCCTTCTTTCTCTGCCAGCTCAAAACCGGCATCAGGACCAATAACATTTAGCGCTGTTGCCCAGGCATCCGCCTTCGAACACGTTTCAGTTACAACCGTCACCGAAGCCAGCTTATGCGTTATTGGCATACCCGTTTGTGGATTCAAGGTATGTGAGAAGCGCTCACCATCACGTTCGATATAGTTTCGATAATCACCCGAAGTTGCTACCGCAACATCAGTTAAAGACAGTACTTGCGCGGCCGAACCCTGGCCAAGAATCGGCTTTTCTACGGCAATTCGCCAGTTGCTTGAACGACCGTTGACGCCCGACAAGCGTAGCTCTCCACCTATTTCAACCATGTAATCGACCAAACCAAGCGAATCAAAGTGCTGCGCCAGTTTATCAACAGCCCAACCTTTGGCAATGGCACTTAGGTCAACATAAAGTGCTTTGTTTTTAAGAATATAGGACTCATCGCAATGGATACCCAAAGCATCAAAGCCTATCTGATTCATTGCACTCTGACGCTCAGCCGCACTTGGAACTGCCGACCTATCCTCAGGCCCAAACCCCCATAAATTAACCAAAGGGCCAACAGTTGGATCAAAAGCCCTATTGCTAGAATGGTAAATTTCACCGGCATCGCTAAGCACCTCACACAAACCAGTACTTACGGTAAAAGGCTCACCAACAGCCGCACGATTAAAACGACTTAACTCAGAGTCAGAAATATAGGTCGACATGCTCTGATTTATTTCAACAAGCAAAGCATCAAGCTGCTGCTGCAATTGTTCTTGCTCAAGATCCACCTCAGGTTTTACCACTAATTTAGCGTGATAAGTCGTCCCCATGGTCTGGCCTTGCAACTGCCACAATTCAAACTCAGGCTGCTCAGAGCAAGCAAGAAGACCAATAACACAACAAAAAAGGGCTGGTAAAACCAGCCCTTTTTGTAGCGAAGATACGCTAAATCCCATCTTAACCACCGAAGTCGTCAAGCATGATGTTCTCGTCCTCAACACCGAGGTCTTTGAGCATCTGGATAACAGCGGCATTCATCATTGGAGGTCCACACATGTAGAACTCACAATCTTCTGGCGCCGGATGATCTTTTAGGTAATTCTCAAGCAAGACGTTGTGAATGAAGCCCGTATAACCCGTCCAGTTATCTTCTGGCTGAGGATCACTCAACGCAACATGCCATTCGAAGTTATCGTTCTCATTGGCAAGCATGTCGTATTCGTCTTGATAGAACATCTCACGCATAGAACGAGCACCATACCAGAAGCTCATCTTACGCTTGCTCTTCAATCGCTTAAGCTGATCAAAGATATGTGAACGCATAGGCGCCATACCAGCACCACCACCAACAAAGACCATTTCCGCATCAGTGTCTTTAGCGAAGAACTCACCAAATGGACCAAATACAGTCACTTTATCACCTGGCTTCAAGCTGAATACCCATGAAGACATCAAACCTGGCGGAATACCTTCAGAACGAGGTGGTGGCGTTGCAACACGAATGTTGAATTTAACCAAACCTTTTTCTTCTGGGTAGTTCGCCATGGAATAAGCACGGATAACCGGCTCAGTCGTTACTGACTCGTACTTAAAGAAGCCAAAGTGCTCCCAATCACCACGGTATTCATCTTGAATATCGAAGTCACTGTATTTAACGTGACTCGCAGGACGCTCAAGCTGAACATAACCACCAGCGCGGAAATCTACGTTCTCGCCTTCAGGTAACTTTAAGGTTAACTCTTTAATGAAGGTGGCAACGTTCGGGTTAGACTCAACGGTACATTCCCATTGTTTAACACCAAAGACCTCTTCAGGCACTTCCACCTTCATGCTTTGCTTAACAGGCACCTGACAACTTAAACGCCAGCCTTCTTTTTCTTCACGCTTGTTAAAAGCTGCTTTTTCGGTTGGCAGCATAGAGCCACCACCGTCAAGCACCTTACAGTGACACTGCTGACAGCTACCGCCGCCGCCACATGCCGACGGCAAGAAAATATCAGCCGCTGCAAGCGTTTGCATAAGTTTGCCACCAGCCGGAACTGTTAGCGTTTTTTCGCCATTAACATCGATGGTGATCGCACCACTGTTAACAAGCTTTGATCGTGCAGACAAGATCACCGCCACCAATACGAGGACGATGACCGTGAACATGACGACACCTAAGATAATCTCAGTCATGATTTAGTATTCCTCGATTAAAGGCTGATGCCGCCGAAGGACTGAAAGCCCAACGACATCAAACCAACGGTGATAAAGGTGATGCCCAAGCCCTGTAGGCCTGCTGGAACATCGCTATATTTCATTTTTTCACGAATCGCTGCCAATGCAGTAATCGCAAGCGCCCAGCCTACACCTGACCCCAAACCGAAAGAGACACTTTCAGCAAAGTTGTACTCGCGTTGCACCATTAACAAAGCTCCACCTAAAATAGCGCAGTTCACAGTGATTAGCGGCAGGAATACACCCAAGGCGTTGTATAAAGCAGGGAAATATTTATCCAGCACCATTTCCATGATTTGAACCAGTGCCGCAATAACACCGATATAACAAATCAAACCAAGGAAGCTAAGGTCTACTTCAGGTAAACCAGCCCAAGCTAAGGCACCATCTTTAAGCAAGTAGGTATAAAGCAAGTTGTTAACCGGTACTGTGATACCAAGTACAACCACAACCGCAATACCCAAACCAAGCGCAGCATCGATTTTTTTCGAAATTGCCAAAAAGGTACACATGCCCAAGAAGAAGGCCAGCGCCATATTCTTGATGAATATGGATTCAACAAAGATACTTAATAAGGCTTCCATTTAGTGGGCCCTCGCTTTTTTAGTATTTGGCGCAATTTTGAAGTCAGGCTCTTCAACTTGATCGGTCTTGTACTGACGTAAAGCCCAAATCAACAAGCCAATTAGGAAGAAGGCACTAGGTGCGATCAACATAATGCCGTTGGTGACGTAACCGTCAGGCATAATTTGAACGCCCATCAACTTACCTGCACCAAATAACTCACGCAGAACCGCAAGAATAATCAACAGAGCTGAATAGCCAAGACCGTTACCAATACCATCCAAAAAGCTAGCGCCTGGAGGGTTTTTCATAGCAAAGGCTTCGGCACGCCCCATTACGATACAGTTAGTAATAATCAAACCAACAAATACCGATAACTGCTTGCTGATGTCGTAAGCAACGGCCTTCAAAACCTGATCGACCAGAATTACCAAAGAGGCAATAACCGTCATCTGACAGATAATACGAATGTTGCTTGGAATGTGTTTGCGAATTAACGATACAAACAAGTTTGAAAAAGCAGTTACCGAGGTCAAAGCAATACACATAACCAAGGTTACGCTTAAGCTTGTGGTTACTGCCAATGCAGAACAAATACCCAGAATCTGCAAAGCAATCGGGTTGTTGTCCAGAATAGGCTTAAACAAAAGTTCTTTTGCTTTCATGACTTAGGCCTCCCCTGCTTTCAAGTTAGTAATGAAAGACCCATAGCCCTGCTCGCCGAGCCAGAACTTGATCATGTTATCAACGCCATTGGTGGTTAAGGTTGCACCACTTAAGCCGTCAATTTTAGATTCAGCACGAGGAGTGTTTGGGCCAACCTGACCTTTAATCACTTCAAGAGCAACCGAACCGTCGGCAGCAAAAACTTGCTTACCAGGCCACAAAGCTTTCCAGTTAGGGTTATCAACCTCACCACCCAAACCTGGTGTTTCACCATGCTCGTAGTAACCAATACCCACAACCGTTTGCAAATCTTTCTCTAAAGCAAGAAAGCCATAAAGAGTTGACCACAAACCATAACCGCGAATAGGCAAGATGATTTTGTCTAAATTACCCTTAGCATCATTAACCAAAAACACCTGAGCATAAAACTCTTCACGCTTAATACCAGCGATGTCTTCTTTCTTATTCAAAGCAACAGAAAGCTTGGGATCTTTCGCCGCCTTGCGCTGATCGTAAGCCTGGCCATCAAGGTCAGAGCTATACTTACCAGTACGCAGATCAACAATACGACTTTCAACTTGCTCAAACTGCTTAGCAACCGACTCACCTTCTTTATATAGGCCAGCAGCCATAAGGATATTGCGGTTGTAATCAAGCTGCTTATTAGCTTCTTGCATTGGTTTCAAAGCTACAGATGCAGCCGAAACAATGATGGAACAAACGATACACAAAGCGAGTGTAACGATGACCGTTTTCTTAATAGTATCGTTATTAGCCACGAGCCAATCTCCTCTTAATGTTCGACTTCACAACAAAGTGGTCGATCAGTGGGGCAAAAATATTGGCAAACAAAATGGCCAGCATCATACCTTCTGGGAAGGCTGGGTTTACGACACGAATCGTCACCACCATAAAGCCGATAAGGCCACCAAACCACCACTTACCAGCATTGGTCATTGACGCTGATACAGGATCTGTTGCCATGAAGATGGCACCAAAAGCCCAACCACCAATAACAAAGTGCCAGTAAAACGGCATGTCGAACATCAGGTTCGTGCTGTCGGGGCTAGCTAATGCGCTGTAAAGCACGGCGGTCACAGTAGTGCCAATTGCAACACCGGCAATAATACGGAACGAAGCAATGCCCATTACCATCAACGCGGCACCACCAATAAAGATCGCCAGAGCACTTACCTCACCAATAGAGCCATGCATGTTACCTACAAAGGCATCCATCCAAGTCATTTGCTGCTGAAGCGCGTCCATACCTTGCTGAGCAGCAACAGATAGTGCTGTTGCGCCGGTATAACCATCAACACCCGTCCATACAGTATCGCCACTCATAGAAGCAGGATAAGCAAAGAACAAGAACGCTCGGCCGGTTAATGCTGGGTTTAAGAAGTTTTTACCAGTACCACCAAAAACTTCCTTACCAATCACCACACCAAAGCTAATACCCAAAGCGGCTTGCCACAAAGGAATACTTGGAGGGCAGATAAGAGCAAACAGGATAGAGGTTACAAAGAAACCTTCGTTTACTTCATGACCACGTTTCATGGCAAACAGCACTTCCCAAAAACCACCAACAATAAAGACGGTCATATAGATAGGAAGGAAGAATGCAGCTCCGTAAACAAAGTTATCCCAAATACTCGCAGGGTCATGACCAGCCAAAAGGCCAATTAAGCTTCCGCGCCAACCTTCAATGCCGGTAGCGCCCATTTCTGCAAGAATGGTATTACTTTGGAAACCAAGGTTGTACATGCCCCAAAGCATCGCAGGGAAAGTACAAGCCCAAACCGTAATCATAATACGCTTAAGGTCGATACCATCGCGCACATGAGCATTAGCTAGGGTTTTATCGTTTGGCTGGAATAAACCTGTATCAATCGCTTCGTAAAGCGCATACCAGCTTTCCAACTTACCGCCTTTAAGGAAGTGCGGCTCCATTTTGTCAAAGGTATTTCGTAAGAACTTCACAATTAACCCTCCTTCTCGATCGTCGTCAGGTTATCGCGAAGAAGAGGACCGTACTCATACTTGCCAGGGCAAACATAAGTGCACAGTGCTAAATCTTCTTCATCGAGCTCCAAGCAGCCAAGCTGCTGCGCAGTTTCGGTATCACCAACAATAATTGCGCGAAGCAATTGAGTTGGAAGAATATCGAGAGGCATCACACGCTCATATGCGCCTACCGGCACCATTGCACGCTCTGAACCCATTGCCGAAGTAGTAAAGTTAAATTTCTTACCACCCAATAAACGGCTTAGGTAGATAGGCATCACAGAGAAGCGATTCAAACCTAAAGTGAAATAGTGCAGCATTGGGCGTTCGTTACCCTCTTCCAGCACAGTCACTTGGTTTGCGTAACGACCTAGATATGCAGTGGTACCTGATGCAGTTGAACCACCAAAAACAGAGCCACTAATGACACGGTTTTCACCAGCTTTCAACTCACCTGCACATAAAGTGTCAAGGCTCGCACCAACTCGGGTACGAAGCAAACGAGGTTTTTCAACTTGAGGGCCAGCCAAAGACACAACACGATCAACATTTAGTTGGCCGGTAGTGAATAGCTCACCCATAGCAATGACATCTTGGTAACCAACAGACCAGTTCACCTTAGCTTCACTAACTGGGGCAAGAAAATGCATTTGAGTACCGACATTTCCGGCAGGATGCTTGCCCGCAAAAGCAGTCAGCTCGACACCAGCAGGAGCCGAAGGCGCCTTACCCGGAGCGTGAGCAACAAATACCTTACCGTCAGTCAAACGTGAAAGCACGCTCAAACCGTTGCTAAAAGCATCCGCTTTTTCAGCAATAACTAACGCTGCATCAGCAGCCAAAGGATTGGTATCCAAGGCTGAAACAAAGACATTAGCAGGCACAGCATCAACAGCTGGAACCTTACTGAAAGGACGAGTACGAATTGCAGTCCAAAGACCGGAATCGACAAGGTTGCTAACAACTTTGTCTCTCTCCAAGCTTGATAACGCAGCGGCATCATAGCTTGCAAAGCTCTCGGCATCCTCGCCATCCACATCGATTACGATGCTTTCAAATACACGGCGCTCACCACGGTTAATAGCGGCAACGGTACCTGCGGCAGGTGAAGTGTATTTCACGCCTTCGGTTTTCTTGTCCGTAAAAAGAACTTGTCCTACCTTGACCTTGTCACCAACTTGAACGTTCATAGTTGGTTTCATGCCATGGTAGTCAAACCCTATTACGGCAACAGAACGAATGGTCGGCCCATCTTCAATGGTTTGCGTTGGCGCACCAGAGATAGGCAGATCCAATCCGCGACGGATTGTAATCATATCGTCTCAGCCTAAAAAGTTATTTATATTATGGAATGTGAAAGAAGCTCAGATTAAGGATTGAACAGCTGCTGATCGCACTCATTAAGCACAGAAAACAAACTTTCAATCATTAATCTGAGCCACTTCAAAATTAAACCGGTTTAACAGACCGAAAAACCGCTCACAAACCAAGCGAATTGCGCTAATTTTAGACGAAACATCCTACATCCGCCTTACACACGCAAAAAGCCGCGCACATTATAGGGATGACAAAGAAGTAACACCAGTAATGCTAAGCTTTTATTTCATCATTTTCATCCCCCCACACAAGGCATAAATTTATTGCACAAAGTTATCAAGGAGCTTTGGCTAATTGCTCTTGCCAACGTTACAATTGCGGCCTGATCAATCAAGGCCCGAGGCCAATGAAAGCACTTCACACAGCCCCCGAACTTCCTCCAGCTCAACAGCGCCATTACTGGCACAACCTGAATCTCAGTAGCGCTGCGCTCGTTATCAGCAAGGCACTAAGTCAGCAAAAACATAATGCTCTCATTGTTTGCCCCTCTATGCTGATTGCCGACCGTTTACACAATGAGCTAGAAAGCATGCTACAGGGCGCTGAACATAAACCCTTGTTGCAGCAATTTCCTGACTGGGAAACCCTACCCTACGACAACTTCAGCCCGCATCAGGATATTATTTCTGATCGCCTGCGCTGCCTTTACGAACTCTGCTTTAGTGAGAACAACTGCGTCATTGTCTCAGCACAAACCCTACTGCAAAGACTGGTGCCTACCAGCTACTTAAAAGCCAAATCACTACGTGTTCGCAAAGGCCAGATAGTTAAACGCGAACCCTTTTGCCAAAGCCTTGTAGAAGCAGGCTATTTAAGAGTCGACACAGTTTTTCAACACGGTGAATTTGCCGTACGTGGATCGCTTGTTGATATTTTCCCCATGGGCGCAGATGAAGCGTTTCGCATAGAATTTTTTGATGATGAAATCGATAGCCTCCGAAAATTCGACCCAGAAAGCCAACGCAGTGCCGAGCAAGTAGAAAAAATTGAGTTACTTCCTGGGCGAGAGTGCCCGCTCGACAAAGAAGGCATAAGTACCTTTAAAGACAACTGGTTTAATCACTTTGATGTAGACCACCGCCAATGCTCCGTCTTTCAAGATATTACAGATGGTGTGCCTGCAGCGGGAATAGAATATTACAGCGCTTTATTTTTTGAAAAGCTGGCCAGTCTATTCGACTACTTACCCACAAATACGCAAATCTATAGCTTTAACGGCACCGATAAAGCATTTGAAGATCACTGGCGTGATGTTAGCGAGCGCTACGAAAGCCGCCGCGGCGATGTTCAGCGCCCCGTACTTCCACCGGAAGAAATATATCTACCTATTAATGAGTGCTTCTCACAATTAAAGCGCCATACACGCATTATTATTGATGAAGACAAAAGCCCTGAAAACAAGGCCGGCCACTTTGACTTTGCTCGTAGCGCTATGCCGAAGCTTGCCATCGACAGCCAAGCCAGCAACCCCCTACACCGTCTCGAACATTTTTTAACTGAAACCAATAAACGCGTTTTACTATGTGCTGAGAGTGAAGGTCGCCGCGAAGTCATTAAAGAACAGCTGGCCAAAATTGATGTAGAAGCGGATGAGCTAGATAGCATTTGCGCTTTTTTAGCATCAACAAGCACCATTGCCATTACCGTTGCCGACTTAAGTGATGGCATCAATAGCAGCCATGATGATTTTATTATCATCAATGAGAATGCGCTATTTAGCGGCCGAGTCAAACAGAGCCGACGACGCCGTAAAGAACAAGACGACAGCGACAACATAGTCAAAAACCTAACCGAATTAAAGCTAGGCGCAGCTGTTGTGCATATTGAGCACGGAGTTGGGCGTTATCGAGGCTTAGAAACCATCAGCGTTGATAGCCAAGCAGAAGAGTATTTAACCCTTGAGTACGCCAACGAAGCCAAACTCTATGTACCGGTTGCTGATCTACACCTAATCAGCCGCTACAGCGCTGCTGATGAAGCCATCGCGCCTCTGCATAAACTAGGCACAGAAACATGGAGCAAAGCCAAGAAAAAAGCGGCAGAACAAATCAACGATGTCGCAGCTGAGCTTTTACATATATACGCCCTGCGTAAAGCGCGCAAGGGATTCAGTCACCGCTTAGAGCCTGGTGATTACGAGCGTTTTTCAACTGAATTTTCATTTGAAGAAACACCCGATCAAGAAGCTGCCATTGCAGCAGTAAGAGCCGATATGCTCAGTCCTCAACCTATGGATAGACTCGTTTGTGGCGATGTCGGTTTTGGTAAAACCGAAGTCGCCATGCGCGCAGCTTTTATTGCCGTACAAAACAACAAGCAAGTAGCGGTACTAGTGCCAACCACACTGCTTGCCCAACAGCATTTTGATAATTTCAAAGACCGCTTCGCCAATTGGCCGGTCAATGTGGAAGTTATTTCCCGTTTTAAAAGCGGTAAAGAAAGTAACGAGGTCATCAAACGCATAGAAAACGGTCAAGTTGATATTGTCATTGGTACCCATAAGCTAATTATGGGAGACATTAATTTCGATAGACTTGGGCTTGTGATTATCGATGAAGAGCACCGCTTTGGCGTCAAACAAAAAGAAGCTCTTAAATCGGTGCGCACGGAAGTTGATATTCTCAACTTAACCGCCACCCCTATTCCACGAACATTGAACATGGCTATGGGTGGCATTCGCGATTTAAGCATTATCGCGACACCACCAGCAAAACGTCTGTCTGTAAAAACCTTTGTTCGCGAACACGACAACGGTTTAATTAAAGAAGCCATTACTCGTGAAATCATGCGTGGCGGTCAGGTGTATTACCTTCACAACGAAGTGAAGAGCATAGAAAAAACAGCCAAAGACCTTGCCGAGCTCGTACCAGATGCACGTATAGAAATTGGCCACGGGCAAATGCGCGAACGCGAACTCGAAGCGGTTATGAGTGATTTTTACCACAAGCGTTTTAATATCCTTGTGTGTACCACCATTATTGAAACGGGTATCGATGTACCCTCTGCCAATACCATTATTATCGACAGAGCTGATAAATTTGGCTTGGCCCAGCTTCACCAATTACGTGGCCGTGTTGGCCGCTCCCACCACCAAGCCTACGCTTATTTACTCAGCCCCAATAAGCGCGCATTAAGCACCGATGCAGTAAAGCGACTTGAGGCAATAGAGGAAGCTCAAGACTTGGGCGCAGGCTTCACCCTTGCCTCTCACGACCTTGAAATCCGAGGTGCTGGTGAGCTCTTAGGTGATGGTCAAAGTGGGCAAATGCACGCCGTGGGTTTTACGCTCTATATGGATATGCTCGATCGAGCAGTTAAAGCCATTAAAAAAGGCGAGAAAATCGACCTCGAGAAACCCATCCAGCTCAATGCAGAAATCAACTTACGCATTCCTGCTTTGATACCAGAAGACTACCTGCCCGACGTCAGTCTTCGCCTGCAGCTTTACAAACGCTTAAGTTCGGCCAGCGATGAGCAAGCACTTGAGCAGCTGCAAGTTGAAATGATCGATCGTTTTGGTTTATTGCCTGAGCCACTTAAAAACCTCTTCCGGGTTAGCCGTTTACGACTAGCCAGTGATAAGCTCGGCATAAGTCGCATTGAGGGTAATGCCCGAGGCGGAAAAATTGAATTCTCTGCCGAAACACAAGTCGACCCACTAGCAATTGTAAAACTGGTTCAAACACAGCCACAAAATTACAAACTTGTCGGCGCAAACCAATTACAATTTATGATTGCCAGCGATAATGCAGACAAACGCATTAAAACCGTCAACACGTTATTAGAGACCTTAAGCAAGGCCAGTTAAGCATGAAGCGTATTTTAAATCATTTTCACACAACACTTATAAGCGCTGTTATAGCAAGCAGCATCAGTGCGCTTACTCAAGCCCAGGATAATCAGCATGAAGGCTTATATCAGGTTGAAATGATTGTTTTTGAACGAATCCAAAGCAATACCGATGAGCAATGGCCCAACAATTTGGTTTTGCATTATCCGCTTAACACTGAAGTACTCATAACAGACGATATAAAACAAAGGCCAAGCGATGAGCTGGAGCAAACGGCCTTAACTCAAGAGACATCAACCAATAATGAGCCTGTTGATACAAATAACACAGATGCCCCATATAAAGTACTAGAGAAAGAACTAAGACAATTAAACAAAGAAGCGGCCAAACTAAATCGAGGCTCTTACAAGGTTCTATTTCATGAGGCGTGGCGCCAACCCGTTACAGACAAGCAAAGCAGCAACGCCGTACTGATAACAGGCGGAGCCATGTTCGATGGCCATTATGAACTAGAAGGCCATATAGAAATCAGCGTACACCGCTACCTTCATCTTGAAACAGATTTATGGCGTAGTGACTTTAGTTTAAATTACGGCCAAGAGCATACTTATTGGCCTTCGCTTCCCACAAGGCCAATAAGAAAAGTGGCTCATACTGAACTTGATAGCACTGATACAAATAATGAGGCTAGCTATAAAAATATCAATTTAGAGTCTCTGTCGATTAACAGCACACTCAACGATATAAACAAACCCGCTGAAAACGACCCTTTTCAACTCAACGACCTAGAGCTTAGTAGCGGCTCCAGATCAGCCAATGGAAAGCAACTGCATACCCTAGAGAGCATGAGTGAAAGCCCCTATGTGCTAAACAACATAATCACGCTTCGCCAAAAGCGCCGAATGCGCAGCGCCGAAACACACTATATAGACCACCCTCGCCTAGGCATGCTTATTCATATCACGCCATATGAATTATTTAGCGAACGAGATCAAACAGAAAACAACAGTGAGTTGAGTAATTAAAAGGCGCCCAACAGCACTAAAGATTTAAAGCAGAAATAAATGCAGGTAGTAATTGTTTAAATTTAACAACCGCTGCCTGCATTGTTTTTTCTATTTCTTCGATGCAAAGCTGCTCCTCATACAAACCTGCGGCCCAATTAACACTTAAGCACAATGAGGCATAAGCCAAACCCTGCTCACGTGCAAGCCCAGCCTCAGGCATCAATGTCATACCTACAAGATCACAGCCATCATTTTTTAAACGTCTAATCTCGGCTGCCGTCTCTAAGCGAGGCCCCTGAACACACGCATAACAGCCCCCGTCATGAACAAGTAACTTCTCGCCTTTTGCAGCCTTTAATACAGCTTCACGTATGGGTTGATCAAAAGGCTGCGTAAAATCGATATGACTCAGAGTATGATTAAACTCATCAAAAAAAGTATGCTGCCTACCCCAACTGTAATCTATCAACTGATCAGGCAGCACTAAAGTCAAAGGCGCTGCAAACCTTGCAATGCCACCGACGGCATTACTCGCAAGTATATGAGTAACCCCCAATTGTTTAAGCGCGTAGATATTAGCTCTGTAGTTAATACGATGAGGTGGCACATTGTGCGACGCCCCATGACGACACAAAAAATTAAGCTCGCGCCCAGCGAACTTACCTTGCTTTACCTTTACATCACCATAAGGCGTAGCAACCGTTAAGGTTTTTGCATTGGTGAATGTATGCCCATGTTCAGCAGTGCTTGCTAAATCATAAAGCCCCGAACCACCGATAACCGCCAAAGTCATGCTGGCAAATCTCCTACACCTATATTTTTATTTAATGATGGTTTAGCCTCAGAAAGCTCAATAGGTTCAGAAGAAAGGTGCACAGTACGTGTCGGAAATGCACACTCGGCACCATTAGCCTCAATAATATTTAAAACCTTTAACAATACATCCTGCTTATGTTCATGAAACTCAACCCAATTCGTTGTTTTAGTAAAACAATAAATCATAAAATCTAACGAAGAGCTCGAAAAGGCATCAAAATTAACAATCAACGTTGTTGTGTGATCAATAGCCTCGTGCTGTTTAAGCATGATTTTAACTTGCTCGACAATAGCAGCCATTTGGGCGGCATCATCATAACGAATGCCAATAAACTCTTTTATTCGTCGATTAGTCATACGCGAAGGGTTTTCAACAGAGATTTGAGTAAAGGTTGCATTCGGCACATAAAGAGGTCGTTTATCAAAGGTGCGAATACGGGTTAAGCGCCAGCCAATATTTTCAACGGTACCCTCAATATCTTTATCCGGTGAACGCACCCAATCCCCCACCCTAAATGGTCGATCTAAATAAATCATTAAACCACCAAAAAAGTTGGCCAACAGATCTTTGGCAGCAAAACCAACAGCAATGCCCCCTATCCCACCAAAGGCCAATATTCCGCGTATCTCGACCTTAAAATACTGTAGCAAGATAAGCGTCGAAGTAATCATCACCGATACACGTAGCAGCTTACCTATTGCCGATGCCGTAGTTTCATCAACTGGCTGAAAGCAAAACTCAGGATTAGCAAAGTTTTTTTCAGCCTTGCGAATAAAGGTCAATAAAAACCAATTCACAATCAAAACAGATAACACATACCTTAATGATCCAATCGAGTTCAAAACAATGGAGTCGCTTTGGCTGGCAGCAATATCACCAGCGGCGCTTAAACCAAACACCCAAATTAACCACTTTAAGGGCCGCTGCAAGCTAAAAAACAAAGCGTCATCCCAGACCGTTTTAGTTTTTAGCGCTTTTGTAGATGCAGTTTTTAATAATTTAGAAGCGACGTAAGCACTTAATAGTGTCAAAAAAACCACAACAAAGGATTCAATAATCCACGAGTTATTCGCACCAACAAGTTCGGCCATACGAGCAACCATGTTCTGATAAACGCTTTCCACAAAGCCCCCTAAATTAACTACAGTTTTGAAATTAAATGTTCGACAAGGTCAAGCTCATCGGCCTTAAGCACCGATGCCCCAGGCAATTGCGTCGGTGATTTACGCATTTTATCCAATAGACCAAGATCACCTATATCACATGCTTCCATATATTCTAGAGCTTGCTCGGCACCTTGGCGCTGGTTGCATATAAGAACCACGTCACAGCCTGCATTAATTGCCTTGCTAACACGCACATCATAAGTATCAGATTGATCACTGGCATGGCCTTCAGCACCTTTCATGCTTAAGTCATCACTAAAAACTAAACCGTCAAAGCCTAACTGTTCACGTAATACCTTTTGTATCCAAAAGCGAGAATAACTAACAGGCTCTTCGTCCAGCTCTGGGAACTGAATGTGTGCCGTCATCACAGCATCATAATGCCTGCTAAGCTGCTTAAAAGGCTGTAAATCGGTTTGCTCAATAAGCTCAAACGAGCGCTTATCAATAGGTAGCTCAAGGTGACTATCCTCTATCACCCCTCCATGCCCAGGAAAATGCTTTGCGGTCGCTTTCATACCCGCACTGTGCATACCTTCAATAAACTTTTTTGCCAAAGCCGTTACATGCTCGGCATCACCAGAAAAGGCTCTGTCGCCGATAACTTGGCTTTGTAAATCGGCCAAGTCCAGTACCGGTGCAAAACTAAAATCGAGCCCTACATCGCATAGCTCGGCTGCCATAACATGGCCAAGCGCCTTAGCCTCAAGCAAAGCCTGCTCTTGATTGGCGATAAAACGCTCAGCCAAGCAATGCATAGGTGGCAAGTGCGTAAAGCCCTCTCGAAAGCGCTGGACACGGCCTCCCTCATGATCAACGCAAACTAACAAATCCTCACGGACCTCGCGGATACAGCGAACCAAATCCCTAAGCTGTTGCTTAGATTCATAGTTGCGAGAGAAAAGAATAAGCCCCCCTAGTCGTGGGTGGCGAAGCACATCCCGATCAACCTCATCGAGCTCAATACCGGCTAAATCCGCAATCAGCGGGCCTGGCTTAGTCATATATACATCCTAGTGAAATCAAACAACAGCCATTGATCAGCTTGTTAGCCTGCTCCAAAGAGCGCGGTCTATTACATTAACATTGACTAAATCTGGAGCAGCCTGCTTACCAAGTGCCACAAGCAGGTATTAGAACAAGAGCTTATTAGACGAATTTCCTCTTATATTACAACGAATTATCGTTTTTACTTTTAAAAAATCAACGCTCATGCCAACAGTGTTAAAAATAGGCATACAAATTCAATAACTTAGCCGATTTTGCTTAACATCAAGCACCTAAACACTCCGCCTGCAAGTGCTTTATTTATTGCTGCAACGCGCTTAAAACAGTGGTAATTTTAAATCGAAGGCAAGACGAAAACAGCTGTACCCTTGACAACCATAGCTCTGACAAATTGAGAGCTTAAACACAAAACAGGAGTAATTTAACTCAAGGGATTCGGATCGGAAGCCAACACAACTCGACCAGCCTTCGTTTATTAGCTAACGGCCATCTTGGCCAAGCACAATGACGTTATGGAGGCATGCATATGGCATCCTACTACCCCTTAGTTGGGACTTGGTATCGAGACCAAGAAACACAACAACGTTTTGAAGTTGTTGCCATTGATGAAAAGCAACGCACGATTGAAATCCAATACTTTGATGGCGATATCAGCGAATTCGACATTGAATCCTGGGGCAGCCTTAGCGCGATTGAGACCGATGCGCCAGAAGAAGCCTATTCAAGTTTAGAAGGCGTATCCCCCTTTGCTGACAATGGCGATAGCCATTATTTATACGCAAACCCACTGGAATCAATTGAGCCCGACAGCTTTACAGGTTACGACGACCCTTTTTAAGGCAAACTAAGGCCTTAGCTTCAGTAACAGCCCTGAGTGAGATGAACTTTTTTCACTCAGGCTATTGCACTGTATAAAACACTGTATATAATCAGTTTGACTGTATAAAACAACAGTGTGACAGGAAGCAAGGCTATATGACCAAGTTAACGGCTCGCCAACAACAAATATTCGACCTTATTAAGTCCCATATAGACGATACAGGTTACCCGCCTACTCGTGCCGAAATTGCACAAGTGTTTGGCTTTCGCTCGGCCAATGCTGCCGAAGAGCACCTAAAAGCACTCGCACGAAAAGGGGTGATTGAGATGGTGCCAGGAGCTAGCCGAGGTATTCGCCTACCAGATCACCACACTGGCATCCCTCTAGTTGGTCGTGTTGCAGCAGGCAACCCAATCCTAGCTGAACAGAATATCGAAGAGCATGTACAAATCGCTGAAGGCCTCTTCCACCCTCAAGCCGACTACCTTCTGACGATTCATGGAATGAGCATGAAAGACGCAGGTATTTTTGATGGTGACTTACTTGCAGTTCACAGCACCGATCAGGCTCGAAACGGGCAAATTGTTGTCGCTAGAATAGAAGATGAAGTCACGGTGAAACGCTTCCGCCGTGAAGGCAACAATTCAGTCGTTGAACTTTGGCCGGAAAACCAAGACTTTGAAGTGATTAAAGTCGACTTGCGCGACGCCAACTTTGCGATTGAAGGTTTAAGCGTTGGCGTCATTCGCCGAGGACTGCACTAATGTTAGCCCGACAACACAGCCAGCTATCTGAGCCAGGCCTCAGTGAGCTTATCGTACCCGCTTGGCAAGAAACAACGGCCGAGCTCACCATGCCCATGCTTGCCCATTTAAGCCATCAATCAGGCAATCGCTGGCTAACATGGATTGGTTCTAAACTGCCAAGCAAAACCGAGCTTGATGCTTATGGCTTTAATCAAAGAACATTGCGATTAATGCGAAGCAAAGATGATGCTGAGAACCTTTGGATGATGTGGGAAACACTCAATACAGGCACATCTGCTTTTGTTGTTGCCTTCTTTGACGATAAAAACTGCCGTATTCATCGCCAAGAGCGAAGCCATCTAGAGCAAGCGTGCTATAGCGGTAATGCTCGAGCACTACTCATTCAACAGCCAAGCACGTCATAACCGAGTTTTCTCTCAATAATAAAAAAGCCGCATAGAGTATGTTCATACGGCTTTTTTTATTCGTTTAGCTTGCAACTTATTACGAGTTGCAAGCTAAAAGCCAAACCTTACTTATCAGCAAGTGTTTTACTAACAACCTCAAATACGTCTTTAGACAAGCTTGGCTCTGCCTGAATACGCTCAAGCTGTTCTTTCATCAGAGCTTGGCGCACACCATCATAACGTCGCCATTGAGTCAGCGGTGTTAATAAACGTGAAGCAATTTGTGGATTTGCTTTATTCAAACGCAATATTTCATCAGCAAGGAAACGATAAGCCTCTCCGTTTTTCGCATGAAAACACCAAGTATTAGCATTACAAAAAACACCCACTAAAGAGCGAAGCTTATTTGGGTTTAAGGAATCAAAGGCCTCGTGCTTAAACAAAGCCTTAACATCATCTAAAGTTGATGCAGCGGCAACACTGGCTTGCACTGAAAACCAGTGATTCACAACCAGAGCCTCGTCTTTCCATTTCTCATAGAAAGAAACAAGAGCGCGCTCCCGCCTAGTAGTATTGTCCACTTCCATACAGTGAACTATCGCACGAAAAGCAGCTAGCTCGTCAGTCATATTGCTGGCCGCATGGAACTGTTCTTCAGCTAGAGACAAGCCCAGGGTTGAGCCATCTAAAGCCAGATAATGTAAGGCCTTATTTTTTAAACTGCGATTAGCAACACCTTGCGCATCTGCCGAATAAGGCTCATGAGCAAGTTC
This sequence comes from Agaribacterium sp. ZY112, assembly GCF_041346925.1. Classification (NCBI taxonomy): domain Bacteria; kingdom Pseudomonadati; phylum Pseudomonadota; class Gammaproteobacteria; order Cellvibrionales; family Cellvibrionaceae; genus Agaribacterium; species Agaribacterium sp. ZY112. Next base: position 2,859,121 of record NZ_CP166840.1, on the reverse strand, counting down.
GTTTAAACGTTGATAACACGCTAAAAACTCAGGCTGAAGTGCCTTAGCTAACTCTAGCTCAAGCCAAGATCGAGCCTGATGTATGGCATCAACATCAACCTGGGTATCCAGTTCGGCTAAATATTTTTCATTAGGTAAGGTCAGCATCAACGCAAGCAAGGACAAATCTTGATCTTGATCGGCAAGAAGAGACGTGTACAACTCAAGTAAACGAGGATTTAAACTGGGTTTATTGCCCGCCTTAAATGTCGCCCGAATGGCGTTAATTTCTTGCAGCAAGAACTGCTGAGTAGCGTCCCAACGACAGAAACCATCGTCTTCATGCGCCATAATACGCAAGAGATCGTCTTCGCTATAAGCAAAACTTAACTTAACTGGCGCACTAAAACCTCGTAATAAACTAGGCACGGGCTGCTCGCAAACATCATTAAACACAATCGTTTGTTCAGCTTGGTCTATCTCAAGCATGAGCTTAGTATTGTCTTCCGACTCAGTATTCGTGAGGCCATCAACGTTAAGAGCCAACTTGCCTGCCTCACCCAATAAGCTGATATCAACAGGGATCAAGAATGGTTTTTTATACTCACACTCAGCAGTGACGCGACAGCTCTGCTTAAAATTCAAACTATAAGTACGCTGCTGCTCGTCATAGCTAGCACTAACACTTAATTCAGGTGTGGCTGCTTGCTTATACCAACGCATAAACTGAGTAAAGTCACGACCACTTACCTCGCTCATAACCGCAACAAAGTCTTCAATTGTCACCGCCTGACCATCGTGGCGCGAAAAATACAAATCCGACCCTAAGCGAAATTTCTCGGCACCCAATAAGTTATAAATCATGCGCACAATTTCAGCGCCCTTTTCATAAATGGTCAGGGTGTAGAAATTCGAAATTTCAATAAACGAGTCAGGTTGCACCGCATGCGCCATTGGCCCACCGTCTTCAGCAAACTGCAAAGACCTTAACAAGCTAACATCTTCAACACGTTTAACTGTTCGTGAGCCCATGTCAGCAGAGAACTCGGCATCACGAAATACGGTAAAACCTTCTTTTAGACTTAACTGAAACCAGTCACGACAAGTAACACGATTACCAGACCAGTTATGAAAATACTCGTGAGCAACAACCGCCTCGACACGCTGAAACTCAGCATCAGTCGTGGTTTCTTTCTTCGCAAGCACGCAAGAGGTATTAAAAATATTGAGGCCCTTATTCTCCATCGCCCCCATATTAAAATCATCAACAGCAACAATCATGTAAATATCAAGATCGTACTCTCGACCGTAAACACGCTCATCCCAAGCCATTGCATTTTTAAGGCTATCTAAAGCGTACTGACACTTATCTAAATCTTTATCTTCAACAAATAATCGCAAGAGCACATCGCGACCTGAATTCGTCGTGAAAAGATCATCAACATAACTCAAACGGCCTGCAACTAAGGCAAATAAATAACAAGGTTTTAAATGAGGGTCATGCCAGCTTACAAAATGGCGACCTGCTTCAAGCTCACCTCGTTCAAGCTCATTACCGTTAGATAAAAGCACAGGACAAGTCTGCTTATCTGCTTCGATACGAACACTAAACTCACTCATTACATCGGGTCGATCAAGGTAATAAGTAATGTTTCTGAAACCTTCTGCTTCGCACTGAGTACAGAGCATTAAGCGGCTTTGATACAAACCTTCTAGTGAGGTGTTTTTGGCCGGATAAATACGAGTGGTAATTTCTAATAAATGCTCATTAGCTAAACCTGATAAGGTCAAACCTTCTTTATCACAATGATAAGCCGTTTCATCTAAGTGCTGCCCATCTAAGGCCACACCCAGTAGTTCAAGTTCACCACCGTGCAAGAATAAACGATCATTATTAACCGTATGATTTTTACGCAGTTGTAATTTACTGCTTACATCCACATAAGTATCTTGAATATCAAAGTTGAGATCTGTTTTTACGATCCAGTAACTTGGCTGGCAATAGTCTTTTAAATAAATTTTTTGGGGTTCAGAGTTTTGCATACTAAGTCCACTTTATCTCTTCTATGTCATCCTTAGGGCCACAAGGATCTTCTTTGGGGGGGATATAGCCCGTACGCTCGTCTTCATTTAAGTGACGATGTTCAAAGATAATAATCGCCTGCATACAGGTTTCACGCTGCTCAGAGCTCAGAGCTTTACCATCAGGCCACTTACCTAGCTCAACCGCACGCTTAAAGCGCTCAATAATATCCACATCAAGCGCTTGTAAAAATTCTTCATTTAACATGCTTACTGCCCTGTCTAAAAATACTGTAATAAACCACTGCGTATAAACAACCTGAGATAAAGCCACCTAGGTGCGCCCAATTTGCAATGCCGCCATCGCTCAGCCAATCCAAGGCGCCCCAAAAACCCAAAGCCATAAATACAACAGAAAAAATAATAATACCTGGCTGCACCATGACCTCACGTCGCCCAAATAACCAATAGGCCACCGCTATAAAACCAAGGTAGCCATATACCACCCCAGATAAGCCTCCAAAATAAATACTTTGAACTAACTGATACTGCAAAACATTGCCCGAAATAGCCGTCACTAAAAAAAGCAACAAGTAATTCGATTTAGCTAAGGCAGGCTCAATCTTCTGACCCAACACCCATAGCCACATCGCATTCATAATGATGTGCACAGGACTAAAATGAAAAAAAGCGGGTGAGACTACACGCCAGTACTCATGACTTTGTTCGATCGAGTGCAAAGGAGCAAAGGCTAAGGCTGAAAAAAAAGCGCGACTTTGTAAGACATCAACAAAGAAATAGCCTAAACACCCCAGAATAATAAAACCCGTGGTCAGCGGTAAACGCATAAGAGCCGCTAAATCTAAAGAAGGAAGCAAGCTCGTTGCTCGGTGATTATGAGGTGTTTCCGCTTGAGCGCGCTCTATTTTAATGTCGCCCTTCAGCCATGCTGAAAAGAACTCGTCAAGCGCAGGCACGTGCTCTTGCTCGTTCAGCCAAAGTACTTGCTCATTGCCCTCTTCAGTAAAACGATGAGCAACACGCCGCTGATGCAATAAGGCGCTGACTAAAGCCAAATCCTGCTCGGCAGGAAAACGCCGATATTCAAACCATGCCATGGCTTACTCTTGCACCTCTGGATTCACATAAATCCATTGGAATTTATCATTACTCAAGTTTGCTTCACCATCAAAACGATAAGCCACTAAACGCCCATATTTTACAGCGCTGTAGTCTAAACACGCCAAGTTATCCGCTTGCACATGAGGTCCACCCTGCAACCAATAATGCCCAAAAAATAAGGGCACTTCTGTTGCGGGGTAACTGACTAATGCCGCTCTTTCTTCACGGCTCAAGGGCCTATCGATCAAGTCATCAGGCAAAGGGTCTGGCTGAAAAATAACATCCTGATAGGTTTTCGGCTCATTGGCCCAAAATTTCGTACGAAAAATAGTCCGTTTGATGCCGTCACGGCTAACGACATAACGATCATCGGGGTACTTCAAGCTCGTGCCTCGAGTTAAGCAATCCATGCTTTTTAATAACTCACGATCGCCATTAACTAGCTGCCCAAAAATATCTGCCAACACGACTTCTTTGCGCCCTGTCGCCCTCTGAGTATGAGCGACACTCTCATCATGCCAACAAGCATGTACCGCTCGGAAATGGCCACAGTCGAGGAACAAGGGTCTGGTCAGAAACCAACTTAAATAACTACGCCACTCTTCAGGGTAGGGAGCAAATTGAATTAAGGTTTCTTGAATCAAACGGTTATTGCGCTTGTCATGGCTGCGCATAAAACGAGGGTCACTGTGCGACTCAACCACCGTGGTATAAGCAACAGCATTAAATTCATGATTCCCAAGTATGCATTCAGCTTGGCCATTATCGACCATAGCGCGAACTATATTGAGCGCCTCTCGAATGCGTGGCCCCCTATCAATCACATCCCCAAGAAAAACCGCCCTGCGGCGCGGGTGAAACCACACCCCATCTTCACAGCGATAATCTAACTTAAGCAGCAGCCTCTCAAGTGTTAATGCACAACCGTGCACATCGCCGATAATATCAACACCTTCAAGTCCACCCTGCTCAAAAATGGCCATGCTCATGCTCAGTCGTGATTACCTCGCTGGCTTGCCCAACCGAGCTTACTTCGGCAGGTTTCAAAAAAGTTATGATCTTTAGGGTGGATCAAGCTTAAGCTTCGTTCAGATTTTTGAATTTCAACAACATCCCCAACCTCAGTCACAACATGTGTTTGGCCATCGCAGGTAACATGAGGGCTCAAATGATTGCTGTAACTAATAAAGATACGAATTTTGCTTTGGGCATTAACCACAATCGGACGACTGCTCAAGGTATGTGGATTCATTGGCACAATCGCAATGGCATCGAGACTTGGATGCATAATCGGCCCGCCGCCACTAAGTGCGTAAGCTGTCGAACCTGTAGGGGTCGAAACAATCAAACCGTCTGAGCGCTGACGACAGACAAACTCATCATCAATAAACAGTTCAAATTCAATCATGCGAATAAACTTGCCCGGATGCAATACCACATCATTTAAGCCGCAACCATGGGCAATAGTGGCATTGTTACGCTGTACACCAAGCTCAAGTAAAAAGCGTTTCTCATGCTCGTAGGCACCTTCAAGTACTTCGCCCACTTTATACTCAATCTCTTCAGGGCTGATATCCGTTAAGAAGCCCAAACGACCACGATTAATACCTAGTATTTTCACATTGTGCCCGGCAAAGGCACGTGCGGCCGCCAACAAACTGCCATCACCTCCAACCACAATAACTAGATCGCATACTTTGGCTAATTCACCACGGCTTTTAATAGGGAGCTTACACTCAGGCATTTCAAGTGACGTTTCCTCGTCCAAATACATCTGAACGTCACGCTTACTTAGGAAATCGATTAATCGATTAAGGGAGTACTTGGTCGATTCGCTATCTCGACGCCCAAGTAATCCAATATGTGAAAAGTGACTCATTGCTTATCCATTATTCTCATCTCTAGCACTGCTAGTCCGTTTCGACTGCACGCCCCTCGCGCAACACATAACAAGAACCCGCCTGCAAACTCGGAATATCAGTTTGATGGCGCAGCCCGCCCTGTAACGCAGCCACATTGTAGCCTTGTTGAGAGAGAAAGTGTGCCGCAGCACCACTCCTTACCCCACTTTCGCAATAAAATAGGTAGGCCTGCTGTTTATTTAGTAAGCGCTTTTTCATTGCCATGACACTTAAAGGCAAATTAGCCGCCTTCGGCAAATGACCCAAGCTGTATTCAGCGTCGCTGCGAACATCAACCAATACGTATTTTAAAGCGTCAGTTTGAGAAGCAGGCCAAGCCACTTCTGGAGCCTCAACCCGTTCGAATAAACTTAAAAAAGCCTGCTTATCCAAATAAAACAGCTCACCCTCACTGATAAATTGAACACTGGCATTTCTGGGGCGCTTATCAATAAGCGCATCCTCACCAAAACAACGCCCAGCGGAAATACTGGCTACGACTTGCTCAGCTTTTGCATCTTCACTACTTCGCAGAACCTGAGCCTCACCAGACTTTATAAAATAGCAGCCCCCACCTTCATCACCCTGCTGTATCACACGCTCACCCGCAGCTACTTTTTTCAGCTGCAACTTGCCGATTATGCAATTAGCATTAATGGGTGGAACTTTATAAAAAAGGTTGGAACTCAAAATCGTACTAATAAGTTCTACATCACCATCAAAACTCTGCAGTAAGTCAGGCTCACTCAGCATATAGTCGGTGAGCTGGCTGCGAGCCAAATGCTGCTGCAAAGCCTCATTCGGTAAACGTAAAACACACACATCCGTTTGAGCAACAACGCGTTGTAAATTATGTTGATGATGCCCCAAGGGCTCTAGTAATGGCTGCTCGCCGACGTTTTTTTCAAACCCATCAGCATCAATAACAAGAGCCGTACCACTTAACAAATAAATGCTATCGGCCTGCCCTTGTTCCGTATCAAACACAGCTTGCTGGGGCAGTAAGTAATCAACACGCGCAAGCTTAAATAACTCTTCAAGATGGCCATAGCGCAATGATTTAAGTGGCAGCAAAGCCCCTGCGCTATTAAGTGCTGCACGCACTGGTGGCGATAGCGGATCTACAATATTATTAACAAAAGCCATAAAAATTCCTTTATGAAGCAGGCCTATAATCGACCAAAGCAAGATCAAACAAGACCGCGATTCCCTTGCAAACCACCAGAATGAATAGCCAATACTCTTTGCCCCTGATGAAACATGCCTCGATGCAACCACGCTCGCAAGGCACTAAACATCTTAAGGGTATAGACCCTATCAAGCTCAACACCACACTGCGCTTCGAACGCTTGTTTAAAAGAAGACAAGTCCTTAGATACCCGAGCAAAGCCTCCATCGTGAAACTGGTTACTTAAGCCCCAAGAGATACCATATTGTTGCATGGCTGGCCGCAAGACAGAGCAAACACTATCACCAGCGGCTAATGCACTGACTCCCAGCACAGAGCAATGTTTAGCGCCCGCACTGGCCAAGCCTTGCGCCAACCCCTGCATGGTAGTACCTGTGCCACAAGCGCAAACAAGCCCGTGCCAGTGCTCCGTCGCCAAGTGCCGCCCAAGCGCCTGCAAGCCAAGCAGACCGAGCTCGCCAGCACCACCTTCCGGTACAACAAAGCTAAAGCTCGCTAGATTTAGATCGTGTAAGAGCTGGGTGACAAAAGCCTGATCATGACGCAAGCGATAATCACTACGCGAAATAAAATACAAGCGCATACCTTTGGCCTCAAGATCGACCAACGTCGCAGAAGGCTTAGCTGGGCGCTGCCCTCGGATAATACCAACAGTCGCAATACCTAAGCGCTGCCCAGCGCATGCCAAGGCGTGCAGATGATTACTAAAAGCACCACCAAAGCTCACCATAGGGCAAGCCCGTTTTTCGCTTTCGCTCAAAGATGGAAGGTGCACACACTGGTAGTGACGCAAGTGGCCAAAAAGTTTGTATAACTTATTACCACTTAGCTCAGGATCAATAGCATCATCTCGGCGCAGCCAAAGCTCAACACCTGCTCGCTCAGCCACATCCCAATTAAGACGCTGATTTACGGCCAACAAAGGTAAGGATTCGGCACCGACACTAGGGTTACGCAACAGGTCGACTAAGTGCTCGCTAGTTTTAAATGCGCACGACTGGCCAGTTTTTGGCAATGAGGACAACGATCACTTACTCCAGAGGAAAAATCGATAGGTTTATCAACCCGCTCGACATTCTCTCCGCACACAGCCCCCGTTTCAAGTTCAGCACGACAAATAGGCACCTTGTAATGCTCTAACCATTGCAGATACAGCCCCTCACTAACACCGCAGTGCGTAGCGGCATACGCTTCGGGGCCATCGATATATTGCTGAACTTTATCAACGGGTACGGTTAGATGCCCTGTTCCCGGCTGAAAACTCACTAGAGTCAAACCGCTTGTACTTAAATTCTGCAACAATTGTTCAGCACTCAGGCTAGTCGCCCCCTCAGCTCGCTGGCGTAACATGGCCAACTCGCTCTGCAATTGCTCTTCAAGCTCTTGGCGGTATAACAATTCTAATTCGCAGCTTTGCAAGCGCTGCTTGAGTTCTAAGTCATCATGTTCAAATTTGGCTTTTAACTCCAGCTCAATACTTTCACGCAATAAAAGCTGCTGCTCTTGCTCCGAGCCCACCACATCATCTATTTTGCGCGTGAAATAATCTCGCACCGAAGCAATCTTATCGCTTTGCTGAGCTAACTCTGCCTCTAGCTCAGAAATCTTCGCCTGAGCATACGTAAGCTCCTGTTGAGAGCTAAGAAGCGCCTGATTCTGTGACTCTAAACGCTGCTCAAATTGCTGCTTTGCCAGCTGTTTTTGATTTTCAAACTCACTATTCATCGTTGCAATACGAAGGCGCTGCTCTTTTAAAAGCTGAGCCATATGATCGCGCATTTCTTTGGCGTGCTCTTTGCGCAGCTTATTACCCAGCTCAAGCTCCATTCGCTCAATGCTTTCAGCATCCACCGCCCCATGAGCCGCCACCGTCTCTGGCGAGCGAAACAGCAAACCCATTTTATTTTCAGCGGCAGCCTTTTTAAGTATCAACAGGGTATTATTTTCAGGGCCAAGCTCAGGGTCCCACATGGCACGCTTTAAATGCACTGCAGGGCACTGACTATGGCAGGACATTAAGATGGGGCCAGCGCCAAGATCACGCCCTTTAAAGCCCGACGCAGCCAAATTCGCAAGCGGCAGGTGCCAAGCTTTATGAATACTTCCATCAGGATTGACTGGCAGAGTAAAAAACAAGAGCTTACAGATTTTCAGCTCACTGTTTATTTCAGCATAACAGGCACGAGCCTCTACACCGCTTAAGTCAGAAAGCCCCACAAAACCATCGAGTACAGCTTGAAACTCAGCGATATGCAGCTCTTTAATCAAGCGGCCCTGCTCATCAAAAAAGAACACTGCTTGGGCTAATTCGTTCGCATCAAATATCACACAAACAACCTTTGCAAAGATTTTGTTTAATAATTGAACAGCCAAGCAAAAATTGCGAGCACTTGAGAGCCAACATGTGAACTAGCGCAAATGACAATTTGATTTGAACTCAAGAGCGAGGGCCGGGAGTAAGGCTAGCGATCAATCGTGTATAAAGAAGCAAAGCAGAGAAGAAATTAGATCTAAAAAAGAAGTGTAATAAGAAGAAAGGGATAGCCGCGAGCGTAGGCTCGCGGGCAATACTACAAAGACTAGAAACTTAACTCGTCGAGCTCCATTTCATCATCTAGCTCAAGCATATGTTCCCAACTTGCCTGCTCAAGCATTTCATCGGCGTAATCTTGCATAACGCCCTCCGTGTTGTTGTTTACTTTTTGGTGTTGCCATATTCCCTATGAATGATGACAGTATAATGACAAGGTATAGCACAGAAAGTTCTATCAGGATGGAAATTTATATTTAAACAAGGCAAACACTGCAAGACAGAGCTTAAGACCTTTGAGCTTGGCCTTAAACTAAATAGAGGAGATGTATATCTGTTAGATATAAAAAACCCCTGCATCTTACGATGCAGGGGTTTCTTTATGTGGCGATCCGGAAGGGACTTGAACCCTCGACCTCCGGCGTGACAGGCCGGCATTCTAACCAACTGAACTACCGGACCGCGGTAGTCACAACTCGTATCGTGAGTTAAACGTGGTGGGTGGTACAGGAGTCGAACCTGTGACCTACGCCTTGTAAGGGCGCCGCTCTACCAACTGAGCTAACCACCCCCAACCGAGGCGCGCATATTATAGGGTTTGAAAAAGTTGTCAACACCCCTGCACGATTTTTTTATAAATAATGATATTTTCCATCTGCATAGACCAAGGCCTGATGCTTTTTGTCTGAAACATAAGCAGCTTCAACATTAGCCACATAGATATTGTGGGTGCCATGTTCAATACTGACCTGAACAGAACAAATAAAGACGGCCGGAGACTCCGGTAAGATATACAAGCCACTGGACTCATGCTGCTGCCAATTACCCTGCTCAAAGCGTTCTTCATTTAAGCCTGGGGTGGCACAGAGATCACTCAAAGTTTGTTGCTCTGAGCTTAAAATATTAACACTAAAATAAGCACTTTCAGCTAGCACATTTTCGATTTGCGCACTTTTATTAATACATACGAGTAACGAGGCGGGATCGTCCGACACAGAAGTCAACGACGAGGCCGTCATAGCTGCACGCTCACTCTCGTTATTACCGGCACTAACAATACACACACCGGACGCAAGGTGACGCATCCCTTGACGAAGGCCTTCGGCCAAATCATCTATTTTTTTCAAAGTGAGCCCTACTCAATTTAGCAAAGCTGTCATTATAGCCTGATGCTTAAGCTACTAGCACCTTAAGCTTTTGGAGCAAAAGGGTCCTCCTCTTCTTTATCTTCTTCAATAGCTTCTAGTTTTAACTCTGCAAAACTTGTTGGTAGGGTCACTTCAGGCTCTTCTTCTAACTCAGCACTTCCATCTGCTACCTGCCCTTCTTTCTCAGCAAGCTTAATTCTCAGGCGCAAGTTATTGGGCGAGTCCGCATTAGCGATGGTATCGTCATACCCTGTACGCCCCTCCCTATAAAGGTGAAATAAAGCACCGTCAAAGGTTTGCATGCCTAAATTTTCACTCTTCTCCATAATTTCTTTAATGTCCTCGAGACGAGCCTTAAGCACAAGCTCTTGAATTGTCTTGGTGCCTAATAAAACCTCAACAGCCGCGCAGCGCTTTCCATCCACGGTGGGTATCAATCTCTGGGATACAAAGGCCCTTAAATTCTGAGACAGTGATAACAAAAGCTGCGGTCTGCGCTCTTCAGGAAAGAAGTTAATAATACGCTCAAGTGCCTGATTAGCATTATTGGCGTGCAGGGTAGAAATAGCTAAGTGACCGGTTTCCGCAAACTCTAAAGCGTGCTCCATGGTTTCTCTATCGCGAATCTCACCGATGAGTATGACATCAGGGGCCTGCCTTAATGTATTTTTAAGCGCGTTTCTAAAGCTGCGAGTATCAACACCAACCTCCCGCTGGTTGATGATGCTTTTCTTATGGCGATGAACATACTCCACAGGGTCTTCAATAGTAATAATATGACCGCCCGTGGTGCTATTGCGATGATCAATCAACGCAGCTAACGATGTCGACTTACCCGAGCCGGTACCACCAACAAACAACACCAAGCCCCTTTTGTTAAGGATGACTTCTTTAAGAACAACTGGCAGACCTAAGTCATCAAACTTAGGGATCTCGGTATTGATATTCCTCGCAACAATACTGACCTCATTTCGCTGTTTAAAAATGTTGATGCGAAAACGTCCAACACCAGGAATCGACACAGCCAAATTCATCTCTAACTCATGAGTGAAAGCCTCACGCTGCTCATCATCCATAATCGCTTCGGCGATCGCTTCTATCTCACCGGCCTGATATTTAGTTTGTGACAGGGGTTTTAGCGTCCCTTGAAACTTTGCACACGGTGGCGCTCCCGTACTTAGATAAAGATCAGAACCGTCTTTCTGAGAGAGAATTTTAAGAAAGTTATCTATCGGTGTGCTCATGCACAGCCCTCCTTGCCCATTGCCTTTGAAGTATAGAAAGGAAACGGCAACGCGCAGTGCTTATAAGCTACCTATAAAAGTGCTAGACTCGCGCGCTTCATTCATCCCCCGCTTAAGAGATCAACTATGAGCGACTACAGCACTGTAGAAAAAAAGGTCAGCTACGGCATTGGCCTACAAATGGGCCAACAATTGGCTTCAAACCCTTTTGAAGGCGTAGACCTAGATGCCGTTGGCCAAGGTATCAAAGATATCTTCAATGGCGCAGAACTCGCTGTTCCTCACGAAGAGCTAGACGCTGCATTTAAAGTCATTAGCGAGCGCATGGCTGCACAGAAAGAAGAGCAAGCCAAAGTAGCTTCTGCTGAAGGCGAAGCTTTCCTTGCAGAAAACGCCAAAAAAGAAGGTGTTACCGTACTTGAGTCTGGCTTACAGTACGAAATCATTAATGAAGGTAGCGGCGACAAGCCAACTGCCCAATCAACCGTTAAAACACATTACCACGGCACACTAGTTGATGGCACTGTGTTCGACAGCTCTGTAGATCGTGGTGAGCCGGCTGAATTCCCAGTAAGCGGTGTTATTGCAGGTTGGACTGAAGCACTTCAACTTATGCCTGTTGGCGCCAAGTACCGTTTGTACGTTCCTCACGAGCTTGCCTATGGCGAGCGTGGTGCCGGTGCACAAATCGCTCCTTATGCTGCCCTAATATTTGATGTCGAGCTTCTCGAGATCGTAGGCTAAGCTTGCCTCAAGGCTGAGAACTCTTTCTCAGCCTCCCCCGCCCTCTAAACAGCCTTTAAGTTAGTACAAGCCTCTAATTCGCCCCAAAACAAAACTTGGCTTAGCTTTTTGCACCAGCAGCGTCCATAAAAACCTGCATATATTTGCATTAAAACCAACCAAACCAAGCATCACAGACTCTGAAACCCCTCTTGTTAGCTGACTTATGCATTTTTTTTGATAAAGATGAAACTATGGCGCTGTTGTTGCTGTCACATTAATACAGCAACTAAAAAAGCACTGTTAGGAGTGAACTATGAGAGTTGAAGTTTCTGGCCACCACATTCAAGCGACTGAAGCCTTACGTGAAGCAATCGGCCGAAAACTAGAGCGAATAAATAAACACTTCCCCAACGTTGGTCGTGTGAATGCCAAGCTCAAAGTTGATAAGAACCAGCACCAAATTGAACTCGACACACTCTATTTAGGTAAACACTTAAGCGTTAAAGCCAGTGGTAAAAACATGTACGCCGCCATTGCATCAGCCAGCCCTAAACTGCACGAGGCCTTATCGCGACAAAAGGAGCACAACAAAGCAAGGCGCCATGACAACAGTGAGAGCAATTGGCAGAAAGAAACCCAAGAAACCAGCGATGTAGAAGATACCTACGCTGAGTACGACGAAGCGATATAAGCCCCAATATCGACACTAAAAAAGGCCCTTATTAGGGTCTTTTTTAGTTAACTAAGAAGCAAAATGAAGGCTATGCAGGCACACGGGGCTTATCCGATCTATCAAGATAAGCCTTTGCAGCTTCAACCTTAGGGCTGTGCTGACTAGACATCTGAGGGCGAGATGAGTTTGTTGAGGCGTAACTCATGCCCTCACGAATTAAACGTGCGGTCTCTACAGCTGGGGTACCTCTTGCAATCTTTGGTTGGATATCAAAAGGCTCAGCCCAAGTACCTGCTTTCAATTCAATCTGATGTCCATCGCTGTGAACCAACAACTTGGCTTTTCTAAACGTCCAGCTCATCTCAACAAAATCCTTTGTCTTTTGAAGGCCATACCTTAGGCAGGCATAAACAGCGAGTCAAGCCGATAAAACCGACATTCAGCACAAAAAAGCAACTAATAAAGTACATTTACTATCAGCTCACAAACCCAGAAAAACCTATAAAAAAAATTAAAAAGAAGCCACAAATATATGTTTTAAAAGAAATAAATTAAAAAAACACCCTACTTTTATCTAGTGGTATCGACAATTAACTAGCAAACGTTTTATAGTCATTACAAATAAACCCATTCAAGGAATTCACATGAACATTAAGGAAGAAGTCATCGCCGAAGCGATACTAAAGCGCTTTGTGGATACACGCCTGCCACGCCTACAGGCCATAAAAGAAAGTGTCGACAATGGTGAACGACTATCAGATTACGACCTGACGTTCATGAAAGAGGTTTTAGATGACGCTTCACTCATTCATGCCAAAATTGAAGCTCACCCTGAATATCAAGAGTTAGCGACCAAAGCGATTGAGCTCTATCACCACATTACTGAAGCCGCACTAAAAAACGAAAAAGCCTAATAAAGTAAAGCCCCAAATTGAGAGACAAAAAACTAAGGCGCAAAAAAACGTTCTATTTTGTCCCGCTCCCACATCGCGTCTTTGTAACCAAGCTCAATAAGCTCACGACAATAAGCATGGGTGAACAGTAAATAACTGGCCGCCCCTGCCCCGCCTTCTTTTGCTGTTGCACCACTTGTGCTTAGAAAAAACCTCAGAGCCTTGGGTAAACTAGAGATGCGTCTTGCGGCCAAGCGATCTAAGCGCTTAGTGGGCGATATGATTAAGGTATCGACCTCTCTTAGCCCACCAGTCTCAGCCCCGGAGTCCTTGGGGATTAAGCGCAGCAACTCATTCACTCGCTCCAAGTGCTCTATGTCTCCTTCTAATGAGTCAATAAAGGCGGCATTCATCATTTGCCCCAAGATCTGAGCCAGTGAAGGCGAACGGCTTGGTCTCACAAACTTACCTGTTTGCCCCCAAGACCCGACTGCACGATTACCTGAAACGCCAATAACAAATACTTTTTCTGCCCCCAAGTGCAGCGCCGAGCTAATTGGCGCCATCTGGCGCATAGCGCCATCACCAAAGTACTCCATACTTAGCTTTTGAGTTGGGAAAACCGCAGGGATGGCTGAAGATGCCAATAAATGATCAACCGTGATTAAAGCTGGGGTTCCAACACGGCGATAACGACGCCAACCTTTAAGCTCTGGACGACCTTGAAAGAAGTTAACCGACTCCCCGCTGCTGTAGCCTAGTGCTGTCACACTCAAGGCTGTCAATAAACCTTTATCAATGCGCCTCTGAATATTCCTAAACTCGATCATCGAATTTAATGTATCGCGAAGAGGCGAATTATCCAGCAGAGCAATCGGCTTCTCCCCTCTTGAACCCTGCCTCAATAAGCTGAAAGCGAACTTAAAACCACCACCAAACAAAGACGGCCAATCACTGTGAAAAATCTGATGAATTTCGAGCTCTCGCCAAATATTAGCAAGGTCGTGAGCCGAACGATGGAAGCTTCCTGGGTGGGCAGCAATAGCGGCAGCATTAATTGCTCCAGCTGAGGTACCTGAGATAATCTGAAAAGGGTTTTTAACGTGAGGAATGATATCGCTCACCCCAAGTAAGACGCCTACCTGATAAGCAGCTCTTGCACCTCCCCCAGAAAGAATCAGTGCATTCGCAGACATAAAAAGCCTCTTCTTGCCTTATTTAATACGACAGAGGTGGTAGACACTCAACACTTACGCAGCACTCAAACCAGCTCCAGCGAGTTTAGTCTTTTAACTCTCGACGCAAAATTTTACCGACATTCGTCTTGGGCAACTCATCACGAAACTCGACCAATTTCGGCACTTTGTAGCGAGTTAAATTTGAACGACAGAACTCAACGATTTCGCGCTCGCTTAACTCATCACTTTCACGCACGACAAAGACTTTAACAATCTCACCGCAATCATCATCGGCAACGCCAACTGCCGCAGCTTCCAGAATATCTGGGTGGCTAGTCAGAACATCTTCGATTTCATTGGGGTATACATTAAAGCCCGACACCAAAATCATATCTTTCTTGCGATCAACTATTTTGTAATAACCGTCCTCTAAACAAACCGCCATATCACCCGTGCGGAAATAACCATCTTGACTAAATACCTGTGCAGTTTCTTCATCTCGCCGCCAATAACCAGGCATAACCTGCGGACCTTTGGCGCAAAGCTCACCAACCTCGCCCAGCTTGAGCTCCTGCCCGTCATCATCGAGGATGCGTATATCAGTCTCTGGCAACGCTGTACCAATCGTGCCTAGGCGTATATCGCCATAGGGATTACCCGTTAGTACTGGAGATGTCTCTGTAAGACCATAACCTTCAAGCACATCACAGCCCGTTAAGCGCTTCCAATCATGTGCGGTATCTTCTGTTAGCGCCATACCACCAGCAGAGCTCACCTTAAGGGCAGAGAAATCAATTAAGGCTAAGGATTTATGCCTAACCAAAGCCCTAAACAGGGTATTAATACCGACAAAAATCGTAAATCTAGTCTTACGCAAGGTAGCAATAAAACTATCCAAATCTCTTGGATTAGGGATCAATAGGTTGTGGCAGCCATTTGCAAATGCCGCAAGGCCGTGCAAGTTAAAAGCATAAATATGGTAAAGCGGCAAGCACGCCACAAAGGTTTCTTTACCTTCAACAAAAGCCACTGGCATATGGCTGACCATCTGCCAAACATTGGCACATAAATTTTTATGCGTCAGCATCGCGCCTTTACTGACACCCGTGGTACCACCGGTATATTGAAGAACCGCAATATCGCTCTGCGCAACAGGCTTTATAGAAAACGGCTGAGCAGGCTTTGCCAAGCACTGACGAAATGGCAGCGAACGCTCAAAGGTAAACGCCGGCACTAACTTCTTAACATGCTTCACTACAAAGTTAATTAAAGGGCGCTTTAAGCCCGGATGCATATCGCCAAGCTCAGTCACGATCACATGTTCAAGCTTTGTTTGCTGAACCACCTCACTTGCAGCTTTGGCCACATTCGCCAGTACCACTAAAGCTCGAGCCCCACTATCAAGCAATTGAATTTTAATCTCGCGTGCGCTGTATAAAGGGTTGACGTTAACAACGATTAAACCAGCACGAATAGCGCCATACATAGCAACCGGGTATTGCAATATATTGGGCAATTGAATGGCTATTCTATCGCCTTGTTTTAAACCTAAGTCATGGCGTAGATAACTCGCAAAGCGGGCACTTAATTGATCTAGCTGCTCATAACTTAAACTATGCCCCATGCAAGTAAAAGCCGGCAAGTTCGCATACGCTGTAAACGCATGCTCAATAAGTTCATTGATGGTTTCGTAGCGCTGAGTCAAAGCACAACCTCTTTTAAACAATAATATCTATGATGCATCTAAGCACTAATTAAAACTCATCCATTTCAAAGTCCTGCAAATCTTTAGCACCTGCCTTAATCGTTTCAGCTAAAGCAAGACTACGAGGCAGCACTCGTGAGTAATAAAAACGGGCTGTTTTAAGCTTAGAACTGTAGATAGGATCCGATTGATCCGTATTTTTCAGTGCCAGCTCGGCAGCCTGAGCCCAAAAATAGGCGAGACAAACGTACCCTGAATACATTAAAAAGTCGACACATGCAGCGCTGACTTCTTCGGCATCTTCTATTGCAGCCAGCCCAACATGGGTAGCCAGCCCGCCCCACTGTTTGTTTAATTGGGCCAGCGGGCTAATAAATTCACTTAAGCCTGCCTGCCCCTCACGAGCCTTGCAATAAAGATGAATTTCTTTTGTAAATACCTTTAATAACTCGCCTTGAGTCATTAAAACTTTACGGCCAAGTAAATCAAGCGCCTGTACACCCGTGGTTCCCTCATATAGCGTGCTAATACGAGCATCACGCACATTTTGCTCCATGCCCCACTCAGCGATATAACCGTGGCCACCAAAGCACTGCATCGCAAGGTTAGCCGACTCTAAGCCTGTCTCTGTTAAAAATGCTTTAGCAATAGGTGTTAATAAAGCAAGAAGATCTGAAGCTTTTTTCTTTTCGTCTTTATCAGTGCTTATTTGCTCAATATCCACCTGTTTACAGATGTAATAAATAAGCATACGCCCACCTTCAGCAAAAGCTTTTTGCGTCAGTAACATACGCCTAACATCAGAGTGCACAATGATTGGATCGGCGGGGCCTTCTTTGTTTTTTGCCCCACTGAGCGCTCGCCCTTGCAAACGCTCCTTGCAATAAGCTAAAGACTTTTGATAACCCAACTCAGCATGTGCCAAGCCCTGCAAAGCGGTGCCCACTCGCGCTGTATTCATAAAGGTAAACATGCAGTTCAAACCTTTATTCGCTGGGCCGATTAACCACCCCTGAGCCTCATCAAAATTTAATAAAGCAGTGGCATTACCGTGAATGCCCATTTTATGCTCTAGCGAGCCACAGTTAACGCCATTGCGAGCCCCTACTTCACTTCCTTCTGGTAGGTACTTGGGCACAATAAATAAAGATATGCCTTTAGTGCCTTCTGGCGCATCAGGTAAGCGGGCCAATACGATATGTACAATATTGTCACTTAAATCGTGCTCACCCGCAGAAATAAAGATTTTAGTGCCGCTAATACTGTAAGAGCCATCCTCGCGTGGAGACGCCTTTGTTTTCAGCATGCCTAGATCAGTACCACAGTGGGGTTCGGTTAAACACATTGTACCTGTCCAGCGCCCCTCAATAAGTTTACTAAGGTAGAGCTCGCGTTGCTGCTCAGTACCATGCATGGACAAGGTTCGCATGGCGCCATGACTTAAACCTGGGTACATCGCCCAAGCCCAATTAGCAGTGCCAACTAATTCACTGACCATAGTCCCCAAAGATTCAGGTAAACCTTGGCCGCCATAATTCACATCGTGCGACATGGAAGGCCAGCCTGCCTCCACATATTTCCGATAGGCTTCTTTAAAACCTGTTGGGGTCGTTACCTGCCCATCTCGCCACTGACAACCCTCTCTATCGCCAACTTGGTTCAGCGGCGCAATCACTTGCTCACAAAACTTTGCAGCCTCTTCCAATATGGCTTTGAGCATGTCCGCAGCCAATTCATCGCCCATACCTAAACTCTGGTAATGCGGTTCATAAGCAAGTAGCTCAAGCAATACAAATTCTAAATCCCTTAGACGAGCCTTGTAATCCGTCATACATTCCCCTTTTGCCAAGATAGCGAGCGGCGAAAAGCAATACGCTCCTA
Organism: Agaribacterium sp. ZY112; assembly: GCF_041346925.1. Classification (NCBI taxonomy): domain Bacteria; kingdom Pseudomonadati; phylum Pseudomonadota; class Gammaproteobacteria; order Cellvibrionales; family Cellvibrionaceae; genus Agaribacterium; species Agaribacterium sp. ZY112. Next base: position 2,840,930 of record NZ_CP166840.1, on the reverse strand, counting down.
GTTAAAGTGTAGAACATATCAATCAGGGTAAAGGCTTAGCGATATAGCAAAGAAGAGAGAAAGAATAGAAGCGTGAAGCTCAAAACAATGGAGCTAACACATCAAACCGGTATAAAGGCTGGTGGATAGCGGCGATATATACGAAAAGCTACAAATCCGCCGAGAAAGCGCTTATTCGGACCGCTCTTGCAGTTTACGCAGGATAAAACCGATTAAGGCAGCAATAGCAATTAAACCACCAACAAAAACAAAGGTGAGCAGTAAGTAACTTAAGAATATTTCTTTGCTTAAGCCAAAACGGGTAAGCATCATCCACAAGCCAACCGCACATGCAATTAGAGTTGTGTACATTGTGTGGCGGCGATTAAATTTAAAAGCAACTTTTTTCACTGTTACAGCCTATCGTGAACCCATTCTAGATGCCTGCGTTCAACTTCATCACCAGGCCTGTGCTCACCATCATCAAGCTCCCAAGTAAAACTGTGCTTGCCGTTGATCTCAGTTTCAAGATGCACCACTGCACTGACCCAATACATGCCTTTAAGCATGGTTTCAAAAGACTCAAGCCAAGAATCCCATTCATATTCGACGCCATCATAGCAAGCTCCAAAAGGAATAAGATAACTATCAAAACCTTCAACCAAACCCTGGCTAATAGGTTTAGAAAACATATCTTTATTCAGGTGCATAAACTCATCGATGTTCGGCAAATTACCTGTTACATCGCTATTTTGATGGCTGCGTTGATCAAGCTCTTTGGCAATGCTCTGATCTTTGATATAGCCGTAAACAACGGACTCACGTTTCATTTATATAACCATTGATTTAATCAATTATTTTAGAAAAACCACCAACCGCTATTTAAACGTTTCTCACATTTTTTAAGTTGCGCACTGTAATTATTTGCCCTGCGAGAAACCTTTTTAGCAACATCTTTCAACCACGGCTTTTTGTTATAGGTTTTGCGAGAATAACCACCCATGCCCTCGTGATAAGCTAAATACAAACTGTAGGCATCGTTGGTTCGAATCCCCAGTTTTTTACTACTTAAATGGTTATACCACGCCACAAAGTCGATGGCATCATCAAAATCGTCACGATCGGCTCCCCAGTGAGGCGCACTGTCTTTATACCAATCCCAGGTGCTGTCTTTAGCCTGCGAATAACCATAAGCACTGCTTAAGCGAGGCCCAGGAATAAAACCTAAGTACTTTTTACGTGGTGGCTTTGCTTTAGCGACAAAGCGACTTTCTTGGTGCATAAAGGCCATATTGACTGAAATCGGTACCCCCCAGCGCTTACTGGCCTTTTTGGCATCTTTATACCAACCACTTTTCTCATCAAAGATGTCACAAATATTGTCTTTATTCTTTGGCGGTGCCGTTGTACAGGCACTAAAGATAAAAACAAAAACAATAAGAGTTATAACTTTTATAAAGCGAAAAAGGGAAGCAGAAAAACAAAAATGTGCCAAGCACGTCTTATTAACCGAATGAACCTTAAGCATGGTGCTGTAAAAACTCTCTAAATTCATCTTCAGTCCAGACATCTACGCCGAGTGATTCTGCTTTGGCAAGCTTTGAGCCAGCACCAGGCCCCGCAACAACACGAGTTGTTTTTTTGCTGACACTGCCGCTGACCTTGGCTCCAAGCTCTAATAACTTCGCTTTGGCTTCATTGCGGCCCATGGTTTCGAGCGTACCAGTCAAAACCCATGTTTGCCCAGCTAGATCCGTTTTCTTTTGCGCTACGTCTTGCCAAACCACACCAGCATCAAGCAACGCATTAACAGTGCATAGGTTTTCAGGCTTTTCAAAAAAGTGCACTATATGAGCAGCAACAATAGGCCCCACATCATCGACCTCAAGTAGCTGCTCTATGCTTGCAGATTGAAGGGCTGTAAGCGAGGCAAAATGCTGTACAAGATTACGAGAAGTTGCTTGCCCTACTTCGCGTATTCCTAAAGAATACAAAAAACGTTCAAAACTTGTTTGCTTGGCTTTAAGCAAAGCATCAATGAGGTTCTGCGCTGATTTCTGCCCCATTCGCTCAAGTGAAGCGAGTTCATGCACTTGAAGCTTAAATAAATCGGCGACATCAGTAATCAATTTTGCATCAACCAGTTGATCAACCAGTTTTTCACCAAGCCCATCAACATCCATCGCATCGCGGGAGGCAAAATGTCGGATGGCCTCTTTAACTTGAGCAATACAACTTAAACCCGCATCACAGCGAATAGCAGCTTCATCATCATTCACGCTTAATATTGAATCACAGGCGGGACAACGCTTAGGAAAAACAATGGTTTGAGCATCTGCAGGACGCTTAGACTCAACCACAGCAACAATCTGAGGAATAACATCACCAGCGCGACGAATAACGACAGAATCGCCAACACAAACAGACAGGCGCTCTATTTCTTCGCGGTTGTGCAAAGTAGCATTACTCACCGTTACACCACCAACAAAGACCGGCTTCAACTTAGCAACAGGAGTAATCGCTCCTGTGCGCCCCACTTGAAACTCAACCGATTCAAGCTCAGTTATCTCCTCTTGAGCAGGAAACTTTCGCGCTATTGCCCAGCGCGGTGCCCGAGAAACAAAGCCTAGCGTATCTTGAACCGCAAACTCATCAACTTTAAATACAATACCATCAATATCAAAGGGTAAGCGGCTACGCTTAGCTTCCATCGACTCAAAATACTCAATACACTGCTCAATCGTATCAACGCTGTCGAGTAAATCGCTAACTAAAAAACCCCAGCACTTTAACTGACTTAAAGCACCACTATGGCTTTGTGCAAAATGCTCCCCCTCGACATAGCCGACACTATAAGCGCAGAACTCCAAGGATCGCTGAGCAGTTACTTTTGAATCGAGCTGCCTTAAGCTGCCTGCCGCAGCATTGCGAGGATTAACAAAAGGTTTTTGATTGTTAGCAGCTGCGCGCTTGTTAAAAGCCTCAAAACCGGCGTGAGGCATATACACCTCACCACGCACCTCAAAAAGATCTGGAAAGCCCTGTCCACTTAAACGCAAAGGCACACTTTGAACCGTTCTAATGTTTTGCGTTATGTCTTCGCCACGACGACCATCACCACGCGTGGCAGCTTGTATAAGCTTGCCATTCTGATAAATAAGGCTAGCAGCAATACCATCAAATTTAGGCTCACAAACAAAACGATAATCATGATCGCCTTCGAGCCTGTCATTTATTCGTTTTTGAAACGCGAGTAAATCGTCATTTGAAAAAGCATTGTCCAAACTGAGCATAGGAATACGATGCTCAACAGAACTAAAGGCATCTAGCGGCGCGCCACCAACACGCTGAGACGGTGATTCAGCTGTACGCCATGAAGGTTCTTGATTCTCTATTTCTAATAAGCGCTGAAATAAACGATCGTATTGCGAATCTGAAATTTCAGGGGCATCAAGCACATAATAACGATGTCCGTGATAGTGCAATTGCTCACATAGGGCCTGATATTCTTGCTTCAGGCTCGTCTTATCTATCATTTAACTGCTAGCACTCATTTATAAAGCTTTTGTTTGCGTTCAAACTCAATCACGCGCTGGCGACCATGCTCAATGCTTTGATTGGTTAAGGTACTGCGATTTTCATCTTTTAACTCACCACCAAGCTGCTCTGCAATACTTTTTGCGGTGCGTACTAAATCGTCATAAGCCTGCACCCCTTCACCGGCACATGGCAAAGTTAAAAACAGGCAAATACCAGGTGTTTGACTTTCGTTCATCGAACTTAAGTCAAAATTACCCGGCTCTATCATATTGGCAGCGCTATAAAGAACTGCACCGTCAGCGTCATTATCTAAGTGTCGATTAAAAATACCGCGCTGACCAAATTTCATATTAACGTCAGTTAATGCCGCTAATAAGGCGTCGCCATTAAAGATCAAGCCTTTCGGTGACATAACATTAATAATCAATAGCTCTTCAGGTTGAGTAGGAACAGGCTCACTCTTTTCATCTGATTTACTTGAAAAGGAAGAAAATAAAGATTCTTTTTTCTTTTCTTCCTTTTTACTGTTTCTCTTTTCCGTGACCAGCCTATCCGCTTGAGCCCCCTCCTGAACAGCTGCCGCAGAATGTAAACCCAGCGAGCTCTCAAGATCATCAGTGGATGAACTCGTGCTTACTTGGTCAACACCAAGAATCTCATCAAGATCACTTAACTCACCCAATTTTGGCTCGGATTCTTCCTGAACCACACTGTCCATTAACATCGGCACAGGCTCATCAAGGTCCAGTTGATTTTGCACAGGCTCTGCGCTGATTTTCTGCTTATGCACAACTGACTCAGCAGCCTCTGAAGACGGCTTTTTACGTGCTGGGCTAACAATGGATGTTGCCTCAGACGAATCTTGCTCTCCAAAAAGCTTGTCAGCACGACGCGCATTTGCGCTTAGTTTAACTTTTTCGCCGCGACCTTTACGCGCGCGACGAATACCATCAAGAACAATGGCAATAATCAATATGACAATAATGACCGACACGGTATCGCTCACAACAGCCCTCTCCTTAATTACAATGCTGCAAGTTCTGCAGCTTCCTCAACATCTACGGTCACCATACGGCTGACCCCCGCTTCTTGCATAGTTACACCAAGTAGGTGATGCGCTTTTTCCATGGCGATTTTATTATGCGTAATATAAATAAACTGAACATGCTCAGACATCGCCTCAACGATGTTTGCATAGCGTCCAACGTTCGCATCATCCAATGGCGCATCAACCTCATCAAGCATACAAAACGGCGCAGGATTAAGTTGAAAGATAGAAAATACTAAAGCAATCGCCGTCAACGCTTTTTCACCACCTGAAAGTAAGTGAATGGTTGAGTTTTTCTTACCAGGAGGTCTTGCCATAATGGCAACACCGGTATTTAACAAGTCATCACCAGTTAACTCGAGGTAAGCATGACCGCCACCAAACAAACGCGGGAACAAGCCCTTGAAACCACTGTTCACTTGATCGTAGGTTTCTTTAAATCGCGTACGTGTTTCTTTATCAATTTTACGAATAGCTGCCTCAAGTGTTTCTAGCGCTTCGCATAAGTCATCGTTTTGCTCATCAAGATAGAGTTTACGTTCACTTTCTGTTTTATATTCATCAATCGCAGCAAGATTAATGGCGCCTAAACGCTGAATTCGATTAGCAATGGCTTGCAGCTCTTGCTCTAGCGCTTGTTCGCTATCATCTTCGGCAATACTGGCAAGCACAAAATCAAGATCCAACTCTTGTTCTTTAAGCAACTGTTCAATGTTCTGCGCTTTCACTTCCAAAGTTTGCAAATCAAGGCGCGAAGATTCCAACTTACCGCGCTGCTCTGCCACAGTTTTCTCTGCGTTATCTCGCTGACTTTCAGTATCGCGCAAAGCGTGTTCAGTCTCTTCAAGCTCTGCTCGAGCCTCACCAAGTTTCTTCTCGAGGCTCACTCGACGCTCAAGTAAATCTTCAAGCTCTAGCTGGCTTTCCTCTTCAGGGTTAACAGCTTCTTCAAGTGACTCACGCAACTGCTCGCGGCGCTCGGTCATTCGCGCAATTTGTTCGTTTAAACGCTGAATACCTGAGCGCATGGATTCAAGTTGACCTTGAGCTGAACGCTGACGCATAGCCAGCTCGTGGCGCTTATCTTGAGCATGGCGAGCTTTCTGGCGGGCATCATCCAAGGTCGAACGCAGGTCATCACGCCGAGCTAACAGCGTTTCACGCTCTTCAGTATCACTTTCAATCGCCATAATGGCTTCTTCTAACAAGGCACGAGCCTCTGCTAGATTTTCAGTCTCTAAATCGAGCTGCTGAGCGATTTCACCAAGGTCTTGCTTTGCACGCTGTTGAGCCTGTAAAGCTTTCTCAATTTTACTCTTTTGCAGATTTAAGCTGTCACGTAAGCTATTGCTTTCACGGCGCTTATGTTCTTGCTCGCGGCGCGTTTGCTCTGCGTCGCTTTCAGCCTGCTTTAATGCCTCTTTACTTGCTGATATTTGATCAGCAAGTTCATCAATCTGTTCACTTTTCTCGGCAACACTGGCACTGAGCGTCTCGATCTCAGCGGTGCGCGCAATCACACCGGCTTCACTGTCACTGCGACGTGTCACACGCAACCAATTAAGGCTTAACCAATAACCATCTTTAGTCACGATGCTTTGATCAGCGCTTAAGGATGCCAAGCGCGCCTGAGCTTGAGCTAAATCGTCAACACAGAAAATGTTGTTAAGCTGCGCAGGGATACTGTAATCACACTGAACTTTAGAGGCCAAGGTATCGGCTTCAGCACTAATTGAAGCAGCTTTAGCCACGACGTCCAAGCTGATATCAAGCGCACTTAAATCGCCCAATAAGGCGTCAATTTCAGTATCGGCGCACACGGCTTGCAAGGACGAACCCAATACAACTTCTAAAGCGCTTTCCCAACCGCTGTCGACCTTCAGTTTTTCAGCTAAACGCTGTTCGGCATCCAAGCCTTGGCTGTCCATCCAAGCTTGAGCATCACCGCCTTCTTTACCAAGCGCGGCGGCCTGCAAGGCTTCAAGTGAGGCTAAGCGACCTTTATCACTTTGCAAGCTACTTAATACTTGGTTGCGCTGCTCGGCCGTGTCGGCATGACTGTCGCGTAGCTCGGCAATGCGCTCAGAGAACTCGCCACTCTTTTCACCGAGCTGCTCTATTTCAAGCTCAAGCTCGGCCAGCTGTTCTTCTTGTAACTCAAGCTCTTCAGCATCAATGCCGTGATCTGTATCGGCGTTTTCCGCCTCAATTTTTTCTTTTCGCTGCAATAAACGCTGCTGAACTTGTTCTAGGTATTGAATGCGACTCTGCTGAACTTCAGCCGCTTGCTTAGGCTCAGCAGCTTTTTGGTTAAATGAATCCCAGTCTTGTTGCCAAGCATGCATAGACTCTTCGCTGCCCTGCAAGGTTTCATGGGCAAGCTCTTGAGCCTCTTCAAGCATCTCGATCTCGGGGCCAAGCTCAAGTAATTCAGCTTCCCAACCTTCAACTTTTTCTTGGTCAAGATTCAAATGTTCGCTGGCATCACGCACATCGCGCTCAGTTTGTTCAAGATCGAGGCGCAAGGTGCGCTCACGCTCTTGAGTGTGCTTGATGCTTTGCTCAATACGAGCAATATCAGCTCCCAAGGCGTAAAACTTGCCTTGAACCTGATTAAATAAATCGGATTTTTCACTGAAATCGGTACGGTATTTTTCAATCGCTGAATCAAATTTCACGCGCTGGGTAACGGAAGCCTCAACCCCCAACTCGGCTTCGGTGATCTCTTTTCGAAGCACATCACCTTTATTTTTTAAGACGCTGTAACGCAAGCCTTGTAGCTTGGCACTAAAATCACGCTCATCCTTTTTAAGAATGGAGTATTTCTCAGCAGCTTTGGCTTGGCGCTCAAGGCGAGCGAGCTGACGCTCTAACTCTTCACGAATATCGGTTAAGCGCTCTAGGTTCTCATGCGTACGACGCATGCGACTTTCGGTATCTTTACGGCGCTCTTTATATTTAGAGATGCCGGCAGCTTCTTCAATATAGACACGCAAATCTTCAGGCTTAGCGTCAATCAAACGACTGATCATGCCCTGCTCAATAATCGCGTAACTGCGCGGGCCTAGACCTGTGCCCAAGAAGATGTCGGTAATATCACGACGACGACAGCGGTTGCCGTTTAGATAATAAAGGTTTTGAGCATCACGTGTCACCCGGCGCTTTACACTGATTTCAGCGTAACCTGCGTATTCACCGGTGATCGTGCCATCACTGTTATCAAACACCAGTTCGATGGATGCCTGACCAACTGGCTTACGGGAGTTAGAGCCGTTAAAAATAACATCCGTCATGGCTTCGCCGCGCAGGTTTTTGGCTGAGCTTTCACCCATCACCCAACGTACAGCATCGATAATATTCGACTTGCCACAGCCATTGGGGCCTACGACCGCACACATATTGCTCGGTAAATTCACCGAAGTGGGATCGACGAAGCTCTTAAACCCCGCGAGTTTAATGGTCTTTAAACGCATACTGCTGTTTTTATCCTAAGGTATTTCAAGCGCGGAACTATTGTTTGTTTTTAGCCGAACGCCATATAAGCAAGCCCTCTTAGCTTGCTCAAATCCAAGGGTCAGATTCTACACATTTCAAACAGAATTGATAGCAAGCAGAACCACTGTCCCCATAAGCCCTATTAGCGCAACTGCTCACTGATAATCAACTCTACGGCAGCACTGTCTTTAGCCAAAACAATAGGCCCTTTACTTATCGTCCAATCACCCGCTTGCGGTGAGGCTGATCCTTGTAAAGAAACCCTTGCGACGGCTTCTAATTCTGGCGCCGAATGAATGTCCATGCCCTGAGCCATAGCGGTATCACTGTTTAAACGTACGATCTTAGGTAGCTCAGAAACTTGAATACGCTGAATAGCCAAAGGCATTTTGCTGCCCTGCCAAGCGCGAGCATATACAAAAACCGTCTCATTTCCGGTCAAGCCCGTAACCTCTTCTCCTAGTGAAACATGAATAAGTAAGTCTGCCTTAGCATCATCGCTTGCAGGCTTTTGCACTGCTTTTTTACTTGGGCGTAATCCATTTTTGGCCAATGCTTCTTTAGCACTAGCTATACCACCACTGAGAACCCGAGCCGCAGATGAATTAGGGTCAAGCTGTTGCACCGCCGCTTGCCAAAGGCCAATAGCCTGCTCATATTTACCAGACTGAAAAGCATCAATACCAGCCAAGCCGAGTGCGGTCGGCATTTGAGGGTCAATCTCCAATGCCTTGGCTGTCTGCTTGCGCACCTCAGGCGTCACCGTATTGCCTGCACGCATAAACAGAGACTGCGCCAACTCAGCACGAACACGAGACGAATCGGGATACAAAACAAGCAACTCCATATAAGCCTGTACCGCCAATTCAAAATCACCAAGATCGGTAGCTGCTGCGCCCAACATAAACCAAAGCTGACCATTTTCTGGGCGTTGTTGTAAACGCGCCTGTAAACGATCAACTAAAACTTGCCTTTCCTCACGTGTTGCAGGCGTAGACGACATAAACATTGCCCGGCTCATCTGTGTGATATTCCAATCTTCTTTCGCTCCTAACTGCCCATAAAGCACTAAGGCACAAATAGGGAGAAGTACGCACATCACTAAGAAAATACGACGGGTGAAACGTCCAGGCACCACACTAGGAGGCACCGCATCTAAGGTATGAAAGTCGAGCTTGATACTTGCCGCCGTATCATTCGAACCATCTGCGTCACGCTTTGCCTGAGCCTTAAGCCCTCGGCGCAAAGCCGTAAAATGACGCACAAAAGGCCAAGCCAGACTCAAGGCTGCCAATACTGAAAATACTAAAAAAACCTGCCAAAAAGCCATTATTCGCTACGCTCGCCACTTAGGTCTGAATCATCATGCTGTTGTGTTGCTTGCCTATCGGCTTTGTTTTGCCCTTTTCCTGCTTCAGCTATACGCTGACTACGCCCACGCAGCACAGCAAAAAACACAACCAGTAATAGGGTAAATAAGATAGGAGGTCCCAACCATAAAATGGCTGTCTCTTTTTGCTTAGGAGGCTCATACAAAACAAAATTGCCATAGCGATCGACCATCAACTGCTTAATCTCTTCTTCGTTCTGCCCCTGAAGAATTTCTTCAGCAATCACATCACGCATCGTCTTAGCAATTTCAGAGTTCGAATCTGCAAGGTTCTGGTTCTGACATTTAGGGCAACGTAAACCCGCATTCAAATTATTAAAGATGTCACGCTGATGGGTACTATCAAAAGCATAGAGATCTTTATTCTCTGGTTCTGCATGCAAGCTAATAGGAGCAGTAAGGGCCAGCAACAGCACTAACAGGGTTTGAACGCGTTTCATCGGACATACTCAAAAACAAAGATGCCGCATTATAACCAGCTTCAGCCTCGACGCTAGCAAAGCCCCCCAAGCAAAACGCCTTTAGATTAAAAACCATGCACTCACGCCCAACTTTCAACCACATCGAACAAAGTTCATTCCAAATAAAACTTTTTATAAAAAAGTAGTTGACCCAAACAAAGAGTTTCATTAAATTGCGCGTCCTCGGGTGGTTAGCTCAGTTGGTAGAGCGGCGCCCTTACAAGGCGTAGGTCACAGGTTCGACTCCTGTACCACCCACCACGTTTAACTCACGATACGAGTTGTGACTACCGCGGTCCGGTAGTTCAGTTGGTTAGAATGCCGGCCTGTCACGCCGGAGGTCGAGGGTTCAAGTCCCTTCCGGATCGCCATATAAATAAAACCCCGCATCGCAAGATGCGGGGTTTTTTTATATCCGTCATTCCGATGACTTCAACTCACAAATTTACTAGGAGTAAATTTGGACGTCGCTTGCGACGGCGGTACGCAGCACCGAGGCTCACGCGCCGTCATGGATGCCGGTGGTAGAGCAATGCAGGAGTAATTGCCGAAAGAGCCGAGTCAACTCCCTCACGCCCAACGTACATACCTCAAAACCCTTGGCTGCCCCAAGAATAAGTTTATATTCGCCTTTCATGCGGTGTTGAATCAATACGCGGGTTCACAAATTTGCCGGGACACCCAATATGAATATAAGAGTTAGAGCAATACAGAAGCAATTGCCAAAAGACCCAAGCCCTTCCACTCAACATAGATTTTCAACACGCTCCCAGCCCACCTACCAAGCTCCTTATTACTTACGTTAAACTACCCTCAAACAACCACCACTAACGGATACCTTGTGCACTTTTTTGCTCTAAGTCTTGCAACTCTAATCATCATCGCTTTAGCCGCTTACGCCATCTCACTTCATTTAAAGCTGCACAAACGTCAAAAAGAGATTCAAAAAACCGAACAAGATGTCGCCAAACAAATCACTGAAAAACAACTCAGCGCCCGTAAAGATATTGGTTTTTTAGCTCTTGCTTACATAAATGAGCAGGTTGAATTAGCTGAAGTCAGTTTGCGAATCAGCAAGCTTGCTCAATACTTAGAACTAGATGAGCAGCAGCAAACGCATTATCAAGTGTTCAACGAGGTCGCCTCAACCATTGCCAACATTCCAACTCATAAGCAATGGAAGCAATTAAGCAAAAAAGACAAAGCGGCCCACCAGCGCACCTTTAAGCAGCTAGAAGAGCTGCACACTGATAACGCAAAAATCTCAGCTCAACAGATTGTGGACCTGAAACAAAGGCAATAACAGTATGAAAGCAAGAATATGGATGTTCACCGGCGCCCTTTCTTTAAGCCTTGGAACCGGCGTAACAATCGCCCAAACCAGCGAACAGCTAGAACGCCTTGCCATAAGTGATGCAAAACACTTGAGCGCCGCATCTAAGCGGGCCTTAGAATGGCCCAAACTAAGTAATGATTGGTATGGTGAGTTCCGCGAAACGGACCTGAAAGGTGATTTTGCCTACCAGAAAGGTATTGTAAGGCGCGACCCCAGCTCAGTACTTTATGAAGATGAGCTCTACCATACTTGGTACACCAAAAGCACAGGCCCTACCGAAGGCTTCTCTAACCCCATAAAGAATAAAGTATATCCATGGGATAAATCAGACATTTGGCATGCCAGCTCAAAAGACGGTATCAGATGGAAAGAAGACAAAAAACCGGCCGTTGTACGTGGTAAAGCCGGCAGCTTTGATGATAGATCGGTATTTACCCCAGAAGTATTGAAACATGAAGGGCGTTATTATCTTGTCTATCAGACCGTTAAACACCCCTATATTCATCAAGTAAAAAACCAGGTCGGCATTGCTTATGCTGATTCTCCCTACGGCCCTTGGATTAAGCACGACAAGCCCATCTTAAGCCCTGCAGATAATGGCAAGTGGCTAGAAGAAGGCAGCTACTCCCTAGCCGCCGAAGTACAGGGTGATTTCGACAGCCATAAAGTACACGACCCCTACCTCACCTTTTTTAATGGCAAGTTTCACCTGTATTACAAAGGCGAACGCATGGGTGAGAAAATCACTTTTGGCGGCCGAGAGATACGCCACGGTGTCGCCACATCAGACAGCCCTTTTGGGCCTTTTGTAAAATCTAAATACAACCCTATTTCTAATAGCGGTCATGAAGTGGTTATCTGGCACTACAATGGCGGTATCGGCTCGCTGATAACCACTGATGGTCCCGAACGAAATACCGTACAGTGGGCCCAAGACGGCATCAATTTTGAAATTCTAGCAGCCATACGCAAAGCGCCTCACGCAATGGGCCTAGTACGAAAAAACGACAACAGCAGCGAGCCCTTTAAAATTTTTGACTGGGGCCTCACCCACGGTTACAAAGATTGGAACGAGCAAACCATCCGCCGCTTTGACAGCCGTCAACCACAAAAGAGCAAGCGTTATAAAAACTAATACGACTGATTACACGCAGTATTTCAAGTAATACCAAACTAAGCAGCTCTAAAAAAACGGGCTAAGCAGGCTCCCTTTTCGATCAACAATACCTAAGCATATTCTGCTTAGGTATTGTTATAGCGACCTACTTGTTTTCAAACACTAAATTCTTTGCATACTTGACTATCACCGCAATAAAAAAAGCAATGCCAATATAGCCAACCGATAGATGCAAAACATTTAAAAACTCAGTAAATGGGAACATCCCCCACAAGGCCATCAGCAATAAACTAGGGAAAATACACACTCGTCACTTAGAACCGAACCATAACTAAAATGGTATATATTTAAGATTAAAGGCACAGCCTCGCCTTGCAACTGATGGAAATACTTTAAAAAAGCCCAAACCGCATTAGCGGTCAAAAGAAAAACAAGCGCAAAACACAGAGTCACACTACGATATTTTTATCAATAAGCATGCCAAAAAACCAGATAAAAAAAGGTAGAGTCATACACGGACACAAAAAGGCAGGCTGGCATGCTTGTAGCTGATATTGCCTAACTGCAGACGCCATAAAAACACGAACCAAGACGAGGCCCAATAAATCCCCCTGCCACCAAAGGCGAAAAAAACCGCATAAATTCTTGGCCAGTATAAAATCAGGGCCGATAAAAAATGTAATTAACGCTCCCGAGATAATCAGCGTTCGCGACATAAACATGCCTACTCATTTCAAGGGCCATTATATTCTTATTAACGTACAGTTTAGCGCCACGTTTTAAACCTTAGGCCATAGAGCACTCTGCTCAAGCTAAACACATAAGTTCAAGTTATACATGTGGTTTTGTGAAATCATGAGTACTACAATAGTCACACCACCACACAACAAGCATGCTTATGTACAAGCTTTTTTTTACTTTTATAAGCAGTCTACTTATTGGAGCTCAATGCCTAGCAAGCCCCACAAACCTCTTATCTTCTGATGATGACAGCTGGCGGTTTGCCGTCGCCTTTCCTGTCGTCTGGATGCCAAGCATTGATGGTCAAGTTGAATTTGAACACGGTGATAACATTGATATCAATATTGCCTTTGAAGATATATTGAAAAATTTAAACGCAGGGTTAATGGGCAGCCTAGCTGTAGCTAAAGGCGACTGGGGGCTAGGCCTTAATACCAACTACATGCGGGTAAAAACAGAAAGTGAAACTCAAGGCTTTAATAACCCCATTAATGGCAAGCCCATCATTGCCAAACACCGAATCACCAACACCGTGCATATGGGCACGAATGACCTGACACTTCGCTACCGCGTCCACCCTTCCATCAGGTTAACCACTGGGCTACGCCACTTTCACACAAAAATTGAGATTAATTTTGAACCACTTACTGACGGTATATCCACTGAAAAACACATTATTTTAGAAGATCAAGATATGTTCGACTGGATTTTTGGCTTTGCAGCCGATCACTGGTTTAATGATGACTGGGGTGTGACTGGTGGGGCCGATATAGGCCTTGACGGTGACAATGACCAAGATTTTAACGGCCAAGCATTTGCAATCTACCGCATAAGTAAACTAAACAATGTATGGCTTGGATGGCGCCACCTAGTCATCGGTAACGACATAGACAATGAAAACAGTGAAGCTCACGTAAAATTCACTCAAAGTGGACCGGCCTTTGGCTGGGCTTTTACTTTCTAAGTATTAAATCGTGCAATACACACTTATAAGAGCAAAAACAAAGCGGAGTATTTTTGAATGATGGCATTGACGCTAATTACATCATTACGACTATATAATTAACTTTAAGCCCTCAAGCAACAAATCTTTTGATCTGAAATGATATAGTTTCAGTCCCCTCTTAAGCGCTCAAAAAATGGCGACCATATACGCGAACCCATCGTTACCACTAAGGAAATATAAACATAACACTTAAGGCTCCCCATTAATTGCAGCACGGACTTTGGCCATTTCCGCGCCACCTTTCGTCAGTGCGGCAGCCGTCAAAGACTGCATATTGCCAGCATGGTCTTAGCGCTTTCCAACCGGCTCAGAAGGCCTGACGGCATCACACCACAACAAACTGCAGACATACTCGATATTACGTTACGCTTTTTGGCGAAGACCATGTTGATTTAACTACCGACGAATATGCATCTTGTTATCGAGTTTACTAAAAAAAACGCCATCATATACGACGACAGTTATATGATTGATGCCTTTAATAAAGGGGCTGATGGTTCCGCTATATTATCTAGACATGCTACCAGCTGTCACTGATGAACTATGGCCACACCAACGAACAGCTTGCTCAAATGTAGCCAAACTCATACCAAAGCTTTCGACAACAGACTACATAGGATTAGCACAATCAGAAAGTACGCTAAGACCAAAGCCCCTATAAGCCTTTTAAGGCACAAGCTTCGGTACTTGCGATCCCCCCCTGCAACACTATAATAATTACAAAATAATAAGTCCTATGCACTGCCGAGCTTTAAGATGTAGCGCACTCTGCTTGCTCCCATAGGATACATAAACCAAGATATATGCCATGCAGATCAGCGCCCTATTTTTTAACATTGAAGTCACACATCGGCTACACATCTTTAGCAAAGTAAGAGCCAAGTTACTGGGTATCACACTCGTATGTATCGGCAATCTCATAGCACTGCTAGGCACAGGTTTAAGCTTCGCTGATGAGCACTCAAGCCTTCGCTTTAGCGGTGAGCAGGCCAAGCTTGAACACATTCAAAAGTGGATAAATAAAAACAGTGATAACGGCCAACTCAAGCAAGGCGCACAACCAGTTAGCCGTTTAACGGCTGAGTTTCTTATTCAAGTCAGAGCCCTAGAGGCCGCAGGTTTTAATTTTAACTACGAACTGATTCCTAGCCCTAATTGGGCTCGTACCAGCCGCCAAGCAGCTCAAAATCAAATTGACCTTAGCGTCGAAAGTTACTGGGTAGACTCCCCGAATATTGATCACAGTGTTTTTTGGTTAAGCGAAGCCGTACTCAAACAAGGTGAAACACAGGTTGGTCTTTTTACTTATGAAAATAATCACAAAGCCTTAGCAGCCAAAAACCTCGATGATGTTCGTAAGCTCAAGCACGTAACAGTAAAAACTTGGCATGCAGATATAAACACAATTGAAGCTTACAACCCTATAGCCCTGCAAAAAGTGGATAGCTTTGAAGCAATGATACGCGTTCTTAAACGAGGCCGAGCCGACGTCGGTTTGGTTGAGTTTTTTGGTGAGCCAGACTTCCGCCACAACCACTTTGGCACCATTATTCAAGCCATACCGAATATGAAAGTTGGCCTACTCGATGAGCGTGTCTTTGCTGTATCCAAGCAGCACCCTCAATCCAAGCAGATCCTCGAAGCCCTCAACCGTGGCATCTCCTTATTACGTAAAAACGGTGAGTTAAAAAAAATGCTAAGCCAGGCAGGTTATTACCCCAAAGAAGTGGAAAACTGGCCCTATATTAATCTTGGCACCAAAGCAGCTCAATAAACTAGAACTCAAGAAGCCTAATTATTGCCCACAAAGCGCCTCTATAGCTCGAATCATTCACACCTTTAAGCACAACAGGGCTCTGATATTGCAGCCCAGAGGCAAGGCACTTATGATCACAGCTCGTTATCAAGACTCATTGCTATGTTTTCTTTTTTCCCCAAAGCTCGACTGCTAGACTCAAGCGACGCCGAACAGCTACAACACTGTTTTCAATGGCTATTAGATCACTTTGATCACAACTACTTTGATCAACACACCCAGTTGATTCAGCCTATTCGCAGCTTTTTCCCAGATAGAGCCGATAATGAGCTCGACATGGCTCAAGCCTTAAGCGCCCGAATAATCAGTTATGCAGGCTTAGCTCATTGGCCCTTTTACCTAGTTCCACCTCAGCTTTATACGCCCAAGCAACCTGCTCTACTTCAACTCAATGTACAAAGCCGCCAACAAGCACAAATAACCGCGCAAGCACTGAGCGCAAACAAGAGTATCGATAGCTTTCTGCCCAATTTAGATATTTCATACAGCAGCGCGATGATGAAAAAGCCGATGGATTTAGTCGGCAGTATGAGTAAAAACATCGCCCAACACGTATTATTTCAATCACAGCTTGTTCCACCAAGCGGCCCAGAGAGCTTTGATGCCTGTGCAGAGATGCTTGCGATCATGATGGGTTTTGGTATTTTTATCGCCAACAGTGCTTATACGTTTCGTGGTAGCTGTGCGAGATGTTATGACCCGCAAGCGAATCGCAGTGCCGCACTCAGTGAAGATGAGAGCATTTATTGCTTGGCTTTATTTGCTCACCATAAAAATATTAGCGATAAAGAGGCCTGCGCCCAACTTAAAGCGTATTTGCGCCCAAGCTTCAAAAAAGCAAGAAAACAAATAAAAAGAGAACTGAGCGTCGCAGCTTAAAATGAAGCACTAGCTAGCGGCATACAAGGAGCTAAAGCGCACTGTCGAACTCTGCCTCTTCAAACAAATGCCACAAGCGACTTAACACAGGCCCCATGGGTCTGTGGCTTGTTCTAAACGCGTGAATATCAATTTTCTGAGGCTGCATATCACTAATGTTTAATTGCAGTAGACGCTGCTCAGCTAAGGCACTATCAACAAGGTGGACGGGCATATACCCCCAACCAAGCCCCTCGAGAATAAGGTGTTTCTTCATCGCAAAATCAGCAGCCATTATTTCCCGCGAACCATTAGCAGCCATCAGCTTTATGGCTTGAGTCTGTTTGGTGTTTTCGGGGATAACAATACGAGAATAATGGCTCATATCAGCCTTGCTCAAGGCTTTTCCTTCTACAGTCTGAATAAAACCAGGCGCGGCGACAGGCACACAATCAATGGTGGCAAGAAACAAAGAGATGATATCAGGCTGGACCACTAGCTTAGGGCCAAGCACTAAATCAACCTCTGCATCAATTAGCTTTTCCATTGCACCGCGCATCACATCTGAGCTAAGAGAAAAGCATGTGGAGGGGAATTGCTCACCAAGCTGCGCTAAAAACTGTGAAATAAACCGAAGGGGGGTTAACACCTCCATACTGATTTTTAACTCTGGCTCATTACCTGTTGCTAAATGCTTGGCTGTTGTTTCAAGTGTTTCGATATTTTGTAAGATTCTATCTACTTGACTAAAAAGTGCTGCCCCATCTGTACTTAGATCTAAACGATAACCCTCGCGAGTAAACAGCTTAACGGCCAATTCCTCTTCTAAACGCCGAATCGCATTACTGATGGCAGGCTGAGTTTTATGAATTTGCTTAGCCGCAGCATTCACACCACCGGCTTCAACCACCGCTTTAAAAATCCTAAATTGTTCTAAGGTCACTCAATACCCCACCAAGTCGCACCCACTAATAACAAACAGCTCAACACAAACATCATCACATTAAAGTTATTAAGATACCGTAAAAACACTAATTATCAATGAATGATATTTGCGAGCATAGTAGGAACCTAAGAACCGAACAGTTAAACAGCACGTAGTAAGAAGCAAGCTACCAGGCAGTGGACACCAAAACATCCTCCACTGAATACCCGCAAAGTACAAGCCACGGATAAGAACCCTTATGCTTAAGAATTCTGAACAGGCCTACGGCCTTGTTAGCAAAACACTGCACTGGCTGGTTGCGCTTACGGTGTTTGGACTATTTACAGTAGGGCTTTGGATGGTAGAGCTGGGCTATTACGACAGCTGGTATCAGCTCGCCCCGCATTACCACAAGAGTGTTGGCGCCCTACTCGCGCTGGTATTGCTATTTCGTGTGCTTTGGCGCTACGTCAACCCCAAGGTTCAACCTTTAAGCAGCCATAAAGTTTTGGAACAAAAGGCTGCTCACCTTGTCCATATCGCTCTTTACCTTTTGATGTTTATGATTTTTGTTTCAGGCTACCTTATTTCAACAGCCGACGGACGTAGCATTCAAGTCTTTAACTGGTTTGAAATACCAGCTCTAGGCTCGTTTATAGAAAACCAAGAAGATGTCGCCGGTGATATTCACCGATACCTCGCTTACAGCTTAATAAGTTTGATTGCCTTGCATGTGCTTGGCGCACTCAAACATCACTTTATAGACAAGGACAGCACGCTCAAACGCATGCTTTAGCCTTTACTGACCACGTAAAAACACAAACGGAGATGAGAGATGAAAAAACTACTTGCTACTTTAGCTACCGGTGCCGCGTTAAGCTTCGCTACACTGAGCGCTACTGCCGCCGACTACACTATCGACACCAAAGGCGCTCATGCATCTATTAATTTTAAAATTCAGCACTTAGGCTATTCGTGGCTAACAGGTCGCTTTAACAGCTTTGACGGTAGCTTTAGCTACGATGAGAAAAAGCCCGAAGCCTCTAAAATCATGGTGAACATTGACCCAAGTAGCATCGATTCAAATCATGCAGAGCGAGACAAACACATAAAAAGTAGTGATTTTTTAGATGTTAAAAAATACGCTACGGCTAAATTTGTCAGTACCAAGATCACAGATAAAGGCGAAGGCAAGCTCGAAGTCATCGGTGATTTAAGTCTTCACGGCGTCACCAAAAGCATTACCATTGATGCAGTTAAAATCGGTGAAGGTAAAGACCCTTGGGGTGGCTACCGTGTTGGCTTTTCTGGCACAACGACCATTGGCCTAAAAGAGTTTGGCATGGTTGAGCGTTTAGGACCTGCCTCGACTCATGTAGAGCTTGAATTACATATTGAAGGTATTCGCCAATAAACGGCTTTATCTTGAGCAGCTGCAGCTAAACGCTGTGGCTGCACAGCGCAGCAAACAGCTCTTTCTCAAACACCTATCGCAACTACGACTAGAACACCACTACCTACCTCAACTTCTAATACTTGCCCCCTTCTAACCTGCAAATAACTGATTAAACCAAAAGCCAATATCTTGAAGCTGTTCAGGAATCACATTGTGCTGCATGGCATACTCCTTCCATACAACCTGATACCCCAAGGCCATAAGCTGCTCTGGCGCCAGTTTTCCTGTTGCCAAAGGCACAACATCGTCCTGAAGGCCATGCATAGACATTATGGGTGTCTGTATATTGATAGCGCTGTGCTCTTGCTCTAGACGTGAGGCAAAAGGTAAGTAGGTCGATAAGGCTAATACCCCTGCCACTTTGTGCTGCGAACGAAGCGCGGTGTAATACGCCACGGCCCCTCCCTGGGAAAAACCAGCTAGAACAATGTTTTCACTCGGAATGCCACGCTCAATTTCTACACGGATTAATGACTCTAACGTTTGCTGAGACTCGCTCATACCAATAAGGTCTTCTTTATCGGTAATCTCACTGCCTTTAATGTCATACCAGCCAGGCATCACATAACCGCCATTTATGGTGATGTGGCGATCGGGCGCCTGAGGAAAGATAAAACGAATACACGGCGAAGCCTCTAGATTCAAATAAGGCAATACAGGATAAAAATCATCGGCTGAAGCCCCAAGACCATGCAACCAAATGACCGCATGGCTTGGTTTGCCTTCACCATGAATACGCTCTTTAATAGACATCTTTAACAACCTGAGTTTGAGTGAGTGTTTGCGGTATAAGGACTCAGTATGCAAAACGCTCGTAAACAAGTCACTCTTCAATGAAAAATAACGCTATGAGAACAGCACAAAAAGTATTCGCAGGCATTATAGAAAGCTGTCAGCCCCACAGCATCGCCAGCTTTGGCGACGATGCCCTACAGGTTGCCAATGCTTGGAAAAACGAGCACCCTCGCTGCCAGACTCATCATTTTACACTCGCACAGCTTGCACAGCAGCCCCCTAGCCAGACCTATGGGCTTGCTCTAATAAGCCGTACACTTGAGTTACTCGACAAACACCAAGGGCAAGAGCTTATTGGCCTACTAAGAAACTACGGCACCAGACAAATTGCCATCCTAATTAAACCATCTGCGACTGACAGTTCGGCTTGGCAATTTAATGATTTTATTAGCATGGGTTTTAAACAAGTTGAACTTAGTGAAAATAACAGCGGCGACAACACGCAACTTGCTCTTTATAGCTACAGCTTAGATAGCTATAACCATGTACGAACCTGGAACAACCCTCGCTTTTGGGCCAACCCAGAAATGTGGCACAAGGCCCGCTGGTAAAAAAATGATGCAAAC
Source organism: Agaribacterium sp. ZY112 (assembly GCF_041346925.1). Classification (NCBI taxonomy): domain Bacteria; kingdom Pseudomonadati; phylum Pseudomonadota; class Gammaproteobacteria; order Cellvibrionales; family Cellvibrionaceae; genus Agaribacterium; species Agaribacterium sp. ZY112. Next base: position 2,820,401 of record NZ_CP166840.1, on the reverse strand, counting down.
AAAAAATCCAATAAAAACCTCAACTGTTCGCGCCTTAGATGCACGCTTACAACACTTATTTGAGTGGGCCCTTTCAGCTCACTCAAATAGTGAACAGGCTTTTCATAGCATTTGGGATATTTGTTGTGATCACGGTCGACTAGGCCTACACCTGCACAGGGCCACGCATGGACAAACAACAAACATACACCTTGTTGATTGCGTTCCTTCAATTATCGATGCGATTCACTCACACTACGCATCACTGATAGACCAACGACTTAATGTAAGCTGCCAAGATGCCAGCAAGCTAACACTACCAACACACGGTCGCCACTTATTTATCTTAGCGGGTATTGGAGGTGGTACAGCTATTGAAATAGTGCAAAACATCTATCAACAAGCCTTAGAGAACAACCAACTTAGTGAATTAGACTTAGAGATTATTTTAAGCCCTAATTCGCGTATTGTTGAACTACGAGAATTTCTTCGTAACGGCCATTTTGAATTATTAAACGAAGCGTTTATTTGTGTCTATGGCCGGCATCACGAACATATGCATTTACGCTTTCACCCTAATAAAATACACGACACTGAAAATAAGCAGCTACCCAGCATCATTGGTGACAAAATCTGGCAAGACTATTGTGAAGACAAAGTGAACTACCTAGAAAAGCTACTCGATCATCACCAACGTCGACTTAATCTCAGTGGTAACAACAAAGTAAAACCTATTGTAGAGGCCTACAAATCAGCGCTGTTATTACAAAAAAACCACCAATGACAATGCTTATATTCTGCATAAATACGAATAACAAGCTCTCTTTAATATAGAACGTATATAGATACTTATAATAATGAAATATCGACGCCTTATAGTTTTATCTTTATCTGCTTTAGCGCTTATTTTATTGGCAATACAGCTCTTTTTTAATAACAATGAACAAAATTTAAACACCCAAGAAGCGACAAAGAAAGACACAAAAAACCATAAAGAATCTAGCTTAACGTTTAACAAGAAAAACAAGCTAGCGCCCCCGATTCGGGCTTCTATAAAAGAAGTTGGGCCCCAGCAAACTGAAAGTAATCTAGACTTACTGTGTTTGGAACAACTGCACACATTTAGTAACAACGATGACTTTGAACAATGCGCTAACGACCTTGTGGTTCTATCTGGTGAAAACAAGGAACTAAGCAACCTTCGTACTCTATTTACACATTGGCTTAACGTCGATTTACAAGCCAGCCTTAACTACTTGCTAAGCCTTGATGTTGAACACCGAGATTACTTACTAAGCTGGATACTTAAAGGTGCCAGCACTATCGATTTTGAAGCAACACTGTCTTGGTTAGAAGATCAACACTTTGAACGTGACATTTACATTGACGCTGTCACAAGCATTTATAATGCTCTTGCTTATGACGATCCAGAGCAGGCCATCTATTATGCTGAACAGTTAAAAAATCATGATCTTAAAAGCCATGTCATCGACAACATACTCGAAACATGGGCAAATAAGAATGCGGATCTTGCCATCCAGTGGATAGACAGACAACCGCGCCCTGATTTCTACTCAGACATTAAAACAAGTTTATTTTTATTACTCATTCAACAAGACGCACAAAAAGCTGGCGATTACCTTAACAACCTTGCAGAAACCGAAAGTAAGTCACGCCTTGTTATTCATTACGCTCACCAGCTGGCAACACAAGACATCAAACACGCTATCATCTGGTCTGAAAATTTAAATGACCACAGCACTTATAGAGCCGCCATCCTGCCAATATTAGAGCTCGCAGTTCAAGATAGTGAATACCAGACCCTCGCTTTAGATATCGCCTTAGCACAAAAGGATAAGGCTTTACGTGATAAGCTAGTTATCGATCTAAGTTTACAAATAGCAGCGAAAAACCCAAATTTAATCGCAGATAGAATGACACAATTCCCTGATGCGACTCAAACCAAGGTAAGTGGCATCCTTGCTCAAAAGATGTATGAAAGGAACGCCAATACAGCCATCGAATGGGTTAACTCACTACCATTTAATGCAGCATCGGATTACGCCAAACGAATAATTGGTGAAAACATCTTAACAAATGATTGGAACGGCGCGCTAAAGCTGGCTGACACCATTCAATCTCAAAATGAACGATTCTTGTTAATCAAACAAACCGTCAGCCACATAAACAGAACAAACCCCGAACAGGCACGATCTATAGTCGAGTCATTAACTGAACTCAGTACTGACGAACACGAACAACTAAAAAAATCACTTCAGTAGATAAACACAGAGAAAAACCAATAACTTTGCAGATTTGAAATTAAGACCGCCTTTCAATAAAAAACTTTCTATAGTTTCTCACACCAACACGGCCTATTAAGTCGACACACAGCGCATAAAACAAAACTTAAGGTAAACCTAAATAAATTATCGAGCCCGGATCACCCAACAACCACGCTCCTAGACATCAAACATCTAATTAGCACCCACAAATTGGCACATATCGAGCTAACACCACCCTTTCAATACTCTAGACATATTTAGAGTTTTTTACAGGGCTACACCCTCCCCCAACCGCCAGACAAACAAGATCATAAAAACCCAACAATAAAGCTAAAAAAGTATCAGATATAAACCCTACCTCCCTAAAAACCAAAAATTAAAAACAGACAAAGATTAAGTGTTTTTAATTTTTTATTAGCCGCAGCACAAAATTTGTGATTACATACTTAAAGGCTATTAACTAGGCGCTTGCTAATTTACGCGCCTTAGAATTAAGCCCTTAAAAAATATAATAATTAAAACTATTTGCATCAGGCGTTTGTCCAATAAACACCTCACAGAAACAAAAAGTCAAAGCCATGCTGTTTTTTGTTTGGATTTTTATATTTTTATGACCCGGTCTTTAACTGGGAAGTAACTTGTTTTGTATTAAGTAGTTGCAAACAAATAAAAATAACGAAAATAACTCTCGGAGTTACGCAATGAAAACATTCCATAGAACTATTGCTGCAATAGCAATTTCTTGCGCACCGGCCTCACTCATGGCAGCCGACTGGGACGCCTATCCAGTGCCGGCAAATGCCGGCGCAGGAAAGGTGTGGCAGTTACAACCTCAATCAGATGAATTTAATTACAACTTTAATGCAACCTCCAACGCCGCAACCTTTGGCGGAAAATGGACCAATTTTTACCACAATGCATGGGAAGGCCCTGGGCCCACTCGCTGGCGCCGTGAAAACACCTCAGTAGCAGGTGGTAATTTACAACTTAAAGCAACACGTGTTCCTGGTGAGACCAAAAGCTTTGAAGTTGACCTAGACTTAGATGGCGTTGTGGAGACTCATACAACACCGGCAACACGTGCAGGCTGTATTACGTCAACAACACGTGTTCAATATCCAGTATTTGTGGAAGCACGTGTAAAAATTGCTAACGCGGTTATGGCTTCTGATATCTGGCTACTGAGCCCAGACGACACACAAGAAATCGATATCCTTGAAGCCTACGGTGGTAAACAAGCCCGTAACGACTGGTTTGCACAGCGTTTACACTTAAGTCACCACGTGTTTATTCGCTCGCCCTTTCAAGATTATCAACCTAAAGATGCCAGTACTTGGTACACAGGCCCTACAAAGCGTTACTGGACTGATTCATGGATTCGTATTGGTGTGAACTGGGTTAGCCCTACCCGCCTTGAATACTATGTAGACGGCCAACTAGTTAAGGTAATGGACAATCTACAAACTGTTAACGGTAAAGACGGTATTGACCCGCTTAATTACACTAACGGTACTGGTTTGAACAAGGCCATGGATATTATTATCAACATGGAAGACCAGAACTGGAATGCAGCTGCTGGTCGCCAACCAACTAACGCAGAAATTACCAACACAGCCAACCACACCATGAAAGTTGACTGGCTGCGAGTATACAAACCCGTTAATGCAACAACCCCACCACCTTCAACCACTGTTCCACCAGCAGGCGCTACTTCTCTACGTATTCAAAACAGTAACCGCTGCGTAGATTTAGCAGCAGGTTCAAGTGCTAATGGTGCAGCCATTCAGCAGTGGTCTTGTAATTCAAACAACAGCAACCAAGACTTTAACTTTGTTGCCAAAGGCGGCAACTGGTTTGAGATGAAAACTAAGCACAACAAGTGTGTCGGTATCGCAGGTGGCTCAACAGCCAATGGCGCAGCTGCTCTACAGTGGGATTGTTTTGGTGGCAACTTATTCCAATTCACACCTGTAAATAAAGGTAACAACTGGTACCAGTTAAAAAATCGCCAAAGCAATAAATGCTTACAAGTTAAAAGCTCTTCTAACGCTAACGGTGCAAAACTAGAGCAGTGGACGTGTAGTAACTCTGCAAATCAGTACTTTAAGTTTGAATAAACACCTTCTAGCTTAATACGCACTATAGAAACCTAACACGAACAGTGTTAGGTTTTTTTATGCCTGCCGATCAGCTATACCATACTAGGCCTGCTTGCTTTAGCTAGATATTGCACCTACTCTAGCCCACAACTCAACCCGGCCAGAAACCATGAAAGAGTGCAATCAATGTGGAAAATGCTGTATTAAATACAGTAACGGCCGCCTATCTGCGAGTGAGCAAGATATAGCAATGTGGGACTTACTGCGCCCAGACATAATGGACTATGTAAAAGATGGGCTCATTTGGTTCGATCCAAACACAGGGAAAGAACTCAAGCGCTGTCCTTTTTTAGTGGCTATAGAGCCAAACACGAACAGCACAAGCCTAAGCAAATATGGTTGCAGTATTTACCATGACAGACCAGAAGACTGCAGGCTTTATCCAAGCAATATAGAAGAAATGCATAACGACGAGTGTGAAATGCTCGAAGACGCAGACTTAAAAAACAAAAAACAAGCTCAACGTAAATTACAAATCATTATGAGCGATTCACACTCTTAGCGGCATCCCTATTTCCCTAAGGTTGATAAACGACACCTGCTGCTCAAATACCTTAATTCTGAATGACCGTAGAAGCATGTTTGAGGCATGGTAAATCAACAAACCCGACAGCCACTGAAAGAAGTTCCCAACACAGCTATAAATTTTATTGATCTATAGCAAGCAGACGCTTGTAAGCACTTAGCCTACTGCAAGATGTGATTATGATAACAAAGGCAAATCACAAGAGGCGGCTGTTAGAGATGGATATAAAAATAAAACAGTTAGGTATTGCCGCAACAGCGCTCAGTTCGCTGTTGTTGCTAAGCTCGATATCTAACGCAGACGATAAAAAACAATACGAGCGAAGTGATTCCAATCCAACTTTAGAGGCATGGGCAGAGGAATACCCAGACCACCTAGAGATGTATTTGGAGATGAAAGACACCAGTAAACCCACCGAGTTTGGTGGTAATGTTCCTTACAGTAAATTGATCCGCTTTCCTCAGCTCACCGAACTATGGGGCGGTTATGCTTTTGCCCACGACTTCAATGAAGAGCGTGGCCACTACTACTCCCAGATAGACCAATACGAAACCGGACGTAACAACCGCGAGTTTTTAAACGGTGTGGGTTTGAAGAAATTTAAAGGCCAACCCGGTGCTTGCATGAATTGTCACAGCGGTTGGGTTCCTGAGTTAGTTCGAGAAATGGGCTGGGAAGATTTTAACCGCACTCCTTATTGGGACACCGTTGCACATCTTGAATCCAAGCACGGCAAAGGCATAAACGGCTCAGAAATGGGTAGCACCTGTGCCGATTGCCATACCCCAGATGATATGAGCCTACGTGTCACTCGCCCAGCTTATATCAATGCGATGATGTCGCGTGGTTATGAAGCCGATGAGCGCTATGGCATTAAAGCCACTCAGGCAGAAATGCGCAATCACGTATGTGAGCAATGTCATGTTGAATATTACTTCAAAGGTAAAGACAAGCTGCTGACCTTCCCCTGGGACCAGTGGCCTAAAGATCGCCCTTTCAAAATAGAAATGATGGAAGCTTATTACGACAGAGTGGCAGCCAGCGGCGAGTTTGCAAAAGACTGGACACATAGCACCACCAAAGCGCCCATGCTCAAGATGCAACACCCTGAAGCTGAGATGACCTCATCGGGCCGCCACACTCGCGATGGCGTTGCCTGCGTGGATTGTCATATGCCCAAGAAGATAATGAATGGCGAAGAAGTGACCGACCACAATTTAGACTCGCCTCTCAATGACTTAGTGGCATGTAAATCGTGCCATAGCTCGCAAAACGAAAGCGACATCAGGAAGATGGTGCAAGATGTTCAGCGCCACACCTCGGGTGAGCTAAATCGTGCAGAAGTTGCCATACTGGCATTAATAGGCGATATCAAAACCGTACGCCAAGAACTGGCTTTACATAAAGATTTTAGATCCATTCAAGACCAAACCGAGCGTGATGCAGCTATTTCTAAAGCAATAGAACCCGCCCTAGACATGCATCGTCGCGCATCGATGCGCTGGGACTTTGTAGGCGCAGAGAACTCAACAGGCATTCATAGCCCCAGAGAAGCGTGGCGCATACTCGATGACGCTGAAAAACAAGCACGAGAAGGCCAGATTAAATTAAACGAAGCGGCCAATAAATACGGCATTAGCTTTAGGTTAACCTCGAAAGGTGCGATCCCAGTAGCACCACCGGTTCTGCATCCGGGCAACATTGTTGGCTCGGAGCCTCCGCCAATTACGATGCAAGCAGATAATCAATGCGAACGTTAATTTGTTAACCAATTAATTGACGGGTCAGGAACTTACCTCTGACCCGCATCATTGAGATAAAAATTATGAAAACGTGGATCCCCGTAAAGGAATTTAGTGCAACCAACCGTGTTGTACACCACCTATCTGCATTTATGTTTATAGGTGCTCTATTACTAATGGCTTACGACAAATACTTTGGCTCATCGGATGCGATGAAGCTTCACCAATCTTTTGGTATGGTTGTATTCTTTTTGTATTTTGGCCGTATTGTGTTGATGGCTTGGTTTGGAAAACCAGAGGCACTCGGCACCCAGCTAGAAAAATTTATGGCGCATATGGCCCATCTAGCCTTGTATGGTATCTTGTTATTAATGCCTCTGACGGGCTTGTTAGTCAATGTGACTCGCGCCTTAGATACCTCAGTCTTTGGCCTATTTACCATTCCAGGCTTTGAAGAGCGAAATATGCAGATGTACCTAATGATGTTAGATGTGCATTCATTCTTAGAATATGTCTGCTATCTATTATTACTTGCTCATGTTGGTGCGTCTATGTTCCATCACTTCATTTTGAAGGACGACACAATGAGACGCATGTGGGGTAAAACCGGTTAAGTATCAATAAGCTTAGGCAGGCCGAAGCAATCAACCTGCCTAAGCTTTTTCTTCTGACTCTTCCTTTTAACTTATTGTTAAGCAATTAACGTCGTTATCAATTACATTTCCTTCTTACTGCGCTTGCTACGCAGCTACAGCCTGAGTAATAGGCTTCACAAATTCTAGCGCGCCCGCTCATATTAACGGCAATAGCCTTGGTGTTTTCTCACACTCCAGCTTTAATTACACAACTAAAGATGTAAGCCCAGTTTTTATAGAATCAAATTAGTTCAGAACAACCTGCACAGATAGGCATAATTGACTAGAGAACTTAGTTATATACCCAATCGACAAGGCCCACCGTTGTGTAGCTGTTATTCAGTGGCGCTGCTCTATCAATTTTATAGAATATTTCATTGTAGATTTCAGGGCTCAATACGTGCTCGTAACTAGAAACATCTTCAATATCAATAAGTGTCGTTTCATAATATCTAAGGGTTTGCTCTTCATTGCGATATTCTATGGGAAGCACAATATTCGGTATCACTCCAGCCAACGGCAAAACATAGTTTCGTGTCGATATCTTATCAAAGCCGTCTTCCCATGATTCGTATCTAACCAATACATCTTGTCCAGTAAAAGCATAATCATAAGTGTTATTTGTTCCGCTATGCAGTTCAAGTACGGTATTTGGATCTAAATCTGGTTCTATGTATTCAACAGACCGTGAGTGACCGGTAAGCGGTACGACTACCTCCCAAAAACGAACAGGCACCCCTCGACCAGCAGCGTCGAGCGCTAAATAAGATGAAAAATAATGGGGGCGTACTGCCTCATGCACCAATATTGATGCACCGCTTTCTTGAGATGCAGTAGCGCTAAATGTATGGCGTGAATCAGAAACATAGTGGATATTATTGTTAATAGTAGAAGACGGTGGTATTAAAAAGGCTTCTCCTGCATCTGCTACATGAATATAAATACGTTTTTCGTCATCTGCTGATTGCGAAGGTGTGTCAATAACATGGTAATTTAACATGTTCGAACTACGATCAAAATCGTAAGCCACAAGTACACTCTCCTTCCCATGTTCGTTCAAACACACAAGGGTCTCTTCAAAGGTCGCCACTTCTGACGTCACTGAATTAGATGAATAAGACAGGTTAATTTTTTTGCCGCTGTGATGACTTGGCCTTACCTCTACGTGATAGCTTTCACAATCACAGCCATCGGTACTGCTGCTATAGCTATTCCATACACCGTAATCTCCGGCCTGGGGATTAACAATAATATTGGCATGGATAGCTCCGTTGTCATTTTCAACAATCACTAAGGTGTGTACTGCCTCCCCTAGATCAGCAGTTGCAAGACCTGCTTCATCGGCATGATCTCGCTGAAGAATATTACCGGAGTGATCGTACTGAATAAGCTCAAAAGTGCTAAAAGGCCTTGTAATGCCACAATAATTCGTGCGCTTTTGAGAAAGACTGATGTCAAAGATTGGCGATGGCGATGGCGATGGCGATGGCGATGGCGATGGCGATGGCGATGGCGATGGCGATGGCGATGGCGATGGCGATGGCGATGATGACGAACCAGAGTCTCCTCCGCAACTTACAAGAAGTAAAAACGAGAAACCGGCCACGAGTATTTTTCTCAAACGAGAACGGCAAAATACATCCATATTATTTCCAAACAATGCGCTAAATAAACTGATAAATACACTATCGACGAGCTAGATCATGCCATTGAAAAATCAGGCAACAGCATGCAATTATGCATTATGCTCTTTTTTTAAACAACACCACTTAGGTGTAACTTAAACCTTGCTCTGTAAAATAAAAGCACTTAGGGCGCCTAAAGATAGATGGCAGCTTCAGTGCTTCTTACTCTGGCTCTGTCAGAACGCAGCTGAGCACGAAATACTTGAGATGCTCATTGATATAACAACAAATTCGGAGGGTTGTGAAGGCGATACAGAGACCGTCAGCATTGATGCTCAATTAAGTTGTAGAATTTGATGGCCTGCAGAAACTTACTCGCAAGATACTTGAAAAAACTGAATCATTAGTGAGAACAAGCCAAGTAGATCCCTCAGCTTGGCTTGTTTACTACGAATAAAAAACAATACAGAGGAAACAAATATATAGATATTAGAACAATAACGTCTTTAAATTTTTCTGATCAAACTAAGGCCATCTGCAATTTGCAGCATGCTCATATCCACACGACTATCGTTGTGAATCTTTTCATTTAAATCACGAACAGCTTGAACACTACTTTCAGGAAGCATATCTTTCATCGCCTCACTTAAAGCGTTGTAATCAACGACGGAGCCAAATAACAACACATTATCGATTGCGATTAGCCCTCCTTTTCGCAACAGGCGTAAGGACAACTCGTAATAAGTATCGTAGTTATCTTTGTCTGCATCAATAAATATGAAGTCATAAGAACCTGCTTGTCCATCTTGCAATAAAGACTCTAGTGTTTCTATCGCTGGAGCAAGCCTAAAGTCGATTTTATAATCAACTCCCGCCTTCTTCCAAAAAGCTTTCGCTTTTTCAGCCCACTGCTCGTCAACATCACAAGCAACCGTATAACTATCATCCGGCATAGCCTCAGCAACACATAAAGCACTGTAGCCAGTATAAACACCTATCTCTATGCTGCGCTTGGCACCAATAAGCTTAACCAGCAGGCTCATAAACTGCCCTTGGGTAGCCGGTATCTGCATAATGGATGAAGGGTCTTTATCCGTTTCAAACCTCAGCTCCTTTAATACCTGAGACTCGCGTAGCGATGTGCTCTGCACATATTCATGCAAGCCCTCTAAACATCCCTTTTCCATCTTTTCTCCAAACGTCTTAATTGAATACAAAGTACAAATAAGGTTTCAATAAGCAACTTAAGGCTTCCTTATCGTATTAACCGTATTAGTTAATCGCGCTCACAATGTGGTTTCTTACAAGTTCAACTGAATCTTTATCATTCCCTGCGACCGCAACCAGCAACTTGCTATGCTGCTTAGATATCTCTATGCATTTAACTACCACACGGTTGGATTTAACATTACCGTAGATACCGTAAGCACTCTCTTGTTGGTTTTCCAGTTTAATCGCTTGCAGCACATAAGAACTCTGAATATCACACGCCTCTTTAGATTTGTTTAGATCCTTTATCCATGACCACAACTCAGGTGGTGTTTCCGATGCCCAAACATGCCCCGAGATTAAAGCAAACGTACACAGTAAATATTTCATAGCTTCCTTCTTATTTATACAGCTTAAGGTACTCATCATTAGGGTATGAAGTAGTCTCCGCTCAAGCTGCTTGTATTACACAAATTATTAACTAGATAAACATAATTGAAATGAGCACTCTATTCAGCAATAGCCTAAGTTTCATTTTTCTCCATAACTTCTGCCAAGCCCAAAGCCCCTTGGTTCTTTAACTGCTTTATAACTGCAAACCGATCCTCTTTTGAGCGGTTCTGGCTCAGCTTATACTTGCATTGAATGTCACTGATTTCTATTTCCACACCAACAATCGCGTTTAATAACCTAGGGTTAACGTCTACTTGCCAAGGCTGCTCAAAATCCGCTTCGTATTTATTGCTTAAAGTACACAACAAGTGCTCTAGCCTTTCAGGGTTTCGGAAGGTCTTACACTGCCCATAAATATGCGCAGCTTGGTAATTCCATGTTGGCACCCCAGAATCGATATACCACGAAGGGGAAATATAACCGTGTTCACCTTCAAAGCTAACAAGGACTTCCTGCCCATCGATATCATTATACTGTGGGTTTTGTAAGGCTAAATGGCCAAGCAAGAAACGTTTATCCTCTGACAATATAAACGGGACATGTGTCGAAAACAGTCGACCTTCAACTGTCGATATCAACTGAGCAAAAGCATTGGCACTAACAAAATCAAGTGCCTGCATTCTGTCTGTTATTTCAAAAGCACTGGGGATATACATAAAACCTCCTGTTAGCATTAACACTTGTACATTAGGTGCGGGCATAGATGCATAACCTATGTATCTATGCCTTCGCGCTCACTACTTTTTAACTGAACGAACATCCATAATCGGCATTACCCCCTCGCCCATCATGGTTGTAGGCAACTTTCCATCCCATGCTTGAGCTTCGGTTAGCTTTACAATTAATGGGTTATTTTTAAGTGCCTTAGCCTTGGCTTCAATCGCTTGAGCCTCCGCCTTACCTTTTAACAAAATTGACTGTGCCTCTGCCTCAGCAACTTTCAAGATACCTTTAGCTTTAGCATCGGCAGTGTTCACAGCTCTTAGAGCTTCAAGCCGCTGCCTTTCAAGCTTGTGCTCTTCGGCCGCAGCGAGGTTCTTTTCAGTTTGCTTAATTTCAATTGAGTTGATGTACTTTTGGGGTAATAGAATGTTTTCAATCTGAATATTATCTACCACCACTGGAAAGCCTTCCATTTCTTCTGTAAGCCTGCGTTCGATTCCCTGAATGGCAGAGGCGCGATCTTGTATCAACTGCTCCGCTTCAAATTGCGGAATCGTATCTTTTGTTGCTGAACGAAAACGCGGGTCCAATATTCTTTGTTCAAACTGATTTAAACCACCGTATCGTTTAAACAGGTCAAGAGCAGCTTCTTTATTTACGGTCCAGTTAACCGACACTTCTATGGTCACAGGCATTTGTTCTTTAGTGCTTGAGGCCATTTTTTCGGCATTTTTTCTAGTTCTAACTTCGATCATTTCTACCGTTTCAATAAAAGGAATTTTAAAATGCAAACCAGGGTTTTCTTGATCTTTAGCCTCACCAAAGCGTTTAATCACACCAACATGCCCCTCGACTACGATGTAATAAGAACTCATTACAGCAATCACTATTAAAACAAGAGGCAGGAGCTTAAGTGCGCTTGCCGGTGTTAGTAGCTTCTGAACATTCATATTTTTTCCTATTTCCCTAATTTTATTATGTATTTAACACGCTTAATCTGTGCGATAACAGAAAGGCTTAAAATAACACAAGTCAATATACACAACGAATACGTAAAAAGAGAATGCTCATATTTACTCAGGTAAACCCATAACAAGCTGATAAGAATAAGACTTAGGCTTTATAGACCGCTGACGGTTATAAAGCCTACAGAGCTATTTTTTCGGCACAACAACCGCTTGAGACCCCACCAAGACAGGCTTACCGCCATGTTCACGGGTGTAGAGCTCAGCATCGTGCATTGAGCTGAACCAATGATTCGGGTAACCCGATCGACGCAAGGCTAAACAGTAATGCACTTGCTGATCAGACTGAGCACGACTCAGTGCTTTACGGCATTGAGCCCACGAGTCATAAGCCATTTCGTATGCCAGCATCTGCAATATATGCTTACGCTGAACCATAGCTTTATTACGACAAAGCTCTGGAAGACCAATATTTTTAAGAGTTTTAGTAGCAATTAAGCGTCTTAAGACCGGTAAAAATACCGATATAGACTCGGATTTAAGGGATTTATGAAGTTTTTTAGCTTCTTTTAACAAAAGTTCAATCACATTAGATTCAGCTTCAAAGCTAGATTCAAATGCGGAAAAGGCTTCAGACCTTGTATTAGATTGAGATGTTTTATCATTGTGCATATCGCCTCCAAACACCGGTCTACTCGCTATCGACCTGAGATGATATGCAAGCATATGCTTGCTGAATTGTATTTGGCACTTGCGTTTTTGCGAGGTAGGCGCCCAATAAGCCTGAAACAATTATTAAATCTTTGGCCCTATTCTGTCAACTAACTCCCTTGCAATTTAAATCCCAAGCTTGACACTATAAATTACCCCCCCCCATAGTACACCACATGGTTAACTATAAAGATGAACAACTGACAATCATCTTCTCGGCTTTATCCGACCCAACTCGAAGGGCTATGTTAAAGCGCTTAGGTGATAAAGAGATGCCAGTAGCAGAACTGGCTGAACCTTTTGATATGACAAAATCGGCTATAACCAAACATGTCAAAGTGCTTGAGAATGCCAAGTTACTGCAACGAAGCATTCATGGAAGAACACACTACTGCAAGTTCAACCCAGAGCCTCTAGATCATGCTTCACAGTGGATGCGTTTCTACAAGGTATTCTGGAATAAGAAACTAGATGCCCTAGATGATTTTTTAAACGAACAAGAGTAAAGAGCGTGGCCGAGCCCATCACTGAAACACTGGAAATAGAACGCTTATTTAATGCCAGTATAGAGAAAGTCTTTGACGCTTGGACTCAAGCAAAATTAATAGCAAAGTGGTTTGGCCCTGAAGGTTTTCATGTTGTTGAATCAGAAATAGATTGTCGGCCTCAAGGAAAATACAGTATTACCCTCAACTCCCCAGACAATAATACAATTAAACACTTTGGTGAGTACCTTGAGGTTAACAGGCCAGAACAATTAATTTTCACATGGATGTTAGAAGACCAATCTTGCAGTGGTAGCAAGGGCCAAAACGCACTTACCGTAGTTGAAATAACATTAAGCACTCAGCAGCAACAAACCCTATTAAAACTAAAACATGAAAAACTGCCAAATCAGGCAGCGCTAAACGGTCACCGCTTTGGTTGGACAAGTAGCTTTAACGGCCTAGAAAAGTTACTTAACAGGCCCTAGCACGAAGAAAACAGCTAAGAGAGTAATCAAATAAAAAGGCTTTATAGGTCTTTTTATTTAAACCAATAGTACACCAACTTGTGTACAAACAGGAAAGACAACATGCACAGTATACTTCATAAAATTGTGATTGAAGCGTCAACAGATGAACTCTTCCAAGCCATCAGCAGCGAAAAAGGCCTATCTAAATGGTGGTCTAAAACAAACATTAATGCAGAGCAAGTGAGCATCTTTTTTGGCCCCAATGATGAACACCAAGTGCAAATGCAGGTCCTTTCATCTATTCCTGGTCAAGAAATTATCTGGCAGTGCATCTCTGGCCCCTGGGCTGACAAAGGAGAGTTTATTTTTTCAATCACCGAACACGAGCGTGGCTCTTGTCTCGATTTTGCGCATCACGGCTGGCAAGAAGCAGATGATTTCTATAAACACTGCAATGCTAAATGGGGTTTCTTTTTTACCGTTAGCTTAAAGCAATACTTAGAAACAGGAAAAGGCCAAGCCCATCCTAATGATCCTAGTATTTAGTAGCAGCACCGCGACATAGCCAGTATGTGTCGCGGCTGTCTCTTAGCCTAGATGACTTAAGATACGTCCCTGCGTGCGCCCTACTTTTATCCCTCCCTAGGCCTTAAGCTCGAAGTTTATTTCCCGCTATCCACCTCACTTACACTCTTATAAATAAGCCTTTGCGCGCTTAGCATTAACTTCGTGTTCGATCATTTTAGCTCCCACCTGATGACGCGCCCCGTTTTCATAACTCAAAAAACAGAGATCATATTGCAACGACAATGCAGCTATAGATCGGCAATAAAACGCATTTAAAGAAACCGTTTGCACTTTGCATGCCCCAGAAACGCTGGGCCTTTGCGATTTGCAAAATGCGAATCATATTTCAAACGCACGCTGGAAAAAAACCAAATAAAAACCCATAAGCCACTGTTTTAATTGACTTTTCATACAATGGCTCAGTTCTAGCAACGATACCCAGTGTAGGTATCAATAGCCCTTGCCGCCCGATACAGAAATAGTCTCAGGCGCAATAGATGGGCTCAGAACAAAGTTAAGCAGAGGTGGGAATATGAATATTTGCATTTTAAAACCAGAAACAAGTGCTCAACGCTACGTACATATTAAGCTATCAGGTGAATTTGATGCTGGAGGCTGTAAAGAAATCCGAAAAGAGCTTGAGCAACTCGTCAGTGATCACGTAGGTAAAGAGCTCGAATTGGATTTGTCCCAAGTTAGTTTTATCGACTCGTCGGGCATTGGCGCCATCGTTTTTCTTTATAAAAGGATGCTAGAAAATAATGGAGGAGTAAAACTAAAGAATGTTCACGGCCAACCTAAAGAGCTTATTACCTTATTACGAGTTGATAAAGCTATCCATGTTGAGTGGGCTCAAAACCTTGGAAATAGCCAAATGGAAGCTCAGTCATGAATCCCTTACACATTCTTTTGACTCTAAGCTCAAGCAGCTTATTACTGGCGTGTACTTCTTGGCCTGAAGAAGGTGAAGGCGGTTTTGCTGAATATCATACAGACCAACTAATTAGCGTTGAGCATCAACAACAAATAACGTCAAAGCATGGCCTTAGATTTGACTATAGCTTACTAAAAAATCAGTTGGCCTTATTAGAATTACAAGGTGCAACATACTGCTTTCCCGCCGCTGTAGACGATGCACAAAAGCTAGAGAAGCGGATAATCCGTGAGCTTTCTGGACAACTGTATGGTAGTGCAGAGAGTTCAATTATCAAACAGCGATTAGCATTAACAACACTGGAGATAAAGTTAAAAGAAGTCATTAATGACTTTAGTTGTAAACCACCGATAGACAATAAAGAAGGTAATATAGCTAGCTTATTAAACATATTAAATAGCGACAACCAATTTGCTATTAACTCAAGCGAAGTTAATAAAAAGTACAAAGACAATTTAAATCATGCAGCTAAACAGCTTCTAAAGCTGAGCCAGTACCGAATTCTGATTGTTGGACATACTGATGAGAGCGGCCATGAACAACATAACTTATCGCTGTCTTATGAGCGAGCTCGCAGTGTCCAAGATTTACTTGTTACTGCAGGTATTAACCCTAAGGCAATAGACATACTTGCTTCAGGTGAGCAATCACCCAGCTATAAAGGGCAATCTGAAGCGACTCAACTCATAAATAGAAACGTTCGAATCTATCTTATTGAGGGCTAGACCGTGTTTAAACCACTTATTATATTCACCCTTATTGTTTTCTTTGCCAACCACTCGTTTGCCTATAGCCAGAGCCAAAGCAGCAATCAACAAACAGCTTATACAGTGCAGGTAGGCGATGTTATAAAAATATCCTTACCAGGCGAAGAAAGTCTAAACAGGTCTTTTACTGTTGACCGTCGAGGGTATATTTACCTACCAGAAGTGGGGGCTTTAAAAGTAAGTGGTTTAGCAGAACGTAGTTTAACCGATGCCGCCTATAATGCTCTATCACCTGTTTTCCAAGATCTATCGGCGCTCAATGTTTATGTCATAGAACGAAAAATTTTAATCACTGTTCTAGGTTATGTAGTCTCTCCAGGTGAAATTCATGCCCCTGCTGATTCGAGTATACAGTCAATATTAACGCTTGCTGGTGGCATGCGCTCTGGAGCCCAACTAGACAAAATGCAACTACGTAGAGCAACTACAGCAACAACCTTTAACTATAAAGCGTATTTAGATTCTGGAGACACATCAGAACTACCCAAGCTGCGTTCTCTCGATATATTGTTTGTTCCTGCTTCGCCCAAAATTGGTAATGTCGAAGTTGAATTTGACCCTGCAAAAATAGCCGATTCCGGCGATGCATCTAATGCCAAGAATGCAATCAAAGTCTTTGGTGAGGTCAATAGCCCAGGTAGTTTTACCTATAGAGACTCGATGACGATCGTCGACCTTCTTATGCGCGCAGGAGGAGTCACACGCTATGCAGGCGTTGAACGAATTCGCGTTATATCTGATGGTGAGCCCACACTTTTTGATCTAAAAAATTACCTTGATACAGGCAATAGTGAACTACTTCCTGTTATCAATGTCGGCTCTACTATTTTTATCCCAAAGCAAGAAGAGGCGGTTAAATCAAATGCCAGTACTGTCTATGTCATGGGCGAAGTCTTCGAACCAGGAGCCTACGAAAGTGCAAAAGGCGTGACGTTTTTAGATATCTTGGCCAATGCTGGCGGCCCTACTCGCTATGCGGAAACTCGACAAATAAGAGTGTTAAAAATTGATGGCAGCGTGCAGCGATTTGACTTAGCAGCATTTACAGAGGGTTTAAGTAATTCCTCTATGCCTGCAATCCAACCAGGTGATGCCATCTTCATTCCTGAAAAAACAGATATGAATGAGAAGTCGTGGCTGAAAATAGCACCTGATAGAGCCATTCGAATCATTGGTGAGGTCGTACGCCCAGGACGCATAGAGTGGTCAGATGAAATGAACTTACTTGATGCTCTCGCTCATGTAGGTGGTCCGGTTTCACGCGCAGATACAAGTAATATTGAAGTTATTAGTGTTGATAAAAAAGGCCAATTCAAAGCGATTGTCTTTAACTTGGATGAATTTATTAAACAGGGAAAAGCTGATAGCGCCCTACCCGTTATTTCTGCAGGTTCAACAATACGTGTACACGACCTACCTCAAGACCCCTCTGATAATAAGGCTCAGTGGGTTCGCCAATCATCCGATAAGTCGATCTATATTTTTGGTCAAGTCGGCGCACCTGGCCGCTATATGTTCACCAATGATATGAACTTCCTAGACTTATTGGCTGCCGCTGACGGCCCTACTCAAGACGCGGACATACATAACGTACGCATCACCCACAGGAATCAAAGTTATTCTAAGGTTTCCAAGCTCAATTTAGCCCAATACTTTGAAACCGGTGATGAATCATTACTGCCTGATATTAAAACCGGAGACTCAATTTATATCCCAGAGAAAACAAGAGAATGGACAGAAAAACCAAAAGAAAAAACAGTTCGTGTACTAGGTGAAGTCAATAAACCGGGGCGCTACACCTTCTCAGATAACATGACTATTTTGGATCTGCTTGCCGAGTCTGGAGGCCCTACCTCAAACGCTCATGTCAAACGTATATTGGTTGTCAATGTATCCTGTTGCGAAGACCAAGCCCGCAAGTTTGACCTCCTAAAATTTGGTAAAACCGGTGACTTTAACTCTCTTCCCGTTATACGTGAAGGCGACACCATCTACGTACCGAACCACAGGGAAAGTAAAGGAAGCAAGGCTAGGAAAATTTTAGGCGACACATTTAGGATGGTATCGCTTGCCGTCCTACTAGGCCTATAGGAGCATAAAATGATTATTGCTCCGTATAGCGCTGAAATAGAAAACATTGTCTCCTGCATCCAGGCCCAAACGCAGCGCTGCATATCCTTTACATCCGCCACGGCGAACGAAGGGGTCAGCACCATTACCCACTCCATCGCCCAGCGCTTATTACTTTCTGGCTATTCAGTATTACTGATTGATCTCAATGCAAACAGCCCTGCAGTTGAGCATGTGCTTAATGCCGATATATCAAAGCCTCTACGGCGCTCTGATACACACTCTGATATAGGTGCACCGGACTTGATTTCGCCTATTGGTGAGCAGTGCATATTCACAGGCATGACCTTACACGGTGGTAAGACCCAGCTAGCAAACTTAAGACAACCAGGCGCGCTAGAAGACGTTTTTCAGTCCTGGGCCCCCAAGTTTGATTACATCCTAATTGATAGCCCAGCTGTATTAAATAATGATCAGCTTGAACTTCCTGCTGAATACATCGCCAAGGCATGTGGAGCCAGTATCTTAATCACCCTCTCAAATATAACCACCGAATCACTGTTAAAGCAAGCGTATAAAAGGCTTGAAGCACAAGGTGTAAACCTACTTGGATTAGTAGTAAACGATAAGATGAACCCAAGCTTGAAAGATGAATTAAAGCGCCAAATTGATAAGTTCAGGCGCCTTTTTCCTACTCGCTTCAGTACATATACAAAGCAACTAAACCAGTGGCTAGACCACACCGCATTCTTCTCGATAGATGACTGATCATGATGAAATTTAGTCTACTCTTAGACCAAGGTTATCCCGATATGGACAATGTAATGTTTTCAGGAACAGAAATCCCATCCAAGCTTGGATTGCTATTGGTTGATGATGAGGAATTTAATCTAAAAGCCCTGAAACGAACACTGCGAGGACATGGCTTTAACATCTTTTGTGCTCCTAATGGTGAAACAGCATTACAGATTATGGAAGATGAAAATATTGCCATTATTGTCTCTGATATGAGAATGCCGAGCATGTCTGGTGACGAATTACTCATCAAGATCGATGAGCGCTGGCCAGAGACCTTAAAAGTAATTCTTACCGGTTACACAGACATAAGTAACACCCTAAATGTGCTGCACCATGCAAGTATCTTTAGGTACATCAGTAAGCCTTGGGATGATGAGTTACTGCTCTCCACTTTATTAGAAGCCTCTGCCATTTACTGGGCAAGGGTCATTGATTTTTACTTCGAAAAATCTACTAAAAAAGAAAACATAAAACTACAAGATGCCAACCAGCATTTAAAGGAATCTGTTAATCAGAGCCACTCCCAATTAAAGAAAATCAATGAAAAACTAAAAAGTGCTTATGAAGGTGAACGGCGCCTGCGAAAAGAACGGCAAGAAGCTGAACGCGAAAGCATAGCCAAAAGCCAGTTCCTAGCCACCATGAGCCACGAAATCAGGACTCCACTTAACTCCATTATTGCGACAAACTCACTGCTGCTTGAATCCGACCTGACTGATGACCAAAGAGAACTCGTTAACCTAAGCCTTAATGGAGGCAATATATTACTGTCTCTTATTGGTGATATCTTAGACTTCAGCAAAATTAACGCTGGCAAGCTAGAGCTCAATGAAAGCTGGTTCAACATTATTGATGTCATCGACGAAACATGCGAGCTACTAAGCAGCCAAGTGATCGATAAACCTGTTGATGTGGCTGCTGTTATTCATCGCCATACCCCCACAGAAGTTTACGGAGATGAAACCCGAATACGACAAATCATAACTAATTTGATTTCAAATGCGCTCAAATTTACTGAGGCCGGCTGTGTTGAACTCGAAATCCAATACGATCAAAGCCTATCGATAAGCATCAATGACTCCGGTATAGGCATGAGTGAACAAGATGTCACCAGTATTTTTGATGAATTCACCCAAATTGATAGCGGTAATACTCGCACACAAGGCGGTACAGGTTTAGGCCTTTCTATCTGCCGTCAACTCACCCACTTAATGGGCGGAGAGATCCAAGTGCAATCGACACTAGGGCAAGGTAGCCACTTCTGTGTAACACTTCCTCTTGAAGGAAGAAAAGAAGTAAGCTTCCCTGCGTTTAGCGGAGCAACAAGAAAACTACTGTTAATTTCAAGCAATAAGCATCTTCACAGAACCTTAAATAAGCAACTCACATTCTTTAACTGTCGCTTAGATCACGAATTAATAACACCAGAAACAGTTGATAGCAGCTACGATGCCATCCTTTATGACACGGATACCGTATGTGATTACCCTGCAGCCAACTCAAAAGAAAGCACAAGCGACAACGAATTACACAATAAAGCAAAACACCTTAAGGTAGCCCTAATTGCCAACGATGGCATAGGGCGATCGAAGCTTACTTATTCACATGGCTTTGATACGATATTACGTAAGCCTTTTCGTATATGCTCGTTGCTGAAGCAGTTAATCTTTAGCATTGAAAACAAACCTTTACTCAACACCTTTAACCCAAATCAAGAAGAAATAATCAAGCAATGGACAAGTAAGTCCAACCCCCAAGTCCAAGACAGGACAAACCATTCGCTCAATGCCTCTATTTTAATAGCCGAAGACAGCCCTTCTAATCAGGCTGTTATCAACAGCATATTGAAAAACATGGATGCTGATGTAGATATCGCAAACAACGGTGAAGAAGCCGTTAGCAGAGCCAACGAACGAGCCTACGACATTATCCTTATGGATATGGCAATGCCACGGATGGACGGTATCACGGCAACCTCCATCATTCGAAAAGACAGTATTTACAATCATACTACCCCCATTATCGCCTTAACTGCCAATGCCTATTCTGACGATAAAATCAGATGCTTTAATTCAGGCATGGATGACTTTTTACAAAAGCCTATCGATATCAAGTTATTCAGAGAAAAAATAACGACCTGGATTAAAAAAGCTAAAAATGATAATCCAGAAGAAAAAATCGATGAAGCGAACAATACTCCAACACATGAAGTAGAAGATACGCTAGAAAAAAGCATTGATTTAAAAATTATAAGACAACTTGAAAAAGACACTTCGACAGAGGTTCTTCCAAGCATTATTGATATATTTCTAAGTGAGACTAAAGCCAGATTACCGCTGATGAACCAGTTATTTGCCAGTAAGGACTGGCAAGCCTTAGCCGAGCAAGCTCATACCTTAAAAAGCAGCGCTGGCAGTTTTGGCGCAACAACACTTAGTATTATTGCAGGAAAAATCGAAGAGGCCGTTAGAGACGACGACACCACTGAGATAGAAAGTTTACAGCCCCTACTTAATAGTCATTATGAATCTTCACTAAAAGAGCTTGGTGAGATCGTTAAAAATGGGGTGTAGCCCATGCGACACGTTCTTTACGAGGTAAACGAATCTGCTTCATATGAAGCAATCAGTAAACACCGATCCATGCTTGCCGCCGTCTTAAAAAAGATGAACATAGAACATAGTTTGATTAATGCTATATCCCTATCGTTCTCCGAAGTCGCCTCTAATTTTGTTGAACACCAGCAGGATCTTAAACGACTCTGTATAACACTGTCTTTGTCGGGATCTAAGCTTATTCTATTTATAGGAAAAGAATATCATGAGCAGAGTATCAGCGAACTAAAGGCTTGGCTAAAAAAACTTCAAGATAGTAAAGACGAAGATCCTCTTTTTAATCTTGATCGAAGTGGTGGCCGCGGCGCCAGCATTGTTTACCAACTTGTCGACAAAATAAGCTATTGTGAGCAAAAAAACGCGCCCTCCTGCCCGCCCCACAGTTCAAAATCAAAGAAACCATCAGAGTACTTAGAGTATAAGCAGGGATATAAGCTCGAATGGAGTATTAAAAACTCAAAAGAAAAGGCCTCAATATTATTAGTAGACGATGACAGAGCCCTGCTACAACTGCACATGGCGTATTTGAAGCAAGACTTTACAACCTTTGCAGCCGAGTCAGTGGAAGATGCCCTGCTTGTACTCGATAAACAAACCATTGATCTGATTATTTCAGATATTCACATGCCAAACGCTAACGGCATAGTATTCAGGCAAAGTGTGTTAGAGCATAAGAACACTAGAGATTGTGCCTTTATTTTTATTTCATCAGATAGTAAAGCTGACGAAAACGCCGTGTTATCGCGTCTAGGCATTGATGATTATTTAACAAAGCCAATATCCAAAAAAGACCTTATTGTTCGCATTAACAGGACATTGATGCGGCATAAACAGCTTAAAGCCACAAACGACCTGCTTCGCACCGAGTCGATTACTCAAAGCTTGATCCCTAAGCTACCAGAAAAAATTGAAAACTGGTCTTTAGCTGCCTGTTCAGATGGCCCTCAAAGTGGTGGTGGAGACCTACTTATTGTCAAGCAGAACAAAAGAGAGACCGTACTTGTTGTTGCAGATTTGATGGGGCACGATATCGCAGCTAAGTTTTTTTCTCATGCTTACTTAGGTTATATACGGGGCTTACTGTGCGCAACAGATTGCGCTCCGTATGAGTTTCTCAATCTACTGTCTAATGCCATTTACAACGACGAGCTTCTTTCCAAATCTCTGTGCACTTGCTGCGTGATCAAACTGCAAGCCGAGGGCCTAATCGAAGTAGCGTGTGCGGGCCACCCAGCCCCAATCATTATCTCAAACAGTCGAGCTATAACCATTGAAAGCCAAGGCATGCTACCTGGGCTACTACCGGATATAAGCTACAAATCGGCTGAATACCAACTAGAAAAAGGGGAACGCTTAGGCCTATTTACTGACGGGCTATTTACTGAAGAACCATGCGGCGGAGCAAATCACGCTCACAGCGATGGCCAATCCACCGGAACTAAAAGTGACTTGGACTATACTCAAGCTAACGCGGAAGAAAAGCATAAGTACAGCAATATACTGCTTAATCTAAGGCTCTCCTTAGACCAGCCCATCAAACGCTCACTGGATTCCGCATTTAGTCACCTTAAGCGTTCAAGAAACAATGTGTTTGTTGACGATACGCTTCTGGTCCTTTTGGAACCAATGCTCTGACATGGATATAACAGCGTGAGTAAAACGCCCAGTGTACTTTTAGTTGAAGACTCGCCCTCCTTAGCTGAAGTATATAAACAGTACTTAAGTAAAGAAGACATAGCCTTATTAACAGCCACCTGTGGTTTAGAGGCTATTGAAATGGCCGAGCGCTATCAACCTCAGCTAGTCTTATTGGATTTAAAACTACCGGATATGCCAGGCGAAGACGTACTCAGCCACATAAAGAAAATAGACAATGACTGTGTTGTTATCATCATTACCGCTTACGGCAGTGTTGATATAGCCGTCGACCTCATGCGCTTAGGTGCCCAAGACTTCCTACAAAAACCCATCGACGCTGCGCGCCTATTAACAACGGTTAACAACAGCTTAGAAAACATCAAACTTAAATCCCTAGTCGCAGATTTAAGTGAAAACTTTAACCGCGATCACTTCCATGGCTTTATCGGCTCATCCATGCCCATGCAAGCGGTCTATAAGACCATCGAAGCCGCATCATCGAGCTCAGCCACCATATTTATCACCGGTGAGAGCGGTACAGGTAAAGAGGTTTGCGCCGAAGCCATTCACAAACAAAGTGCGCGCTCGAGTGAAGCGTTTATCGCCCTTAATTGTGGCGCCATTCCCAAAGATCTAATGGAAAGCGAAATTTTCGGCCATGTAAAAGGCGCCTTTACCGGTGCCTCCAGTGACCGTAAGGGGGCCGCTTCACTTGCGAATAACGGCACACTGTTTTTAGATGAAATAGGCGAGATGGACCTTGATCTGCAAACCAAACTACTGCGCTTTATTCAATCCGGCGTGATTAAAAAGGTCGGAGGTAGCAAAGAAGAAAAACTCAATGTGCGTTTTATCTGTGCAACCAATAGAGACCCTCTTACACAAGTGGCCGAAGGTACGTTTAGAGAAGACCTCTACTACCGCCTCAATGTCGTGCCAATACACCTACCGGCTTTACGTGAACGAAATGGAGACATTGTCAAAATAGCCCAACACTTTCTCAAACTTTACGCCAAAGAGGATGGAAAAAAGTTTAAGCGCCTAGGGCAAGAAGTAAAACAGCTTATGAATACCTACGCCTGGCCTGGCAACGTACGTCAATTACAAAACATTATTCGTAATGTCGTGGTACTTAATAACGCAGAAGTCGTTGAGCTAAACCACCTACCCCCACCATTAAGCCCTATCAGCAACACAGCAGCGCTCAAGCCAAGCAAGCATCAGGCTGTGCCATTGCCAAGCTCCACAGCCGAGTACGCAGCTTCATCACAAGAGTCAGATTCAGCAGGTGAGTATCATCTAGAAAACCATCAAGCTCTCAATAAGCAGCAAAACATACAGACTGACCTTAAGGTAAACGAGCATGACAAACCCCACTTCATCGTCCGCCCGTTAGCTGAAGTTGAACGAGAGACCATCGAACAAACCATTCAACACTGCGATGGGAACATTCCCAAAGCTGCCGCGTTATTGGAAGTTAGCCCCTCGACAATCTATCGAAAAAAACAGCAGTGGCATTAGCTATATGCGCTATGCCACTGCTGTTTAGTGGCTAACAGGCCCTAACAATAACCTCGTGGATTTTGGCTCTGCCAACGCCAACCATCGGAAATCATATCATCAAGCCCATGCTTGGCCTTCCAACCAATTTGAATATAAGCCCTGCTAGGGTCTGAATAACATTCAGCGACATCTCCAGGCCTTCTAGCAATGATTTTATAGGGTATTTTATTACCACTAATACGTTCAAAGGTATTAATCATATCCAATACAGAATAACCATTGCCGGTACCAAGATTAAGTGTCAAAACGCCGTGCTTATGTTTTTTATTATTAATGGCACTCACATGCCCTCGTGCTAAATCAACCACATGAATATAATCCCTCACACCCGTTCCATCTTTTGTATTGTAGTCATCGCCAAAAACCCCAAGCTGTGCTCTTATGCCAACAGCCACCTGTGAAATATAAGGCATCAAGTTATTAGGTGTGCCTTTTGGGTCCTCCCCTATTAAACCACTCGGATGAGCACCTACAGGGTTAAAATAACGCAACAGTGTAATATTCCAGCTATCATCGCTTGCACCTAAGTCGTGTAATATTTCTTCAACTGTAAGTTTTGATCGGCCATAGGGATTGGTTGCAGAAGTAGGAAAAGACTCATCAATAGGAACACGCTGAGGCTCACCATAAACCGTTGCAGAGGAGCTAAAAACCAGTCTTTTAACGTTCATTTCACCCATTACTTCACACAAGGTTAATGTGCCCGAAATATTATTTATATAATATTTCAGAGGCAACTCAGCGGATTCACCCACAGCTTTTAAACCAGCAAAGTGAATCACCGCATCAAATTTATGTTGTTGAAATACATTATATAAGGCCTGCTTATCTAGAATGTCCACTTCGTAACGAGTAATCTTTTTTTCAGTTATTTTTTCAACTCTCCTTAAAGGCTCTTCCGATGAGTTAGAGTAGTTATCAACCACAACAACCTTGTGACCATCATTAAGAAGCTCCACCAAGGTATGGCTACCAATGTATCCCGCACCACCTGTTACTAAAATATTCATCAGTGTTCTCCTATAAAGTGACATACCAAGTAGGGCCATTAGAACGACTCCAGAGATAAACCTTACGGCTCAACTCTGGAGTAAATGTCCAAGTCACCAACTCCAAATCATCGAATTCATTCGGAACAAATAAACTCAAGTTTTGATTAGTCATCTGTATAGGGCCCGAGTACAAACAGTTAGTCTCTGAATCATTACTGGGCGACTCAGGTAAACAAACACTCATTCGATCCGGCATGGACTCAGAATTAGAGAGCTCAAAGCGAATGCTTACACGCTCAAAGTTTTCAAAAAGGAAGCTATCGCTGGACTTTAACTCACTAGTGCGGATAGTCAGCACGGGGCTTGGCGTAGCGCTTGGAGCTACTGTTGGTATGACACTAGGAACTGCGCTAGGGCTAGGAGTAATACTAGGAACAGCACTTGCTGGCACACTCGGTAAGACATTTGGCTCAGGTATAATAAGGTCAGGTTCTTGTGTATTTAGCCCAGCCTCTTGGTTGGAACGTGAGCTCATATTTGCCGATTGTTCAACGGAGTCATCAGAACTTTCACCACCGCCGCCACTACCACACGCAATTAACGAGCAACATAAAGAACTTAATAATGTCTGTTTAAATAAGCTAGTCATCACTCTACTCCAAGTTATTATCAATAATGTGTTCGCTATTGCTGCTTGTATTTAGATACCAATCCTTTGAAGCAGCAGCATTGGATTCAACAAACTGCTGAAACTTGGGGTAAGCCTGCAATAAGTCTCGTCGCTCAACCGGATGTGACCAAAGCCCTGGTATTTCTAAAGCCCAAGGCAAGCCGTTTTCGGTCAAAAAACTCAGACCACTTTGGTTAGATCGATCTTCAGATAAGCCCCAAAAATCGGTATTAAAGCGAGCAGAAACACCTTTATTCTTAAGGTGAATCTCTAAAGAACGCCCAGGTGCGGTTTCAAAAGTATCACCGTGATAAAGACCGGGGCTTGCAAAAATAAAGGGATTTAAAACACCTTTCGGGGCAAGAGATATATCGATAGGTACTTGCAAAGTAACAAGTAAATCAAAGCTGAATTCAGTATTCGTTTCTAGCTGCTCGCAGCCCATCTCAGTACGGTAGAAAGTACAACCACTCTCTACTGAAACAGCGCTTTTTAGGTCATTAGAAATAATAAAGACCGCATCTTCAAACGGGGCGTTATCCTCAAGAGAAACAAACTCCGTCTTAATGCCATTAATAAATAATTCAGACCCAGACTGATCAATGGATGCACTACTGATACCGTCTAACTGAATAGCAAAACCGTTATGGTAGCCTCCTCCTAGCGCTAATAACTGACCATGAATTTCATAACGTATTACATCTTGCTCGCTATTACTGTACTGGCTTGTTTGAAGAGCCATGACGACATCATTCATATCGTAATCACCTAGCTCAGGCCAGTTATCTTCAAAGGCTACGGTGACAAAACCTTTCTTCGAGGGGTAATGCATAACAGAGCTGCCAGACTCGACAACATCAATGAGGGAGTCTTCTACTTCCCCATCTGATACACCGCCGTTAGCTCCAATATTTGCCAAGCTGGAATAACGAAATCGAACCCATGTTTCACCGGCTATAGCATTGCTTGGAACCTCGATAAGAATAAAGTTACTGCCACTGCTTGCGGGCTTGTCATCGACAAATAATTCTGACTCTTCAAAGGTGCCATTTTGGTTCCAATCGGCCCATGCATTAATGACCCCAGCACCTTCTACATCCGCTACAACAACAGCATTCAAACCCGGTTCGATATTAGTGACAAACTCAATACCATCATCTTCACCACCAATACTGGAGCCGAGATATAAGTGGTCACTGATTTCATGGCGCGCACCGTTAGATTCAATATCAGAACCATAACTGGCAGGAGCATTACCAAAATCTACGCTGTCCTCCTCTGAGATGATGTCTGATATCGCGCATCTGGCACCATCGTTATTGTTTGAATGAGGTCCAAATGCAAAAAATTCAGCTGAGGGTGATTCCGCTTTAAGGTCAATGCGAAAAATATAGCCATCCGAGTTCCTGCTGATGTAGAAGTATTCGGAGGAATCAAAATAAACCGCGCCAAAGGTGCCCGACTCACCGACATTGTTAATGCGCGTGAAGTCGCCTGTGTCAGGGTCAATCGATGTCAGAAAACCATTACGATCAACCGAATAGAGGGCATTTTGACTCGGATGAAAGGCAA
Source organism: Agaribacterium sp. ZY112 (assembly GCF_041346925.1). Taxonomy (NCBI): domain Bacteria; kingdom Pseudomonadati; phylum Pseudomonadota; class Gammaproteobacteria; order Cellvibrionales; family Cellvibrionaceae; genus Agaribacterium; species Agaribacterium sp. ZY112. Next base: position 2,792,308 of record NZ_CP166840.1, on the reverse strand, counting down.
AATCGTAAATAGCCAGATTGAGAGTATGACCGTCAACCACCCTCTGATAACGCAAATAAGCATCCGCATTGGGGTCTAAATCAACATAATACAAGCCATAACTCGCACCTGGGCGATAAGCGTAGTACCGGTTATGAGTTAAGGAGACATCACCAACATAAAAATTAGTGTCGGGTGTATTAGTCGTAGTAATCGGACTGGCTTGGAAATGTCGATCAATTCGAATGAGTGAACGCCAACCACTACCATAGCCATAAATGTATTGATCATGAATATTAAAACCAATGGCATTGATCTTAGATGTCGTTCCTAAATCATCAGATAAGCCTTGATAGAAACCCGTTGCCAGATTAACACCATACATCTGAGCATTAGAGCCTTGAATTAAATAAGCACTACTTGGGCATTCATCAAAAGACTCCGCACCAACATCGGTAAACAGAGCAAAGCCCCAAAATGAAACCGTAATAAAAGCCAACAAACGCATGGTGTCTCTCCAAGTTGAATTCTATGAAGAGCAATGCACGAGACAAGCCAAACCTATAAGCTATTGAATTAATTACATAAAAGTAAAATAACAACTTAGTGATTTGCATTTTGGGAATAACCATTATGAAAATTAAACGGTTACATTTTCATAATGCGAATAATCATAGAAAACACCATCACTCATAACGTAGAAAAACCAGCATACCCCTAAAAACCCTGATCTATAGGCCAAGGTATGAAACTGGCTTAAGTTATGCATTAGCTATACCTAAGGATAGGCTTATTGAAAAAGAGCCAAAATGAAATGTAATGAAATGTAATGAAACACTTAGAAACCATGGAAATAGTTATAAACCCCATGACTGATAGTTCAACACGTACTATTTTATTACCTATACTTTTATAAAGGTATCGGCCCTATTTATTCGGTTATATTTGCTCATAAAAAGCAAGCATGAACTGAACGACAGTCACAGAGATGCCAAGGTGTGGAATGACGACTATGCAACAGAGTGAACAATCTCATCGACCCAAGATCTTATTTGTTGATGACGAGCGAGCCATTTTAAAATCGCTTGAGCGTTTTGCTCGCTCTCAGAACTGGGATGTTACGGTAAAAGGCTCCGGTGCAGAGGCCATAGCATCGGCAGAAGACACTGATTTTGACCTTATCGTTTCAGATATGAGAATGCCTGAGATGAGTGGTGCTGAGCTCTTGCAAACCTTTGAAAAGCAACACCCAAGAACCGTGCGTATCTTACTCACAGGGTTTAGTGACATGGATACCTTGGGCTCGGCAATCAATGACAGCCATGTCTATAACTATCTCACCAAGCCTTGGGATGAAACGCATCTTGTTAGCGTCATTGATGAAGCCTTGCAATTCAGACGCGTAGAAAAGGAACGCGATGAAGCAGAAGCACAGACCAAAACCAAAAACATAAAATTAAGCAAGCTTGCTTTGCTGCTAGACAAACAAGTCAAAGAGCGATCAATGGAGGTCAGCCAAGCGCTTAATCTTCTGCAAATCTCTCACGACAAGTCACGCGAAGCCTTATTTGAGTCAGTATCAGTAATAAACAGGATACTTGAATGGAAAGAAGGCCGAGCCCATGGACAAAGCGAATTTGTTACCCATTACGCGGTAAAGATGGCAAAGCAACTTCAGTTTAGCGATACGGATGTTGAATCCGTTCACTTAGCAGCCTTAATGCATCGAGTTGGCCTTTTAGCCCTGCCCGATGAAATCAGAAAAAAACCAATCTACGCGCTGTCTAAAGAGGAGCTGAATACGTATAAACAATATCCCTTGTGGGGGGAGCGAAGCATTAGCCATGCAAGTCAGTTAAAAAGCATTGCGAAGATTGTTCGCCACCACCGTGAATACATTAATGGCAATGGCTACCCTGATGGATTGTGCGACAAAGAGATACCGGTAGCAGCACAAATAGTCGGCCTAGTGAGTGATTTTTATGATGCCTATTCAGGCCAAATAGACAAGAACATACAAGGAGTAGAAGCAGCCAAGACTTATATAAAAGAATGGGCTGGGCGCCGACATGACGTGAACTTAGTGGATATTTTTTGGCAAGTGCTCGAAGATTTTTGTGATACATCCCTACAAACTTGCGTACTTTCAACCAATGACTTAAAACCAGGCATGATACTTAGTGAAAATATCCACTCAAAAAATAACAGCCTACTTTTAGCAAAAGACACGGTGATTAATGAGGCACAGATTAATAAACTTATTGAATATGAACAAAGCTATCGCGAGGTATTTGAAATCACCATCCGTATACCTGAAACATTAAACCTTGGGGTCGAATAATGAAAGGCGCTGTATTTATTGCACTTAATGAGCTTGTTGAAAGCCAATATGGATTAGAAGCTTGGGAAACTCTACTCAACAAAGTAGAACCAAAATGTGGTGGTGTTTATGTATCAACTGAAGACTACCCCGATACCGATGTACAGTTATTTGTTGAAGAGATATCAGCGCTATTACAACGCCCATCAACAGAGGTAACGAGGATATTTGGCCACTTTCTATTTAGTGAGCTAAACACAAAGTACCCAATTTTTTCGCAACAATGCAGCGAGTTATTTGAGTTTTTAGATAGCATAGAAAAAGTCATTCATAAAGAGGTCAGAAAGTTGTATGACAACCCTTCCCTTCCCTCTCTAACTTGCAATCGTATCTCGACCAATAAGCTAAAAATTGAATATCGTTCACCCAGAAAACTTTGCTACCTTGCAGAGGGGCTTGTTCAAGGCGCCAGCGAACATTACCAAACCCCCATATCCTTGGAGCACAGCAGCTGTATGCATAAGGGGGATGAGCATTGCTGTTTTCTGATTCAAAAAATCGATAATAACCACTAGCCCTATCTCGAGAAGGGAGCCTCACTTATGTCGTCTACAGACTACAAAGCAGCCTATCTCCGCCAAAAAGAGGCCCGCATTAAGGCAGAGCAGCTATTAGAAGACCGATCTAGAGAGCTATACGACTCCAACCAAACATTGATCAAAGCTTATGACAAATTAAAAAAAACCAATGCCAAATTATTACATCAAGAAAAACTAGCATCTATTGGCCAACTCAGTGCGGGTGTCGCACATGAAATTAATAACCCCGCTGGCTATGTCAAGAGCAACCTCAATTCCTTAACCCGCTATATATGTTCTGTCTCAGACTATTTAGTCGAAATAGAAAAGCTTAGCAGCCAACAAGAAGCGTCGGCCGAACAAGTAGTCAAGCTTAAAGAAGAGTACGACATTGACTACATTATGGGTGACTTAAAAGAAATCCTCGATGACTCTTTAGAAGGCATGGAACGAGTCGCTAGCATTGTGCAATCGCTGAAGGACTTTGCACGGCCCGATACCGAAGAAAGTGAAGCTTACGACATTAATCATTGCATAGATAACACCTTAAAACTGGTCAACAATGAAATAAAATACAAAGCCGAGATCAACATTCAATACGGTCAATTGCCCATGGTTGTAGGGCAAGCTGGTAACATGGGGCAAGTGATTCTAAACCTATTAATGAATGCTGCGCAAGCTATTGAAAATCGAGGCACCATCACAATCCAAACTGAGTTTATAGATCAGTACGTCAATATCAAAATCACTGATACAGGCACAGGTATCCCCAAAGACATACAAAGTAGAATATTTGATCCCTTTTTCACTACCAAAAAAGTCGGTGATGGCACAGGTCTGGGCCTATCGATTGTGCATAGCATTATCAAAAAACAAGGTGGAGATATTCATATACAAAGTGAGGTAAATAAAGGCACAGAGTTCAACATTAGCCTGCCGGTAGAGGGCCCTCAACCTTAATATCAAACACAGTACAGCTCTGCCAAAATGCGAATCATGATTTGCAAAATGCAAAGAAGGCGCTCAAGCAATGCTAAAGCCACCGTCACTAGCATACGGCAAACCCTAACAAGCCCTAAACATCCCCAAATTAGTCAATAAAATCAATCACTTAAAAAAACATAAGACGTGATTGACTTGGCCTATCAAACCCGGCACCGCTCTTGCTATTACCTAGTTATCTTACACTCTAGGAGAGCGCTCATGCCTGCAGCACACCCCGTTTGCCTTGTTTTGGACTCAGCTCGATACGGCGGAATTGAAGCACATGTCGCTCAGCTAGCATCAGGCCTAAATGCCAATCGTATCGCTGTACTGGTCGTGTTTTTAAATGACTACCGTGAGCGTGTTGGCCCGCATCCTTTAATCGACTTTCTCGAAAAAGAGCAGCTCGATTACAAGGTACTAGATGGACGCTTTTCCAGCCTTAAGCGATTAATTAAAACGCTGCCCGTACTGCTTTGCCACGCACATGGCTATAAAGCGGGGATCTATTCACGCATGGCTTGTTTAAAGCATCAAACACCATGTATTACCACCTATCACGCAGGTGAAAAACCCAAAGGAAAACTAAAACTCTACGATCTAATCGATCGCGTCACGGCAAGACTTAACACCCACAGCACGGCTGTTTCAGAAGAAATCGCAAGACGTGTTTATGGCCCCTGCCATCAGCTCAATAATTTCATTAATGTGGATAATGTCAAACCGAGCGGTGGAAACAAGATCGGTTTTGTGGGCCGTTTAAGTGAAGAGAAAGCGCCTCAAACATTTGTATCCTTAGCCGCTTCGTTTCCTGATTATCAGTTTGACCTATTTGGAGATGGTCCTCTGCGTGAATCACTAGAGCAGAACCTAAGTGCCAATTGCCAGCTCCATGGCCATGTAAACATGGAGCAGCACTGGCAAAGATTAGAATACCTTGTGATTTGCTCACGCTTTGAAGGTTTGCCACTGTGCTTATTAGAAGCCATGGCTCGGGGTATTATTGTTATAAGTTACGACTTAGGACAAATAGGAAAAGTAATACAAAACGAGATCAACGGTTTTATTGTACAAACAGGAAACCCTAGCCAATTAAAAAGCACATTAAACAAAGCCTTATTACTTGATCAACAGCAAAAGGATGAAATCAGAAAACAAGCCATACAAAGTATCTATCAACACTATTCAAGGCAGGCAGTCCTGCCCCAGTATGTGTCCCAGTATCAAGTAAGCCTCAATAAGCATGCATCTAAGCCTCAACAAACTAAGGGTTCAAATGCAAAGGGTTCAAATGCAATTAAGCTCTTAAATCCTGCAAACTCGACCACGCCCCTTAATCCAGACATAGCTAACATGCCAACAGCAACAAACCAAAGCAAGCAAGGCATAACCGTCTTATTTGTTCATTTTGGTGAAGATTGGATTCGCGGAAGCGAAGTATGCTTAATTAATTTAGTAAGTAGCATTCATAAGTACAACGTCACCCCGATTGTTTGGTGTAACTCTAAAACACTTAAGAAGGAGTTAATCAAGCGAGGTATTAGTGTTATTCAGCAGCCCTTTACCGTACTGCTTGGCTGGGAAAAGCCTAAATTTAACCTTAGCGGTTTCTTTAAACAAATAAAACAAGGCGCCATACTAATTAAAGAGCACCGCATTGACGTAGTACATAGCAATGGTGGTGCACCAAATCAGTGGATGCTTATTGCTGCACGAAAAACATCGACCCCTATAGTCACACAACTCCATGCACCCTATATCGCAAGGGATAGAGCCACCCTTTCATTGCGTGACCCAGATATTATAGTGGGGGTTAGTCAGGCAGTCATTGAACCTTTTCTGTCCCCCTATAAACGGCCAAAGGCACTTAATAGAAAATCAGGATCACAAATAAGAGAGCCACTACTGTACGAGAAAAAGAATCATCAAGGTGACAATGGGTGTTCAAAAGCAAAGTCCACAAAAACGAATAAATATCGAGTTATTTACAACGGAATCGATCTATCTAAGTATTCAGAAGCTCAAACAAGTCAATTAAACATTCGCAATAAGCTGGGCATTAAACACGATAGCTTTGTGATTGCTTCTGTTGGCTCTCTTATTCATAGAAAGGGTTTTGATCTATTAATAAAAGCCGTTTACAGATTAAGATCCGAAGAAAAAGTAAACGCTGAACTAATCATTATTGGCGATGGCGAAGAGAGCAACAAACTGAAAAAACTATGCTCTACCCTAAAACTAACCCCCTATATACACTTCTTAGGCGAGCGTAACGATGTCAATCAGATCCTGAGTTCAAATATTGATGTGTTTGCTTCTGGAGCTCGTGACGAGGCTTTTGGCTTAGTCCTAGCTGAAGCAGGAGCAGCAGGTCTTGCAGCAGTTGCTCCGGCCGTTGGTGGCATAGCCGAAGTCATTGAACACGACAAAAGCGGTTTACTTGTTGCCCCTAATTCACATAAAGAGCTAAGCCATTCCTTGCTTAAACTACATAGATACCCCGCTCTTAGAAAAAAAATGGGGACTTATGCAAAGACACGCTGTTTTAGTCAATTCTCATTAGAACGCAACACCCAAAACTTTTATGTCATCTATAAAAGTTTACACACTCAATACCAAAAGCCATCCCTAGTGGAACGCATACATACTTATTTAAGCCCTCTCATCTCCATCATCAACTTAAAGCTAACACGACTCTTAGAGGGATAAAATGAACAAAGAAACAAGCCATAACTATATTTCAGTATTTGATGCCATCCCTTATTTCGGAGGCTCCAAAGTTGCCAGCAAAACCTACTTAAAGTTACTATATAAACGTGGCTTGAGCATTGAGGTATTCACTCAAGACCCCGAATCTTGGCAAGAAAACAGCTATATTAAAAATAGCTTTAATGAACCTAAGCATTTTATCGACCAAGAATACGGAATGGGGTTTTATTTAAAAACAGCGTGGCTAAGCTGCCTCTATTTGATAAACCTAATTAAACTAATTATTAAGCATAAGAAACGACCTTTATGTATTACAGGTATTTCTGGGCCTGGTATTGATGCCGCGATGTATCTAGCAGCCAAACTATTGAATATACCTATTATTCAACTAGTACACGGCCCCATCGGCGCATCTAAACTCTCACACATACTCTTACACAACACCCACATTATTGCCTGTTTAAAAAGCGAGTATAAAAAACTAATCACAATGCTAGCCATCGATATAAAGGCAAATGCTGGCCCCCGTGTAATTCAGTTTGACAACGGCATTGATAACAGCGATTGGCCAAGCCCATCTCATTCAGAATTCAATACACCTAAGATTTTTTGGTCAGCATCCTTACTTAAATGGAAACGATTGGATCTTTTCACAGAAGCATTCAAGCAAGCATCGACACTGCGAACCATGCACGCATGCATCACGTATCTACGCCCAAGTAATACCAAACATGCCCAATGCAAAGCGCCACAAGCCAGCGATCGTATTGAGACGTTTGAAAAACCAGAACAGTTAAATGACTTACGTGCACACTGCAATATGTTTGTTTCAAGTTCTAAGAATGAACCTTTTGGCCTGTCTATTCTAGAGGCCATGGCCGCAGGTTTATGCATCATCATTCCAGAAGATGGTGCGTACTGGGATACAAAGCTTATACACACATACAATTGCATTAAATATAAGGCCAACTCAGTAGAGGATCTCAAAGCGAAGCTCCTGTTTCTTGCTGATAATATGCATATCAGTAAAGCGCTTGCGTTAAAGGGCAGAGAATTCGCACAGCAGTACAAAGCCGAGACAAGCTACAAAGAATTACTTGATAACACCGAACGGCTTTGCCACATGACTAGCCAAGATAAGCTGGGTGACTGCAATGAGAGCTAATAAGACCTTGCTTCGCTCACTGCTTTACGCAGGCAGTACCGTTTATATGAAGGGTATTTCGCTGTTTATGGTGCCTTTAGTCGTATCATACTTGCAGCCTGAACAATATGGACGCCTAGAATACATAGGCAGTTTTGCGATTCTTCTGAGTGTCATTGTAGCTTATGGCTTAGAAGACACACTTTACCGTTATGCATGTAGCTCAGCGTCAAAGCTACGAGCCAAGACCATGGCTTCACGTATCTTCGGCCTTGTCATATTAATAAGCCTGATATTTTTTGCTTTGTTTAGCCTGTTGATTCCATTTTATGCAGAGTTTATTAACATCAGCCCTTACTTATGCCTATTACTTATTCTTAGCCTCTCATTTGAAGGCCTTATTGCCGTACCTCTTGGCTGGATGCGTATCAACGACCGTTTTATAAGCTACTGTAGTTTAAATATCGGTAGAGCGACGTTGCAGGCCCTGCTCACTCTTTACCTGCTAAGCCGTGGGCATGGCTTAGCAGGCGTCTTTGAAGCAAGCTGTTTGACCACCGTTTTAACGGGCATGATCTGTTTGTTTATACAAAAAAAAGACACAGGTTGTACTCTCTCACTCAGGCACAGCTACGTGTTTATCAAATATGCCTCCCCTATCGTTGCTGGGGGCCTGTTAGCCTTTTGCCTAAACGGCTTTGACCGTTGGATGATCGCAGAGACAGCAAGCCTAACAGATCTAGCTATATATGCCGTCACCTGTAAGTTTGCACTGGCCCTAACCATTGCCATGCAACCCTACGGCATGTGGTGGTCACCCACTCGCTTTTCTTTGTTAGATACATCTAACAAACATCAAAAAGCCACAAAATTTGCGTTATTAGGTATTTACCAAGTACTGCTCTTCTCTATTGGTATTGCTAGCTTGGCACCGCTGCTCATCATCTATTTATTCGACTCTGAATTCATAGCTTGCATTAGTATGCTAACACCACTACTAGCGGCCTATGCAATTAAAGAAAGTGCTGAATTTCTTAATATCGGCTGCTATACAACACATTCAACAACAAGCCAAATGAAGGTCATGTTTATTAGTGCTGTAGCCGGTGTTTTAGCTATGTTTGTTTTAGCGCCTATGTTTTCGCTAATAGGCATCATCCTAAGTTTACTAATTGCGCAAACAACACGCACCGTATTGCTTTATATTTATTCACAACGTCAAGTTAACTTAGACATAGCCTATGGCAGAATGATCCTTTTATTGGTATCAAGCTATGTAGGCATTTACGTAGCTAATCAGGTATTTATAAGTGAACTAACTACAAACATACACGAAGACAAACTCAGCCTAATTATAAAAACCTGCTTGGTGACCATCTTCTTAGCAGCGACAGCAAGCATCGTATTTTTAGTTTTATTCTATAAGCAGCTAGGTATTTGCATAAGCCATCGTTCATCAGAAAACGAATATGCCCACATGCTTATATTCCACTTTTCCAGTATCAAACTTATAGAAAGAGTAAAAAAACGAACTAACAAATACAAAAGAGGCTTAGCATGAAGTCTAAGCCTGAAAAAACCTTAGCAAAGCCCACATCTCGTTTTATACGGATTCCTTACGAGGCGTGGCTTATGCTTATAATCTGCCTAGTTTTATATGTCATCTGGCCTTTACTCCCACACCCAGTACTTATGCTGATTATATGCGCCCTGCCACTAGCCTTTGTCTTTGTGGTTAAGAACACATTCATACTGGTTTTATTGTTCGTTATTTTCTCTTTTTTTAGAATACATGAAGTCATCCCTCAGCTTTATTCATTAAAGATCCCTTTGCTCCTGTCTCTAGCCTGTCTTTTTTCAATGTTTTGGCATATCGCAATAAGTAAAGAACTAAAGGTGTATTGGCGACCTGAATTGCTAGTTGCTTTAGCTTTTTTTGCGTTGGTCACTGTCGGTCTTGTCTTTGCAAGTAACCGAGGTGTGGCACTGCACTACTATAAAAGTGTGTATTGGAAAATCATCCTTATGATGCTCGCAATAGCATGGCTTACCCGCGAGCATAAAGATTTCTCTAAATACTCAATTAGCATTGTGCTTTTTGGCATGCTTGTAGGAATAACAGCGCTATATAACAAGTTCAATGGCATCGGCATGGTTGAAGAAACACGAGTAACTATTGGCCGTCATCTCGGCTCCGTTCTAGGGGACCCAAATGATCTGGCCCTTGTTTTGATGTTTCCTTTTGCTTTTGCAGTCGGGCTCGCCCTCACCAAATCCTTAGCAAGCAGCCACCGTCTTGTGGGCATTATTGGTACCCCTATATTCTTTTTTGCTGTTCTAGCAACACAAAGTCGGGGCGGACTATTAGGGGTTTTATCGATTCTTGCGGTTTTTGGCTATAGAAAGATAAAATCCAAAGTGTTACTTGCTTCGCTTGCAGCAATAACAGCCATCATATTGTTTGCAGTTGCGGGGATCGCTGATAGAAAATCCGGCGGTGCTGCCGAAGAAGGTCTAGACGCTTCAGCCCAAGGACGGCTCTATGCCTGGGAGGCTGCCGCCAAAATGGCGGTCGAAAACCCACTCACAGGCGTCGGTATTGATAATTTTTACTCTAATTATTATTACTACAGCTCTCACTGGGACGGCTTAAACCACGCCGTTCACAGCACTTGGTTTGGGGTGCTAGCCGAAACAGGCTTTATCGGGCTATTGGTTTTTATAACACTTATCATTTGCTTACTGGTCTCCACCAAATGCAGCCTCGAAACCATTATTAACTACCAGTATTGGCGCAATGCCAAAGAGCAAGCAATCATGACCGCCACATCGGAATCCTTATTGGCAGGCCTAATTGCGACCATTGTTTCTGGCACCTTCCTTACTCAAGGCTTCACTTGGCCCATTTATATCTTTGCCGGCCTAGTTGTCGCCCTTGCTCAGTGGACTCAAGCTAACTGCACAAACAAGGCCTAAGGCCGGCTCGAGATGCATATCGGTACGAAGCCTATTCTTAGAAAATAAGCTTGAGAACGTCATGCAATATGAGTCGCATTTTGCAAACACCCCAAACAAACATTATGCCTGCTTACTAAAAACAAGCTAAACCATTGATTTAATTGAATTAAAAAACTGGCACAGCTTCTGCTAAACACCCTATATATCACTCATATATCCACTGGAGAATACGATGTGCGGGATCTTTGCAGCCATTAATGAGCAATCAGTAACAAAACAACTTCTACACGGTTTAGCCGCACTGTCCTATCGAGGCTACGACTCTGCAGGTATTGCGGTTATGCATAACGGAGCTCTCAGCCGAGCACGTTGTGAAGGTAAATTAGAGAATTTAGAGCAGCATCTAAACTGCAATCCTATTGACGGCGGTGTTGGCATAGCACATACACGCTGGGCGACACACGGGCTGCCAAATGAAAGAAATGCCCACCCTCACATGACAGCCAAAGTGGCCGTAGTACACAATGGAATTGTTGAAAATGCACAACAATTACGTGATTTTTTAGAGAAAAATGGTCAAGAGTTTGAGTCAGAAACTGACAGCGAGAGCATTGCTCAGTTAATTACTTTTTATTTAAACAGTGGCTATGACGAAGAACTGGCCCTGAAATCAGCTCTAGAAAAAATTGAAGGCAGTTACGGCTTGGTCATTATGTTTAATGATGACCCTAATTCACTGTATGCCGCTAAATATGCAAGCCCCCTTGTGATTGGTAAATCTGAAAACGGTCTTTATATCTCATCGGATGAAAATGCACTCATCGGTCTAGCCTCTCACGTACTGCATCTAGCAGACGGCGAACTAATAAAGTTAAACGCACATAAACTCACACGTATTGACACTGCCGAAGAGCTATCAAAAGAGTTTGAAGCGGTTTCAAATGACCAGCGTCGATCAGATAAAGGCAGGCACAATCACTATATGCTCAAAGAAATTTACGAGCAGCCAGAAGTCTTTAATCGCTGCTGGCATCAGTACTTTGATAAAAAAAACAACGGCTTTAAAAACTTAGATTTAAAAATAGCGACTAGCCACATTAGTCGTATAAGCATCATCGCCTGCGGAACATCCTATTTTGCAGGTATGGTCGCTAAGCAATGGTTAGAAACACAGGCAGGCATGCCTGTAGATCTAGAAATAGCATCCGAGTATCGATACCGAGAAGCCCCAATTGTAGGCAACAGTGTTTCTGTATTTATTTCCCAGTCTGGCGAAACCGCTGACACACTTGCCGCCCTACAGCACGCTAAAGCGATGGGCCAACCCACCATCGCACTGGTAAATGTCATTAACAGCAGCATGGCACGAGAAGCCGATTTAGCCATGCCCACCCTTGCAGGGCCCGAAATTGGAGTCGCTTCAACCAAAGCCTTTATGTCACAACTCACCAGTTTATTGAGCTTATCCATCAGTGTTGCTAAAGCGAACTTACGATTCAGCCCTGCAGATGAGCAGTTACTGATTAAAGACATGCAGAGCTTTGCCAATGCCTTAACTCAGGCTATTGAACAAACCGAAGAGGTGATAAAGGTAGCTAAGAAATTACAGCACAAAAAAAGCGCCTTATTTCTAGGCCGAGGCCCCGCCTTTGCACTTGCAGAAGAAGGCGCATTAAAGCTCAAAGAAATTAGCTACATTCATGCAGAGGCATACGCCGCAGGTGAATTAAAGCATGGGCCCTTAGCACTTGTAGACAAAGATATGCCTATCGTTGTCATTGCACCACCTGGAAAACTTACCGCCAAAACAATCTCTAACCTACGAGAAGTCGCTTCGCGTGGAGGAGAAATATGTTTAATCAGTAATAAACAACATATCGAAGACTGCCAAAACTTCATCGCAAACGGCATTGAAATGGCAGAGGTAAACGAATTTTTGCAACCACTGCTGTATTGCATTCCCCTACAACTCATTGCATATCACACCGCATGCTTACTTGGCCATGATGTTGACCAGCCTAGAAACTTAGCCAAATCAGTAACGGTGGAATAATCATGACAAGCACTAGCCTAAATACGATGAAACATTGGCTCAAAAACTCTGAGGCCCCGGCTGCTCGCCATATAATGACGAGTTATCGCTCGCTGCAAACGCTCGAGCTGCCCATGCCCAGGTTAATTGCTTCCGCATTGTATCAACTGCATTCTAAGCTGAAGAGCTTTCTTAGTAGCCTTAGCCGAGCGCTTTATTTCAGCCCCATATTTAGAAGTAAAACCAGCCAATGCGGAAAAAACCTGTTTCTCTATGGTGGACTCCCCTACATCGCAGGGCCGCTGGATATACAGCTAGGCCATAACTGTCGAATATCAGGTAAAACAACGTTCACTGGCCGCATGTCTAACAAGATCAGCCCACAACTGATCGTAGGAGACAATGTTGACATCGGTTGGCAATCGACCATCGCTGTGGGCCGTAAAGTTTCACTCGGTGATAACGTGCGAATAGCCGGTGGATGCTTTATGGCAGGCTACCCAGGCCACCCAGTCCAAGCCCTAGCTCGCGCAAAGGGCTTGCCCGATAACGACAAGCAAGCCAAGGACATCATCCTTGATCACGACGTATGGGTCGGTACCGGGGTAACGATTATTGGCGGTGTTCATATCGGTCACTCAAGTATTATTGCAGCAGGTTCCGTGGTCACGAAGTCCTTACCCAGTGGGGTACTTGCCGGCGGCAACCCAGCCACAGTCATCCGTAAACTATCCAAAAACGAGGAATAAACCATGAAACGTGAGTTGATTGTTTTTGGCGAAGATTGGGCAAGCTTACCCAGCAGTACCCAACACCTTATTTCACATATTTCAAAACAAAGAACGGTTGTGTGGATAAACTCAATCGGCTTGCGTAAACCACAATTAAACGCTTACGACATGCTGCGAGTCATTAAAAAACTGTACAACAGCACAGCTCGTTTTTTATTTAGTGGCAAGAAAAATAAAAACCGTCAACAAGCCAAAGTAAGTAGCGATAAGCTGTTTGTTTACAACCTATTATCCTTACCAGCCCCCCGCTACGCATGGGAGCGTTTTATTGCAAAAAAGCTATTATCTGCACAGATAAAATCACTTATCGCTCGCCACAAACTTAATCACTTTGCACTTTGGTCCTCACTTCCTACAGCTTCGGACCTAATAGACGAATTCCCCACAACACCGTTTATATACTACTGTTGTGACGACTTTACAGGCCTTGCAGGTGTCGACCATCGTTGCGCCAAAATCCATGAAAAGAAACTAGCAAAAGAAGCAGACCTAATACTTGCAACAAGCCAAAGGCTCAAAGAGCGGTTTACTCATAGCCACTGCCACTATCTTACACACGGTGTAGATTATGAATTATTTTCAAAACCGACTGCAGCTGCTCAGCAACTGCCATCAAATGGGCGCCCGACAGCCGGGTTTTATGGCAGCATTGCCTCATGGTTAGATCTTTCACTATTAGAAGAGGTAATTTGTGAGCTCAGTGATTGGAACTTCGTTTTTATTGGCTCAGAGGCAATTGATGTATCCCACATCAAAAAGCTAAAAAACACCTATTTTTTAGGCCCTATTGAGCATTCAAAGCTACCTAGCTTCAGCCAGCACTGGCAAGTATCCCTGCTCCCTTTTAAAGATAATGCGCAAATACAATCTTGCAATCCACTTAAGCTAAAAGAATATTTAGCAAGCGGAACACCCATTGTCTCAACCCCCTTCCCTTCAGCGTGTGCATATCAAGATCAAATTACCCTAGTCAACAATGCCAAGGATATGTGTCGCGCCATTAAACGCAGCCATCAACATGCGGCACCTAGTGCAAAGACTCAACGTCAAGACCTAGTCAAAAAAGAAAGCTGGCTCACCAAGTCAAAACAAGTCGAGTATTGGATTGATGCGCTATGAATAACTTACCCCTGCAGTTTTATCGCATTCTTTTGGCCGCTTGGCGCCGACGCTACTTAATTGTCGTACCTATTTTAACCCTACCCATCTTTGGGGTAGTCATCGCTCTTAATAGCACCAAGCAATATGCTTCACACACCAGCATGCTGATTCAAGAAACAGCAAAAATGAACCCTTTTTTGGAAGATTTAGCTGTATCAGCCATGCTCAAAGAGCGTATAGATGCACTTAAAACCTTACTTCATAGCCGCCACATTCTCACTCAAGTAGCCTTGGATCTAGAGCTAATTAACGATCAAAGCAGTGACTACGAAAAAGATAAAGCGATCCATAAGCTTGCAGCCAATCTCAGCATGTCCGTTGTAGGTAAAGATCTAATCCGCATAGACCTAAAAGCCTCTTCACCAGAAAAAATGAAACAAACACTTGAAGTGGTCAGCTCACGCTTTGTAGAACAACTACTAGCCCCAGAGCGCTCCTCTATCTCAGACTCCATGCAGTTCCTCGAACAATTATTAGAGAAACGTCAAAGCGAATTGAGCAACTCAGAAAAAGCCTTAGCAGATTTCAGAACAAAGCATAAACGTGCTCTGCCAGAAATGGATACTCTTAATATGTCTCGCTTGGCAAGCTTAAGAAAGGACCTTGCTGAGCGGCAAGCTATTTTGGCAGGCGCGCAAAGCAATGTAGGAGGCATCAGCCAACTGCTTTCGAGCACCAACCCTGTGGTAGGAAAAATTGAAGAACAGATCATTAAAGCTCAGGGTGAACTTGCGGTATTACGATCACGCTATACAGACAAGCACAGCAAAATCAAAGGCATCACTCGCCAACTCAAGCGCCTTGAGCAAGAGCGTCAGAAGTTACTTTCTGAAAATGGCAAGCTCGTCACCGAAGATCAGTTATGGGATAGAGCAAGTTCTATAGAAAGCACATCTAAGGATGGTGAGTCTACCATTCTCATTTCGCAACTTCAGGATTTGCAATCTGCAAAAAACAAAGCCAATCGACTCCAAGAAGAGGTCAAGCAAATCACTCAAATGATCAAAGAGATCGAGGCCAGTCAGGCTGATTTCCGTGAACATGAGGACGAACTATTTAGTTTGCAACGTAATTTAAGAGTCAAGCGCAACCTTTTTGAAAACCTACTGGAAAGACGCGAAATGGCAGAGGTTATGGGCTCTCTAGGGCAGTTCGAACAAGCCAAGCGCATCAAAATAATAGATCGCCCTTTCACACCAAGCAGCCCAACTAATCTGCCTTTAATCTTACACGTCCTACTTGGTTTAGTTGCTGGGGCACTATTAGGCACCGGTCTTGCAACGGTCTTAGAACTGACAAACACAACAGTTAAGTACAGCGAACATATAGAACAAATAACCAAACTTAAAGTGATAAGTCGTATCGCGCCGTTAAGCAGGCACGAGCACAATAACTACTTAGCAGGTGAACTATGAAAACCATCATACAAGTTGTGCAGCATCTCACACCAGGCGGCATAGAAGTTATGGCGCTAGAGATTCTTCGCCTAAAAGCTAAAGAAACGCACATGATCATCGTTAGCTTGGAAGGAAAAAAAGAGGATATGCTAGGCAAGTGGTCTCGCTTAAAACGCTTTGAAGACAACTTAATTTTCTTAAACAAAAAACCAGGTTATTCCCTAATAACACTAACAAAGTTACTGTACATCTTTACTAAGCATCAACCTATCGCTGTATTAAGCCACCATATTGGCCCCTTGTTTTACGCAGGGCTTTGTGCCCGCTTAAGTTTTGTTAAAAACATAATTCATACGGAACACGACGCCTGGCATCTTGAAGACCAAGATCGAAGAAAGTTAGAGCATAAGCTACTTCGCTTAGTCCGACCAACATTTGTAGCAGATAGTAAAACCGTACAGTGCTCATTTGAAAAGTACATACCCAACATTAAAAGCCAAGTCATTAGTAATGGCATAGATACCGAATACTTTAGCCCCGGAGACAGAAAAACCGCGAGGAAAGAACTCAAGCTACCTGAACATGATTATATTATTGGTAGCGCAGGCCGCTTAGAAAAAGTAAAAGGCCACCACATATTAATTAAATCCCTTATTCATCTTCCTGAAAACTACTGTGTTGCTATCGCAGGATCAGGCAGTCAATTACAACATTTAAAGCAACTAGCAGTAGAGCATAAGGTTTCACATCGCGTCTATTTCCTTGGCCACCAAGAATCTATGCAACGTTTCTATCAGTCTCTTAATGTTTTTTGCTTACCCTCATTTAACGAAGGCATGCCCTTAGCTCCTTTAGAAGCACAGGCTTGTAATGTGCCTTGCATATTGAGCAACGTGGGAGGTTGTGTAGAGGCTATGTGCCCCAAGAGCGGCCAACTAATACCTGCTGGCAGCCCCAGCGCTTTATCAGAGGCCATCTTACAAATAAGTAGCATTGAGTCGGAACTTGCACCGCGTGATTTTGTTGTTAAGCATGCAAACATCAAAACCATGACCCATAAATACATTGAATTATGCCTAGCGGGGTAAGCCTTATGAATATCGCCATTGCTCTATCATTAGCCTTATCCTTGTTCCTTATTGTTTATCACCACGCAGCATACCCCTTGCTTCTGAAAATAATGAGGCTTTTACACGATCGTAAAAATAAAGCTAAAGAAAACCGCAACATCAGTAAAGCCAGCCATCAAACACTAGGCATCACTATCGTCATCCCAGCTTACAATGAGGAGGCGTTTATTGAAGAAAAGTTAAATAATCTCGCTTTCTTAGATTACCCAAGAAATAAACTCAAAATTATAGTTGCATGTGATGGCTGTACTGACAAAACTGAGCATCTCGCTAAACAATGCTTAGAACAATACCCCGATGTTGATATAGAGGTATTTAGCTTTATGGAAAACAGGGGTAAGTGTCGGCTGTTAAATGATGTTGTTCAACACGTAAAAAGTGACATTGTCGTATTTTCAGACGTATCTTCATTGGTTTCTATAGACGCCCTTCAGGTCTGCAACAAGGTATTTTCAAACAGTGATATAGGTGGAGTTAATGGTAACTATCGCTTCCTCAATCCATATTCTGAAGGTGAAGCAAGCTATTGGAAGTATCAGCGTAACATTAAGTTAGGTGAAAACCAGTTAGGCTCTATATTAGGTGCACACGGCGCATTCTATGCCATCCGAACCCATCTTTTTCGCGAACTGCCTGAAAGCGCAATCAATGATGATTTCATCATTCCCATGCGCGTTATTGAGCAAGGTTACCAAGTAATATATGACGAACGCATTAACGCTGTAGAGTTAGAACCCTCAAGTAACGATGACAACTGGAAGCGTAGAAAAAGAATTGGCTTTGGCAACATTCAACAAGTCTTTATCCTAAAAAATCTATTGTTGCCGCGCTACAAGGGCGTTGCATTTTCATTCTTTTCAGGAAAAGCCCTGCGTGTATTCATGCCCTTCTTAATGATATACGCCTTAGTCACTTCCATTTATTGCGCTCTTATATGGCCCATTCTCATCCCCGTCGCGTTAGCCCAAGTAGCCATCTATTTAATAGCTGCTTTTGTCGAGCTCTTTAGCCAACTCAAGGTGGGCAGAATCCCCAAGCTTATTCATTACCTTGTAGCTGGCCATACAGCCAATTTACTGGGTGCAATCAACTTTATAAGCAACAAGAAAATACAGTGGTGATCAGCATGAATAACATTGAAAACAGCATACGAATTGAAAAAAACATACGTGAAAATGCAACTTTTCGAGTAAAGCGTATATTTGATATTAGCGCAGCGATCGCTGGTTTGGTCATTACCCTCCCCTTATGGCCTATTTTAGCCATCGCCATAAAACTCAACTCACGTGGGCCTGTATTTTTTACCCAGCCGCGGATTGGAGCTTGCTTTCCAACCCAAACAAAGGTGTTCAACATGATCAAATTTCGATCTATGGTCAACAACGCCGAAGGTGAATCTGGAGCGGTATGGGCAGGAAAAAACGATTCAAGGGTAACCGCCGTCGGGAACTTTTTACGTAAAACAAGGCTGGATGAATTACCACAACTTATTAACGTATTAAAAGGTGACATGTCGATAGTTGGACCTCGCCCAGAACGCCCTGGTTTTTATGCAAAACTAGAAGATCAGATTCCTTATTTCGCAGAGCGTACTTACGGCCTTATGCCAGGTATCACCGGATTCGCTCAAATCAATCAAGGTTACGATACCTGTATCGACGACGTACGATCCAAACTAAGTTACGACCTCAGCTACAGTTTGGCTTTGTCATCACCTATCAGCATGCTTAAAACAGATATCAATATTGCCTGGAAAACCATTGTTGTCATGGTTTGTGGTCGTGGCCAATAAACCATTAGCTTACTGGGTTAACCCACATGAAATAACCCAGTAAGTACTTCAACTAAGCTGCAAACGAGTCTTTAAGGCTTTTTCGCAAGCAGAATAACCGTAGCTACAGGCACTTCAATATCAGCCAATGCCAGCACACCCTCATCAAATACGACAGGCTCAAGGCACTCAAAGCCAACCCGCTCCATAGCTGAAACATAGGTTTGGGTATTGCGAATATTAAAAACGTACTGAGTAAAAGGTAAGCTTTCTAGTGTCTTTTCGGGCCGTATAGCAAAAACAACCCGGCCACCAGGCTTCATCCATAAGAACAGTTGATGAAAAAACTCATCTAGGTTGTCAATAAAATAAAGAACATTAACAGCTAGAAGAGCATCAATACTACTTGCTCTGATATCTGTATCGGAGCAGCTACTATTATAAATCTCCACATGACAGTCTTCATCACGCAGATTTATACGGGCTTGTTCCGCCATAGCTGCCGACATTTCAACAGCAAGATAACGCCCGGTATCACCCAAAGCCTTTAAAATAGGCAGGCTTAGTACAGCATTACCAGGACCAATCTCAACCAGCGTTTCACCTTGTTGAGGTGCTAAAGCGTCAATCGCTTTCTGGGTAATAAACTCATTTAACTCATTCATCTGCTTAGCGATTTCAAGCCCCGCGTCTCCATCAGGGCAGGAAAACTGGCTAGCTAGGTCTTGTAACTCTTTTTCATCCATAGATGGTTCTACCTTTATACTCTACTACGTTAATGATATTGCTCACCAAAGCCCCCACGACATAGTGAGGTTCAGTCATTGATAGAGGCTCACCTTTTCTTTGTTCATTAAACTCAATGACTGAACTTCAATTAATCATAACTAAACCTATGAGGCCTTTAAGATCATCTATTAATACTGCCGAATTCATATAAATCAATTTTCTTTGGGTATTGGTCTATATAATCAATGATTGCATAGATCTAAATTATAGATCTAGCGACCGAATAACAAAGACTTCATCCACAAGCCCTTTAGCACGCTCAGGGAGCGAAGCGGAACGATTTTGCACTTCACTAGGGAAGCTAAGCACCGTTACTTCGGAGCTAAACCAAGATCGTCTAACCTCATCAGTATTTCAGTTTTCCGTGTGTTTTTTATTTCGATCCAAGAGATATTCTCTCGCGCTCCGATAATCGAATATATAGAATTTAAGCCCATGCCCTTCATAGGCTTTATCAAGGCATATAAATCATAGGGGTCTATTTCAATGAAATCCTGAACAGAGCTGATTCCAACCTCTGCAAGTATTTCCTCACTTCTGGGGCCAAAACCATTTAGATCTCTTAAATATTTGGGAGGTATTTCGTATGCTTCAATCATTGTATGCTTAACGCACCTGTTAAGGTGCCGAAACGGAGTTGTGATCTGCTACCACTTTCGTGGACACATTTAAGCATAGAGTTTTTCATACTCTTGCGGTGAATGGTAGCCCAGTGACGAGTGAATTCGTTCTTTATTGTAGAAAGCGATGTACTCAGAAATTTGAGCCACTGCATCGATAATATTCTCGAACTCAACCTGATGAGCAAGCTCAGCTTTCATCGTGTGGAAGTAGGATTCAACTTCAGCATTATCCAACGGAGTTCCTTTTCTACTCATACTGCGATTAAACCCATTTGATTCGAGCATCTCCCTATACTCAAACGCGGCGTATTCAGAGCCTTGGTCTGAGTGGAATAGACAGCCCTTCTCAGGCTTATGTCTAGCGAGTGCATTTCTAAGCGCAGAAGAAGTTAAAGCTAAGCCACGACGAACTGAAAACGACGCACCAACAACCCGACGACTAAATAAATCAATAATTACCGCATGATAAAGGCTACCGGTCTTTGTTTTTATATAAGTGAAATCACCTGCCCACTGCTCACCGAATGAGCTCGCAGGATGAAGACCTGGACGCCGATTAGGTGTCGCCGCATAAAACTCATTAAGTCCCGGACTCCAGGTGTACAGACCTCTTGTTGAAGCCTTTATACCAAGCTCTTTCATCAATCGTGAAACTCGACGAATACTGCAGCTATAGCCGATCTTCTTGAGCGAATGGTATATACGCCTCGCCCCGTAACAACGCTTATACCCCTGATGAAGCTCTTTAATTGCACGCTTCAACTCTTCATCATAGAGGGCTTTATTTGAAGCAGGCCTATCGAGCCACGCATAAAACCCGCTTCTTGATACACCCATCAGATTACAGAGGCGGTTTATTTTGAATTTATGTAGGTTCTCCGCGATATATTGAAAGATTACTTTCGGTGCTTCTCGAAGAACCTTTCCGCCTTTTTTAGAATGTCGATATCCTCTTCGCGTTCTTTAAGCTGTTTCTCAAGTTTCTTAATGCGGGTTTGAGCTTTCTTTAATTCAGCTTCTTTCTTCTGAAGGTCGTTCTTGGTTGGGCCTACCGGCTTATTTGATTTTGTCACTGGAGCTTCTCGCCATCGTCCATCGTTAACTTCTTTTCGCCAACGATAAATCAACACAGGATGGATATCCAATGCCTCGGCAATATCGACTGCCTGGATGCTCTGATGGCTGGCCAACCTAACTAAGGCTGCCTTGAACTCTCTGGTGTACTGAATGTAGTTTCTTTTATGAGTTTTCCCCATAAATACCCCCTTTAGTGTCTAGTAAAATTACTGTCTACTAAAGTGGTAACAGATCAGTTGGTTAAAGTGTGCTATTAAAGCACACTTTAAGCGACGCAGTGAGCGTCCAGCCCGCTTGCGGGCGGTGGTTGATGGCCTTGTTATGAGCCGGATCTTTTTAGAGGCACAACCTCAAGAATTTGAAATCCAAATTCATCGTCAAAAGTACCAAACTCTGGATCTACAAAAAACTCTGAAGGAAACCCGAATGATGGATCAAAGCGAACATTGAAGGTTGATGGATGCTTTTGATAATACGAGTCGATCTTACTGATGAGTTTATCGATTGTTTGAAGGTCTTTTAGTTGAGGTTTCATTGCAGAGAAATACTCAATTTCTTCAAAATCGACAACTTTCCCCTCAACTACATAAACTCTCGTAAGCCCCGATGGGCACCAGCAATGAGTGTTCTTAATTAGATAAGAGTAGGAGCTGAAATTGTATTTTTTCCATAGCGAAGGATTCGCCTTTCCTTCAATCTCTTCTGGTGTGTATGGCTGGTAGCCTAAGACGCTCAAATCAGCGAAAACATATTGAGACAATAACACCAATAGAATGGCAGTGAATTTAAACATTAGTTGCCTCATAACGCCCCGCTAAGGGGCCGGAACTGTGGTGGTTGATTTTGTGCTATTAAAGCACAAAAACGACCAGCGCAGTGGAGGTCCCAAGCAGCTTTAGCTGCTTAGCCTTGAGCGGCTTGTATGGATAATTTCCCTTATCAACCGACTTAAAATAAAGTGAAGCCCGTAGCCTGGTTGCACCCAGTTTACCGGCTCTGTAGCTCGATGAGCAATTGATCTAAAAGATCGTTAACAAGCGTGAGCGCAGAGCCGACCCGATTTTTAACTCGAACAGTCGAATGAGCTTCGAGCTCGAATTTAGCAAGGACGAGTCCTTATGGCAAATCTTAAAACGAGTAAAACATCTGTTAACGTTGGCGTCGATGTTGGTAAGTTTAACCTGGACGTCTACATCCATGAAAAAGACATATACCTGAGAGAGGAAAATACTCCTGACGGCATTAAGAAAATCATTAAAAGACTATCGTATTACGCCGTTGAAAGAATAGCGATGGAGGCCACTGGCCGCTACGAATTTGCTCTCGCTGAAGCCTGTTATTTAAGAGGTTTACCCGTTGTAATCGCCAAGCCGATTTCAGTGAGACGTTATGCCGGTGCTATAGATCAACTAGCAAAAACGGATAAGATTGACGCACAAGTCATTGCTGAGTATGCCGCGATCATCAAGCCTAAGGTAACGCCCAAGAAGAGCAAAAACCTTATAATTATCAAAGACCTATTAGCACGCCGGCGCCAGATAATGCATATGAGAACGCAGGAGCTAAATCGTATGAAAATCATGGGAAAAGCATTTGAAACATCGTGTAATCGAATGATTAAAATGTTTGATAAAGAAATTGAACGCATGGAAACTAAACTTCAGAAGCATGTCGACGAACAGGCAGATTGGAGCGAGCGACAGAAGATACTATTATCAGCTCCTGGCGTTGGTAAAACGCTAGTTTATTCCATATTGGCCGACTTGCCTGAGGTAGGTACGCTAACAAACAATCAAATAAGTAAGCTCGTTGGTGTTGCGCCCTTAAATCGGGACAGCGGTAAAACAAGGGGTAAGCGACGTATCATCGGCGGGCGAGCAAACATAAGAACAACACTCTATATGGCAACATTAAGTGCCACCTTATGTAACCCTGTAATTAGATCTTTCTACTTAAAACTCAAAGCAAACGGTAAACACTCGAAAGTGGCAATCACGGCGTGTATGAGAAAATTTATTACCATCCTGAACTCAATGATTAGAGGGAATAACGAGTGGTGTATTAATTAACTTCTAATGTTATTGACACCACAGTCGCTTGTTATGTATTTATACCGCAACAAAAAGAAAGAAAACTAGAAGTATCAAGCTAAATGCACCCACCACCAGATTTACGCCGTTTTTTACTTTCGCGTGGGGACGAATAAAAATAATAGTTAGAACAAGATTGATAATTCCAGGAGGAATAACCATGAGCATAAATATCGCATATGCCTCATGGCTATACACATACACCGCCCCGTACTCACTTAACCAATATAAGTAAGATACTAACCCTACAGCAATAATAATGGAGCAATAACCCAAGCATTCAACTGTTTCTCTAACTCGAATCATATCGCTCTCTCAGGGTGGGGAGATACATAACGCCAAGTTAACCTGCCGGAGCGGAGTTGTTTGCTTTTGTGGTAGCGTAAGCGTGAAGCCACAAAAACAAACGACGCAGCGGAGGTCGGGTTGAACTTTTTGTTATGCAATACTAATAGCCACGTACATCATTTATCTTTAACCAATTACCATCACAACCGGTTATGCCAAGCTTGATAGTGGCCTTTGCCGCGTAAGCTGCTAAAAGCAGAGATTTCATGGCCGGCTCCGAATCTCTAATTCCTGCATACCCGTTATATGTACTGCATTCCGCAGACACTACAGAGGAAGAGAACCCCTCGTTTAATTTCAAAGCTACAGCACCATTTTTATCAATATATATTTCCTTAATAGTGCCGGTTGCTTGAGTA
The DNA here is from genome assembly GCF_041346925.1 of Agaribacterium sp. ZY112. Classification (NCBI taxonomy): domain Bacteria; kingdom Pseudomonadati; phylum Pseudomonadota; class Gammaproteobacteria; order Cellvibrionales; family Cellvibrionaceae; genus Agaribacterium; species Agaribacterium sp. ZY112. The sequence continues at coordinate 2,768,068 of NZ_CP166840.1, read as the reverse complement.
TATGAATGAGAGTTTAAAGACAATAAAAGCCAAAAAACAAGTATGAAATATTTCATAAAATACCTTTTCAATGAATTGGTGCATAACGCCGTAGTAACCGGCCGGAACGGAGTTGATTAATATGTGCTATTAAAGCACATATTAAACGACGCAGTGGAGGTCGGGTTGACTACCTTGTTAGATTGGGTGTTGGTAGAGTTTTAACGACCATAATAATGTTTTGCATTCTCTTGCCGAATAGTAAGACATTTTGACATGTCTTCAAGGGTAAATGTTATCGTGGAATTACCGACCTCGGAGATCTCTAAGTGTTCTAAGGCGCAGATTGGCTGATCAGGAATCTCGGTACTCCAGCCTGCGCTTTTTCTGCTGTAGTGAATTATTTGGTTGTTTTCGATTTTGTAAAAATCCGCCCAACCGCCGTTTGGAGTGCTAGATAAAAAGAACCCATCTTCATAGACTGCAGAAATCTTTTCATAGATCAATCTTTCTTCTTCAATCTTCACTTTAGAATCTCGATGCTTGAAATCTAACGCCGCGATAAGCGGACGGAACGGAGTTGGTTAATTTGTGCTATTAAAGCACAAATTGGCCTACACAGTGGAAGTCCGCTTGATTGCTTTGTTGTACGTTTAAACCGAAAACACCCTACCCGCCTGCACAATGTAGCCAACTGCGTGCCCCTTTGTACCTACATGCGCCTCAGCGCCCCCTACCAAGCTTTGATTGGCGCTGAGCCATGTGGACTGAGCTGCCAGTATTGCACTTACCAGCGCACGCTGCGACCTAGTTGAACAAAGGAATAAAGCTGGAGCTACCTTAACTGAATTTGAAGATAATGCGGACTTTGAAGACCAAGACTTTGCAGGAAAGTACTAGGATTGGTGTTGCTTAGAGGCAGTGATTTAATCTTTGCGGGCGCGTCGAAAAATATCGCGTGACGTACAACGCCCAGCTAAGCCGCCGGAACGGAGTTGATGGTTTTGTGCGAGCGTAGCGGAAAAGCACAAAACGAGCAACGCAGTGAAGGTCGGATTGAGCTGTTTGTTAAATGCTGGGTTAGCACTTTGCTGCCACCATTGCGCCATTCTCTTTATCTATGTATTCCTCTAACCAATTCTTGGGGTCACCAAGATAGGTGTATTGGAGAGAAGGATACGACTTTTTATATTTATCTGTGAGTGGATTTTTAAACCACACGTTTACTTCAGGCATTGGCCACTTGCTTGATATTTCTACCATATCGTTGCCTGCTGCAATTTCAGACTCCAGAATTTCCTTTAGTGGGCCTTTAAGCCTTGGAAGGATTTCTTTTAAATCGTACTCGTAGATCATAGGCATTTAACGCCGCGTTAACGGGCCGTAACGTAGTTGATTAATATGTGCTATTTAAGCACATATTAAGCGACGCAGTGAAGGTCCAGCCAGCTTGCTGGCGCGCGTTGAACGCTTTGTTATGCAGTTACCCGTATGTAAACACGTTATAAACAAGGTAAATACTTGCGGCTAAATATAATGGAAGCCTAATGGTTGCCGAAAAAAATTTTGTAGTTGGCTTACGCTTAGTTTTTAAAACTTTATACTCAAATAATGCTAAGGCAAAAAAAGTTACGGCCAGTAAGGACATACCCAGTCGGGAATAGATAAAGTCTATATTTAATAAATCTGGGTAATGAATACGTACGACCATTAGAGCAATGCCACCCAAAAGCGCGAATACTATTACTAGATTTACTAATATTTGCTTTAGTTTGCTCATGATGCATAACGCCGCGTTAACGGGCCGTAACGTAGTTGATTAATATGTGCTATTTAAGCACATATTAAGCGACGCAGTGAAGGTCCAGCCAGCTTGCTGGCGAGCGTTGAACGCTTTGTTATACGAGTACTTGCCCAGCCTTACGTTGGCAGGCTGGTTAATAAAACGTGCCCCGATGACCTGCCCGAGCGCCTCAGCGCGATACACTGAACCAGATTAACGCCATTGCTTGAATAGTAATTTAAAGTAGATCAAATGGCACTGACACAAGTGGGCTTTGCTGATGTTAAAACAGAGCGCCTACCGAACTAAAAGAAAAATATTAACTTAGAATTTGGTATTTAGGCCGTTGAAGTCGTGATGGCTATTTTTTCAGCTTAGAGGCAATGAGCCTTAGCTTAAGCCCACGATTAAAAATGCACCGTAACGTATAACGCCGCCATAACTGGGCGAAACGGAGTTAATTTATATGTGCTATTGAAGCACATATAAATTAACGCAGTGGAGCTCCGGTTGATGGCCTTGTTAGCTTAGGAGATTGGCAGAAAACGATGTCAGCTCACATGCAGAACTATCGCCCCACGGCGCCCTTCGTGAAGAATCAATGTGATAGATTATTTCAACCGAATTAATTTGATTGTTGTTGAGGATAGACATTATTGTTGAAAAAACAAAAGGGTCATTATCTGCATACACATAGACTTTTGTGCAACTTTCCTCTAGACCGTTTACATATACGAGCAAAACATTCCTAGCATTTGAATTTGAATGGGTAACCGAATGCATTCGGTACTTCGTAATATTCCCTTTGGGAAGGGTTGCCCCTTTTTCCGTAAGACAGAATGCTGTCATTGAATAAGTTAAGAAGAATAAGAGTATTGATTTTTTCATAATGGCACCTAATTAGCTAACGCCGCGCTTTGGGGCCGGAACGTAGATGGTTAAAGTGTGCTATTAAAGCACACTTTAACCGACGGAGTGGAGGTCCAGCACGCTCGCGTGCGAGCTAAGAGCGCTTTGTTAGGCCGCATTACTATTAGACTAGTTCGACATCCATTTTTTGTAGTAGATCATACACTTCCTGTGGATCGATGTTACGCCCTAGACCATAGATATATTGAAAATTTGACGTTGTTATATATGTAATTACGTTAAACGTTGAGCCTGCTATATCTAACTCTCCAACGCTAACTGACGAAATATCTTTATACTGAAATAGCTCAGTGCCGTTGAATATACCTTTAGAGTGAACGACTATCCTGTGCGGGAAATAGTCTCCTATTAGTGCAATTAGAACTGCCAATAGATAGGAGAAAATGCTAAGCGTCACGATAGTCTCGACTACCGACAATACCGAAACAAAGTACATTGGCGACGAGATCGCGAGACAAAATATTACTAACCTAGGGCGATAGAAAGGGTTGGCCGAACATACCCCCCTCTTTGCTTTTAGGTAGTCAAAAGACTCATACCAGCTTATTTTATGTTCCATGAATTTATTTCGGTAGGAGTGCCTAACGCCGCGCTTTGGGGCCGGAACGTAGTTGGTTAAAGTGTGCTATTAAAGCACACTTTAAGCGACGGAGTGGAGGTCCAGCCAGCTTGCTGGCGAACCAAGAGCGCTTTGTTATGGCGCGGACGCCTGCACTACCAAAATAGTAGATACGGCCAATACAGCCAGCAGCGTATGAGCAATACGCAACCTATTATCATATTTATTTAGCTGTGTATCTTCGAGGGTTTTCCATTGCTTTTTTACCATAAACTCCGCATATCGAGTAAGCGAGCCATTTGGGCTAAGGTCATAGACAATAGAGCCCAACAAGAATGGATATTTGGTGAATACAGTTGGCTCACCGAGCGACACAAACAAATCGTAATATTGGCTCTTTAAACGCGATAGGCGAAGTGACTGGTAATACATACTTACCAATACTCCTATAAAGAAGTAGCCCCACATTATTGAAAATGAATATTTTTCCATGATTCTGCTTGCGAGCCATAACGCCCCGCTAAGGGGCCGGAGTTGTGTTGATTGTTTTGTGCTATTTAAGCACAAAACGAGCGACGCAACGGAGGTCCAAGCAGCTTTAGCTGCTGAGCCTTGAGCGGCTTGTTATAGCTTTTACACATATCTATAAACCAGCCAGCAACCAGAAGCAACGATTGCAGCACAATAGCTGATGAATATAGTACTACTTGCATCGACACCAAAGCTAAGGGCTATTGGTATTGACCATGCGACGCCGGATAATACTACAGAGAAGTAATTGAGCTTTTTATAATGTATAAGTAAAAGCATTGACGGAACGCCTAAAAACAATACTGCCGGATAGGCAATAATCAGCCCCCATAGGCTGAAAAATAACGACACACCGACTACATCAACCAGGTTGGTTGGACTTCCGTTAAACAACGCAAGAACAACATAAGTCAGCGTCATTATCGGAACCAGCAATAAAGGCCCCAGCAAAACGGCGGCTGTATTTTTTCTCGTGGTAATGCTGAAAGTCTTCATTGGCTATAACGCCCCGCTAAGGGGCCGGAACTGTGGTGGTTGATTTTGTGCTATTAAAGCACAAAAACGACCAGCGCAGTGGAGGTCCAAGCAGCTTTAGCTGCTGAACTTTGAGCGGTTTGTTATGTGTTTGACTTTGAATACAGAGAAACCAATTTGCCACGAGCATACCAACCAAAGAAGCCCCCTACTACGTATAGCAACACTAGTAACGAGATAGGGAAGCTCGGCTGCGTTGAAGATAGCCAAAATAGATAAATGACACCTAGAACCATAATGGTAAATACAATTGGTATAGCCACTAAGACCCGCCACCAAGAAAACCTATCGCCGTAGAAATTATCGTATACCCACCAAAGTTTTTTATGGGCTAAAAGGATCTTCTTTTCATTTTTTGTGGACTGAGTTAAGCCTATTAAAGTCCCTAGAAAGAAAACGCCTAGAATCTGAATGAGTATGATCATGGCTTACACATAACGCTCCGCTAAGGGGCCGGAGCTGTGTTGATAATTTTGCGTTAGCGTAGCGAATAAACGCAAAAGGAGCAATGCAGTGGAGGTCCAAGCAGCGTTAGCTGCTGAGCCTTGAGCGGCTTGTTATGCGTATTTCTATATAGGAAGCAGGTCATTTAGACCACCACGTAATTTATCGGTGACATCTAAGGCTGCATTGATTTGAGACTCAGGGGATAAATCACTTATTGCAATACCTTTTATCTCATCAAGATATTCATCTAGATTTAATCCATAGTCTGCATGTATGGCTAAGTTGGTCGCATACATGAGCTCATACAAATCAATTACATTACTTTCCCTATCGAATATTCGATCAAGACAATCAAATAGGTTGGAAAGTAATTGAAAATCCCGTTCAGTCATCCTCTTCCTTTTTATGCATAACGCCAAGTTAACCCGCCGAAGCGGAGTTGTTTGTTTTTGTGGCAGCGTAGCGTAAAGCCACTAAAACAAGCAACGCAGCGAAGGTCGGGTTGAACTTTTTGTTAGGCATTTACAATCCAAACAATTTAGTAATCTTGTTTTTGTTAACCCATCTAGCCTTGGTAATTACCATATAGGTGAATCCAGTATCACTGGGAGTGCGATAAACTCCTATTGCATTTAGATGTTTAGCTAGTACAGATGTCATTTCCCAGCCATCGACTTCAGTAGCAGCATAGCGCCCAGCAACCAATTGCTTTAACCCAAGCTCTTCACCTAAAGCCTTGATATCTCGCGAGGACGACTTAACTTTCTCTTCTAAACTATCGTTTGCCCAGGCCCACATCCAAGTGTTAGATTTAGTAGAATAAGTACCCGAAAATTGAATATCAGCTTCAACTTGAGGTTTTCCATTATGGGAAAATACTAACTTTGCGGTTTCCTGATACCAATCCCACCGTTCATACTCTCCGGCTTTGTATTTAGAAAGAAATTCTTGATGCCTAGGTTCAATAAAGCTAAAGCTCGATTTAACAAGATCATGAAGTACACCATCATCTTGAATCCAGTTCCTATCACGAATATCTTCATAGCATCCTGAGCATAAAAGTTTTATATCCGCGAACTTTTCAGACTTATCATTCCACTCGCCTTCAGCATCAAGGACTTTTTCGCATTCGTCACACCATGCGTCAGGGCATAAATCATCTGGATTTTCAGAATCATATCCTAAATTAAATCCTCGTTTTTCACCCTCAACCAAGTGCCTACATAGAAAAGTAGCATTTGTCGATCCGTGAGTATTACATTCTACTTTATTTTCTGAATCACTCATTTCTTTCGTATGGTTGCCTAACGCCCGCTTCAGCTGCGCCAAAGCCGGAGTGTTTTTGTGTTAATGTTTGAGCGCAGCGAGTGACACAAAAACACGGAGGTTTTGGCGTCATGCTGCAAGCGTTTGTTATGACTAATCGCCGCCATCACCACCTCCTCCGAAACCAGAATCATTGGAGTCAGATCTAGAAAAAAACTCTCCGATATCAATCCCCCATTCGACCCCGTCATCCCGTCTCGCTCTACGTGTGTTGAAACACGCCAAAATAAACCCGATAAAAATCAGGAATAGAACAAACGGAGTAAAACTGTTGTGATATCCGTAAGGTATGCTCCCAACCAACAATACTACACCTGTGCTCCGAAGCGAGAACGAAATCTTATTAGCTAAAAATCCACCAATGACAAATATGAATATACCGATCACAATTTGACTAATAAATAGAAGGTATCCAGCGGTCACGACTAGCCCATATCCAATCATGTTCATAGCAATTGCTCTGAATTTATCTCCTAGTCATAACACCGTTGTAACCCGCCGGAGCTGGGTTGATTGTTTTGTGGTAGCGTAGCGTGAAACCACAAAACGAGCAACGCAGTGGAGGTCGAGCCAGCTTGCTGGCGGTGGTTAACAACCTTGTTATGCACCTACCTTCACAGTCCAGCTATAGCATACTTCAACGCCTGGTTCGCCGTCATTGGCGTTTCCTCTAGCGCTTTTACCTACCCCAAGTAAAGTGCCTTTTTTTCTTGCCATTTTTAACCCGGCCGGTTCTTCATCCTTATACCACAACGATTTTTCGAAGCATGTGCTAATTTTTCTTGCATCGCAAACCATCTCAATCAGTTTATTATCTGCATTAGACACACAACCCGACCTTGAGTATTCACATGCTTCATCAGGATACAACATGTAAGTATGTCTTTGGTTTGGAACACTAAAACATTCTTTAAACTCGGCCGTCTTTCTTTTCGAGACATCTTCAGCGTTTAAACTCAAAGCCATAAAAAGGGTTATTAACAACAAAGCCAGCCTTTTTATTCTCAAATTCTTATTCCTTTTTGCATAACGCCGCGTTAACGGGCCGTAACGTAGTTGATTAATATGTGCTATTTAAGCACATATAAAGCGACGCAGTGAAGGTCCAGCCAGCTTGCTGGCGAGCGTTGAACGCTTTGTATGGATAATTTCCCTTATCAACCGACTTAAAATAAAGTGAAGCCCGTAGCCTGGTTGCACCCAGTTTACCGGCTCTGTAGCTCGATGAGCAATTGATCTAAAAGATCGTTAACAAGCGTGAGCGCAGAGCCGACCCGATTTTTAACTCGAACAGTCGAATGAGCTTCGAGCTCGAATTTAGCAAGGACGAGTCCTTATGGCAAATCTTAAAACGAGTAAAACATCTGTTAACGTTGGCGTCGATGTTGGTAAGTTTAACCTGGACGTCTACATCCATGAAAAAGACATATACCTGAGAGAGGAAAATACTCCTGACGGCATTAAGAAAATCATTAAAAGACTATCGTATTACGCCGTTGAAAGAATAGCGATGGAGGCCACTGGCCGCTACGAATTTGCTCTCGCTGAAGCCTGTTATTTAAGAGGTTTACCCGTTGTAATCGCCAAGCCGATTTCAGTGAGACGTTATGCCGGTGCTATAGATCAACTAGCAAAAACGGATAAGATTGACGCACAAGTCATTGCTGAGTATGCCGCGATCATCAAGCCTAAGGTAACGCCCAAGAAGAGCAAAAACCTTATAATTATCAAAGACCTATTAGCACGCCGGCGCCAGATAATGCATATGAGAACGCAGGAGCTAAATCGTATGAAAATCATGGGAAAAGCATTTGAAACATCGTGTAATCGAATGATTAAAATGTTTGATAAAGAAATTGAACGCATGGAAACTAAACTTCAGAAGCATGTCGACGAACAGGCAGATTGGAGCGAGCGACAGAAGATACTATTATCAGCTCCTGGCGTTGGTAAAACGCTAGTTTATTCCATATTGGCCGACTTGCCTGAGGTAGGTACGCTAACAAACAATCAAATAAGTAAGCTCGTTGGTGTTGCGCCCTTAAATCGGGACAGCGGTAAAACAAGGGGTAAGCGACGTATCATCGGCGGGCGAGCAAACATAAGAACAACACTCTATATGGCAACATTAAGTGCCACCTTATGTAACCCTGTAATTAGATCTTTCTACTTAAAACTCAAAGCAAACGGTAAACACTCGAAAGTGGCAATCACGGCGTGTATGAGAAAATTTATTACCATCCTGAACTCAATGATTAGAGGGAATAACGAGTGGTGTATTAATTAACTTCTAATGTTATTGACACCACAGTCGCTTGTTATGTGTGTTAGAACAACTTGACGACTAGCATTAAAACTATAAGTGCAACTGTAACTAGAATGAAGGCTTGGCCAAGGTTGGAGTTGGACTCCATTTCCTCACTGCGCCTATCAATAAGCTCTTCAAGTTCTTTGCCATCTTTAATGGTCTCACAATGGTTACATTCCGCTAACTTTTGTGGGTAAAGGCTACCGCATCGCGTACATTTTCTAGTGCGCTTTAAAATAAGTGGAAGTTGATTGAGGAACATGCTCTTTGTCACCGTTAGCAGAGAGGAAACACATAACGCTTTGCTAAGCGGTAAAAATTGCTGTGGTATAGTGAGCCGAAGGCGAACCACAGCAATTTTTATCCGCCTTGAGCAACTTGTTAGAGGTTTTCTATGCACACACCGGAAATTAAACCTAGAACAAACACCAGAATTACAAACAAGTAGTGTTTTGTTCCTGAATTTTCCCATAACCATCGAAATGTCATTGATGGAAATTGAAATGAATAATGCGTAATTCGGCTATGTTTAGAGTGATTAATAATAACTGCCAACTCAACAATTAAGGCTATTGAATTTAACAGCAAAACCCATACAAGGGCTGTCTTTGATATATCTATTTTAGCTTTACCAAATACATTATAGATAATGTCTTGATCACCACTTAAATATACATATATCGTTAATATTGATGTTGTTACTAAAGAAACTAACAATGTTTTAGCAATCTTACTAGGGATATATCGATCTAACCCTTTAACTTGTTGATCCCTTTGATCCATTTCTGACTTCCTTGCTAACCTCTAACGCCGTTATAACCGGCCGGAACGGAGTTGTTTAAAGTGTGCTATTAAAGCACACTTTAAACGACGCAGTGGAGGTCCAGCCAGCTTGCTGGCGATGGTTGATAACCTTGTTAACAGCATTAGTACTGAGGAACTTCCAAGTCCTCCAGCACCTCTAGGTATGAAGCAGAGGATATATTGTTTTCTAAGTTAGATCCTTTGAGAGATTTAATAATATCCAATCGAAGCGCTTCGACTTCATCGTACTCACCAAGCAGGCCATTAAATAGGTAGTCTTGTTGTTTAAGCCAGCGTGAAAGTGAATTAGGGTTTCGGTTAAACCATGAAGCTACGATATTAGGGTGGTGCTTCCATCCTAGTAAGATAAAACTTCCCGTTTCAATTCCATTCACTCCGTCAGATACTTCCCAAGACAAGATCGAAGTAGAAAGCGCTTGGGATGCAGCCAATTTATCTTCGCTAGATATATTAGACTTCACAACATCACGGTTCTTTACCAAGTACAACAGAGTTTGAGTGCCAATATCCTCGTGATCTTTGATCGAAGACTCGAAGTCAGCTCGTGCACCAAGAGCAATAAATATGGAGAAAAGTAGAACGTATTTGACCATGGTTTGATGCTGCCTGTTAACGCCGCTATCACTGGAAACGAAAGCGGAGTGTTTTTGTGCTATGTTTGAGCGCTTGCGCGAGTTGCACAAAAACGCGTAGCTTTTGTTTCCGGTGCATAGCATTGTTACGTGTTTTGATTGTAAATAACTTTGAGCCGCTTATATAACTCATTGCTGAGATCTCTTAAGCCCTCTTCATTTGGGAAATATTTCAGGGCTCTATGGTGACCTAAGTCAGAGGGTATATCGTCAATGGATTGTGTAATAGGTATTACACTTTTACCTAACGTATGCGCGATTCCCGTCTCGTACATAACATTTGGATTTTTACCCGTAAAATCAACTACCACAACTTTGGAACAAAATATTAAGTCGAAGATATCTTGTATAAAGGTAGAGTTATCCCAAATATCGTCAGCCCTAAGGCATTTAAGATTCATATATTCCGCCACCTTAGTTATAGCCGAATAAGTACCACTGAAACCTGCATTGAATGGCATCATTACAGATATAAGCTTTTCATTTAACTTTTTTTCTGGAACTTGAAAGACGCTTGGCTTGAAAGTAATTACACGTTCGGTTGGTACTTCCTCAAATGAGGTTGAGACGAATTCGCCATGTGCTGGCAGAAGTCTAACAGTACCATTGGCTTGCACTGAAAGTGTTAAATCATTAGTTTTAAGCGCTGAACTAATGGCTTCTAGTGCTTTATCTCTATCAACCTTCTCATCGAATAAGAAATGATCTGGATGCAATAGATACTCTATTACCTTAACCATTTCTAGCGAAGGCATATTATCTGGAGATTGCCTTCTATTTAGCTCATCGAGGACTTCTCTTACCCAAACTCTGCGTGTTGAACCGTCGTGTACATAATCAAGGTCTAAATCAACAAAGAATCTAGTTAGATATGATGAGCTTCTATAAGGAAAAAACTGAAATGGCATGTCACCACATATCATTTCAGCTATTTTAGCTATAGCTGCGGCTCCGATTTTCATTCTACTTAATTCTCCTTATTGTGCCGACACGTAACGCCTTAAGAAGGGGCTGCCTGTAAGGCAGTCCCGCTTGCTTAATTTGTTAACTATTGATTAAGATCCGCTCTGACTGGCCATTTTCACTAACTATGTCATACATCTTTGCAGAGCTATATTTTTCTTCCATTATATTAATAATAGCTCTTTTTTCATGGCTTTCGATGCGAGCCCCGAAAGTTACAGACTCAAGCTCCTCACTATAAAATTTGTAGTCCCCAAAGTCCTTGCCCAGTTCATTATACCTCCATGTAATTACGCGCCACTCATTTTCATAAGCCCAGGATATCTGTTTTGTATAAAATATTGCCTCTATAGTTTTTTGCCTAAGCTCTCTAGTTTCACCATAAAGCAAGAAATCCTTTCCAGTTCCTATTACAGGATTGCCTTCGCTGTACTTTACAGGCTTTGCCGCGGCAAAAGGTGTGCCCATATCTTCTAAGTGCTTAAAGCCAAGAACGCACCCAGTGTGGCTGCTAGCATAGTGCGCCCACATTAACTCATTGGTTGGTGATGAGGTTAAACAAAACACTCTTGAGTATTCATTTTTAATAGATTCAGTAAAATTTCTTAAGAGACCCTCCATTGCACTGTTGTCAGATGGACAGTTCATGTGGATTACATTGAATAGTTCTTGTTTAGATGTGACAGTGCTTTTAAGTTGCTTCAATAGAGCTAGCAATAATAATGTATGCGGGGATAGGGCACTGACATCAGGCGAGTTCGTACTATAGGCAATATCGACTATAGCCAATAAATAGGAATCCCAGTCCTGGTCAAGGCCCGGAGAAAATACAGGCATAATCTTGAATTCATGTAGATCATTAAACTGACTAGGATTTGACCAGCGTAAGCGACCACTTTCTAAAACAATATTTGCTGTAGAGGCTGTTGTATATTTGTAGAGGGTTTCTGGTACTTTCAATTTTTCCCGATCTCTCCGAGATAGTTAACGCCGTTATAAGCCGCCGGAACGGCGTTGATTTGTTTGCGCTAGCGTAGCGTCTAAGCGCAAACGAAGCAACGCAGTGGAGGTCGGATTGATAACCTTGTTAACTGTGAGCTTCGATAAGATCATTGATCCAATTCTTTACTTGAGGAATAACATTATCAATTTCTGTTTTAAAGTCCTCATCATCAAAATATCCCTCGGTTTCTATTTTGTACTGCCAGTCCCGAGCCTTGGTGATAACTGAGTAAGGAACTCCCTCTAGGGATTCGATAGCATCGATGAACTTTTGAGCAAACCCATCTCGATACTTGCGGCGACTATCGTATTCGTCGATATCTTTTAGCAGTCGTATCAGGATGGCCTTGTTTGACATGAATTTCTCAGTGCTTCTATGACAGTTAACGCCGTTATAACCCGCCGTAACGGAGTTGGTTTGTTTGCGTTAGCGTAGCGCCAAAACGCAAACGAAGCAACGCAGTGGAGGTCGAGTTGATAACTTTGTTATACGATTAATCCGCTAGTCTAAAAATGAACTTTTTTTCAGCCTTACAGGGCAATTGTCTTTGGTTGAATTTCCATGCTCCTATGGCTTTAAGAGCCGATTCACCAAAGCTATCTGCGAATCTTGGTGTTGGTTCAGAGTGAACCTCTAAGACTTTAGAGGATGTGACCTCGCCAGATTTTCCAATAACGAAACTAATAGTAGCGAATCCCTGGTGCCCTGAGGGGGCTTCAATTAAAGGGTATTTAGGAGCTTCTGTTTTAATTGGGTCGATATCGATGCAATATTGATTAGCAAAACTTACCTGTGAAAAAACGATAGAACAAATAACAGTTGCTTTGAAAATACTCATAGGACAAATGTCGTATAACGCCAAGCTAAACGGCGAACGTTAGCGTGGTAAAGTGAGCGTAGCGAACCACGCTAATGTGAGTCCGAAGCAACGCGCCGTAGGTGCGTTGCTGTTTGAGCGCCTTGTTAAATGCTGCACTTGAACCCTGTTTTTAAGTATTCGTTTACCGGTGTTTCATCTTTACCAATAGTAATACAAGCCATATCAGTATCATCGGGAAAGAACACTGATACCGTTGCATCCCCTTTTGAAGTACGATGAAATAGACCGTTTCGAATGCCTTCCATTTTGATTCCGCAAACACTTGCCCACTTTCCGAATTCGATCGGAGATGTCAAAAAGTGAATTCGCGTATTATGATTATCGCCACTATAAACTACATCCGTTGAGTTAGGAGGCAAATTTACATTAACTTGTTCTTTTGAGAATTCTATACAGCTCCATGTTTTAAATGAAACAAAAAGCAAAAAAAGTACGAATATTTTCATAGGCATTTAACGCCGTTATAACCGGCCGGAACGGAGTCGTTAAAGTGTGCTATTAAAGCACACTTTAAACGACGCAGTGGAGGTCCAGCCCGTTTACGGGTGCTGGTTGATAACCTTGTTATGTGTTTTACTTTGCAAAAGTACTGCACCACGCCCCAATACCAACTATTGCGGATAAAATAGTAAACGTTAATGCAAACACTGGGAGTGCAACAGACCAGCCCTCGTGATCTAAGGCAACATATGCAAGTAAGCACGAAAGACATGCCACCCAGATAGACTGAAATATTAACGCAAATTTGAGCCTATTAGTCGACTTAAAGCTAATGGAAAAAAAGTAGAGGAACAATACAACCCAAACCGCAGGTATAAAACCAACCATAATTGCGGCGCCACGAATTGATCCATCGTCTCCCGGAACTACAGGAGTAAGAGCGACGTAAACCAGCACCAATAGAAAAGCTACGCTAGATGCTGACGCGCCGTAGAACCCTGCGAGTGTATTTTTACCTTTTACATGTGGCTCGGTGGTCATTTATAGGTACACATAACAATATTATTAGAACGCATAGGCACATCTACACACATACCCACACCTAGGAATAAATGGCTACATCTGACCACCATATATGTAGATATACCCACATCATTCTATAAAACTTGTATCCACATCTTGACACACCTCAGCAGCGCCGTGAACTATTCTATCGCATAGAGCTAAAGCCACTGCGTCTGTGTATTTCAACAACCACAGTTTTAGTTGGGGGCTCCAAACAGCCTTGTTGGCCATTATTTTTTGGCGTAGTTCGCGCTCGCGGTAGTGCACACGGATGGCGACGACTGATTTTCTCTGTGCACTAAGTGGCCCGTGAAGGTTTAAGTTGCTGGGTGTCTTTTTTCTACGCTCAACTTCTAACTCAACGGTGGTGACGGTTTCATTACTGCTGGCATCGTAGCGATAGCGAACGGCAACAAGCCTATCGCCCCACTTTCTCTCAAAGCGACGCGCGCCCTGCTGCCCTTTACGCATAGTTTTAGTTACCTTCATGGCTTCCCTGCCTAGTGAATTGACTTATTCTTAGCTTAGTCGAGACACAAAAAAGGAAGAGGCTTACGCTCCACACTGCCGGTCACCGTCGAGCCAGTTGGCGGCATTTAGCCGCTATCATGCCGGTGCATTCACCACCAAGCAGAAGAAGCATTGTAATCGCCGAGTATAATCAAGACCTAAACATACAAAACCAAGCATTTGTTTATATACAAGCAGCAACATTCAGTGGCGAGTAATAAACTAAAAAGAAATAGAAACTAAGTAGAATAAATCTGAGACGATAAACAGAAGTAGATAACAGAGGGGAGAATGGTATAAATGGGGTGGCTGACGGGGCTTGAACCCGCGACAGCTGGAATCACAATCCAGGGCTCTACCAACTGAGCTACAGCCACCATAGATATGCACTTATCATGCATTACGTTTACCCTGAAGTTCGATGGGATGCCAGATGGCACGCCCGACAGGATTCGAACCTGTGACCGACGGCTTAGAAGGCCGTTGCTCTATCCAGCTGAGCTACGGGCGCTCGACGGATCTGGGTAAATCGAAAATGGTCGGAGTGGAGGGATTCGAACCCCCGACCACCTGCTCCCAAAGCAGGTGCGCTACCAGGCTGCGCTACACTCCGAGCTATCTAGCTAGAAGACCGAGGCCCCCTAAACAAGAGACGCGCACTATACCGACGAGTTTTTCACTCGTCAACGCCCTCCTCTATCTTTTTTTTATGTTTTTTAAACTTTTAAGACATACAGATTAAGAAGCAGTTATCCAGCAAACACTTTGCTCACTTTACAAACAAAAAGACGGTTTTCTTATATAAAAGCTTGTTTGTTTCACGCTTAAGCTGTGGGAAAATGCCGAGCAAAATGACTAGCTAAGGTAGAACCCATGACGGCAACTATACTCGACGGTAAGGCACTGGCCAAAAAGACCGAAGAAGAATTAAGCCAACGCGTACAAAAGCTAGCCGAAATCAGTGGTAGTACCCCTATTTTGGCAACCATACTTGTAGGCGCAGACCCGGCATCGGCCACGTATGTAAAGATGAAGGGCAACGCATGTTCACGCATTGGTATGGAAAGTATTCGTGTTGAAATGTCAGAAACAACCACAACCGACGAGTTATTGGCCAAAATCGATGAACTAAACAATAACGATGCCGTGCACGGTATTTTATTGCAGCACCCTGTGCCCGCTCAAATTGATGAGCGCGCTTGTTTTGACGCGATTGACGCACGTAAAGACGTTGATGGAGTCACCTGTTTAGGTTTTGGCCGTATGGCCATGGGTGAAAAAGCCTACGGATGTGCCACCCCTGCTGGCATTATGCGCCTACTTGAGGCCTACGATATTCCTCTTGAAGGCAAACACGCCGTCGTTGTTGGCCGCAGCCCTATTCTAGGTAAACCTATGGCGATGATGTTGCTTAACGCCAATGCCACTGTGACTATTTGCCACAGCCGCACTCAAGACCTTGAAAAGCACATCGCCCAAGCAGACATCATTGTTGGTGCCGTAGGCAAACCCGAATTCATTAAAGCCGACTGGATTAAAGAAGGTGCGGTTGTTGTAGATGCTGGCTACCACCCAGGTGGTGTAGGTGATATTGAGCTTGGCCCTCTTGCAGACAAAGCCAGTGCCATCACCCCAGTACCAGGAGGTGTCGGTCCGATGACTATCAATACACTCATCTACCAAAGCGTTGAAAGCGGCGAAGGCTTTTTAGGCTAATTTCCCGCGTGCGCTTAGATAAATACTTGGCCTCGAATACGGCCCTTAGCCGTAACGAGGTCAAGCAAGCGCTCAAATCAGGTCGTGTCAGCCTCGACGGCGACATCTGCCGCAGCGCCAAGCAACACATCGCACCTGAACAAAACCAAATCGAGCTCGATCAAAAACGCATAAATCCCCTGGGGGAACTCTACTTAATGCTTAACAAGCCTAAGGCCTATGTTAGCGCACGTAAAGATGCTCAACAGCCTTGTGTTTTTGATCTACTTAGAGCCGAAAACAGCTATGCAAACACAATTAGCGAGCAGCTCTTAAAAGCCCACACAGCCAAACTCAGTATTGTTGGGCGCTTAGATCAAGACACCACAGGTCTATTACTGTTAACAACCGACGGCCAGTGGAATCACCGAATTTGCTCCCCAAAAACAGAGTGTATAAAAACCTATATTGCCGATCTCGCCCGGCCACTGCGTGATGATGCCGAACAATTGTTTGAGCAAGGTTTACAGCTACACGGTGACAAAGAACTCACAGCCCCTGCAACACTTAAACGCCTTGATGCACAAAAAGCCTGCTTGAGTATATATGAAGGCCGCTACCACCAAGTCAAACGCATGTTTGCAGCCATTGGTAATCATGTCGACAAATTGCATCGTGAAAGCATCGGCAAACTTAAACTCGACACCCAACTACAAGCAGGTCAGTTTCGCCTGCTTAGCCCCGACGAAGTAGCTCTTTTTTAATATGGATTCTGTTAATCGTTTATTGCTCGAACAATTACAAAGCTTACTTGCCCAAGATAGCGAATCGAGGTGTCTTTTAATTGCAGATGAAAGTTTTGACACAAACAGCCTAGCCAAGCTCAAGTACCCACAGCTTCATTTGTTAAGCATGCGCTTTGACACACATAGCGCGGCGCTTGAAGCAGGTATCCATAGTCACTTTGCCGATATGAAACTCGAACAAAGCAATCAACATTTCAACCATGTTTTTTTTCGAGTGAGTAAAGAGCGATTAGTTAGCCACCGTGCGATCAATATTAGCGACAAGGTTTTATTAACTCATGCCCAACTGCACGTATTTGGCCGCAAAGATGATGGCATCAAAAGTTATGTCGATAAAACTAAAAAGCAGCTCGGCTTTAGTGGCAACTTAAAAAAAGACGGCGAAGCCTACTCTGCCACACTCACCAAGCTTGCTCACACAGGGTCAAAAGCGCTTGATGATGCAAACTACCCTGAGCTTCGCTTAATCAAAGAGCTAGAAATACTGGGCAGTAGCTACCAACTATTTTCAAAACCCGGTGTTTTTGGCTGGAAAAAAGTAGATACAGGCAGTCAGTTTTTAATCGACACCCTAATTCAAGAAAAAGACAACGCTAAAACAAGGCTTATAAATATCGATGAGCACTCTAAAGCCCTCGATTTAGGCTGTGGCTCTGGCCATCTAAGTTTTGCCTTACATGCCTTAGGTTTTAAACAGCTAGTGGCAAGCGATAACAACTCAGCAGCCCTACTTGCCTGCGAACAGAACTTCACAGTCAATAAATTCAAACAAGAAGGCTTTAATTACCAATGCAAGGCTGGTGATGCTGCACTTAATATTAAAGACGAATTTGATTTTATTATTTGCAACCCGCCCTTTCATAAGGGCAAAGATCACAGCCTTGATCTAACAGCCCATTTTGCCAAGGCCATTAGCTTACGCCTTAAGAAAACAGGGCAAGCATGGCTTGTATGCAATTCCTTTGTCGGTATGGAGAAGAAGCTTCAATACGAAGGTTTAAAGGTAGAAAACATCAACAATAATGGCAGCTTTAAAGTACTCAAAGCCCACTTCTAAAAAAGCCTATTTAAAAACCATTATTGTCATCAAGGTCGTTTCTTTTAAACTCCACCCTTAAATCACGCTGCTGCTCTGCGCTATAAGTGGCCAGAAGCTCACAACTTAGGCTGCCAATAGCACCCTGCTTAGTCACAAAAGCACTGAGTATATTGGCGCTACAAGGCCAGTCCAATAAGGGTGTATGCGCCTGCATAGGGAAATACATAAGTTGAGCTCGAGGATAAAATTGGAGCAGTTCTTCCGCCCACTCATTGGGTGTCACTAAATCAAAGTGACCAGACACAAGTAATACCGGTTTTTCTAGGGGCTTATTCTTTTGTATTTCACTCGCCAACGTGAAAACAGGGTACGCACATAGATCATTTTCCCACCACCACTGCCAGTCCATGCCACTGTAATTGTCTTGAGCTGCTAAACGCTCAAACGTCACCTTTTGTGGTTTAAGCGCATCTTGGCAGTCGGTTGCTATAAAATTCAAACTATTAAAATCTGGGTCAAATGCATTGTTTAAAAACAACTCTATCACTTGCGCAAGCTCGATCCACGCTTGGCTGCCAGTCTCAATATTTGCATGTGCAATGGCATATAAACCTGTATACCAAAGCCTAACGTCACTGGGGTTATACAACTGGTTAATATGCAAGTTATATAAGCGCTGAGCGTTTAAAACAAAATTCACCTGTTTGGAAGTAGACCAATGAGTCACAGAAAAAGATAAGCTCTGTTGATTTAATTGTTGCTGAGCTTGTTTATATATAGCAGCATAATCGTAATGCGAACCCATTTTTTGATAAGCCAAGTCTTGATGCAAGTTTAGGCTCCTTGGCGCCATTTCAACAAAGCTTAAAAAACCACCATGTGGCGGTGGAAAAGCACTTTCAAGAATCAGTGTCTGCACCTTTTTATGCTCAGCAGCAAACATCGCCACACGCGTACCATAAGAGGCGCCCCAAAGATTAATCGCTGAATAAGGCAGTGCATCCAGTAAAGACGACATAAAATCGACATTGCGCTTGGTTGTAAAACTAGCTAGGCCAGACTCATCATAAGCACTCTTAATTAAACGCTGGTGATACTGCTCTAAGCACTGATTTAATACCGGGTCGAGCTCGGCGGCTTCTTCTTCAGCACTGATATCTAAAGCCAGCAACTTAAACGATAACTGTTCATAGGGCTTACAACGCCAATCAATCGATGAACCATGGGTTGCAGGAGGGTCATATAGCACCAGATCGAAACTAGGCTGATGCTCTGCGTACCAATCTAACCACAGCTGCAACCAATAGTCAGAGCTTAAGGCCCCCTGACCCGGCCCCCCAGGAATATAAACGACAGCAGTACGCTCTTCTTTGCCTATTTTTGAAATACGTGAATCCGCATCGGTAACTCGATTTACTTCTGTTGGCAAAAGCTCATTAGTATGTTCTTTAGCTAAGGGTTTACTGCCCTGCCTCAATCGCTTGCTCGCCCTATTGGCCTTAGCCTCAGTCGGCGGCACATTAGAGATAATCGCAACACGCGTTTGGTGTTTTCTATCGAGCTCCCTAAACCGATAACAACGAAGGTTTAAACCATGGCGCTCGTACCATGCGGAGCACGAACGTAAAGCAGATAAGGCCTGAGCTTGTGCTAAAGAGTGAGGCTCACCACTACCAGTAGACTGTTTGTTATCACAAGCAAAGAGCAACGATAGAAGTAATAAAGACAATAAATAGGGAATACAAAACACAACGGAGCAATGTTTCTTCACAGTGCGGCTCGCAAAGAGGCCTTATTGTTAAAAGCCGCTACGGTCTCTGTTTGAAAAAGCGCACCACTGTTTGGCCAAAGATGGAAATAATACGGTGTGCCTAACAATTCAAACTCAAGACTATAAGCATGTAAATAAAGCCTATCAGCTTGCTGCCCACCATAACGCTCGTCGCCGACAATAGGGCTGGATAGCGCCTTCATCGCCACACGTAGCTGATGTGTCTTACCAGTATAGGGCTTTAATAAACATAAACGCCTGCGCTCGCCCAAAGGCCAGCTAACAAACTGAGTTTGAGCTGGATTTTCCATCGTTGGGCACAGCTTCCAGTTACCAGAACGGCTCGGTTTCATATCCCCCTTGACCCAACCGCCCTTCTTTTTTGGTTTTGCTCCCGCCTTATAGTGCACAATCGCCAAGTAGCGTTTCTCTATCGTTTTCTTTTCAAAGCACTGGCTAAGCAGGCTATTAGCTTGGCTCGTTTTCGCCACCAGTAATAAACCGCTGGTGGCTTTATCCAATCTGTGCACTGGATGGGCCTTCTCTATGCCCTGCTGTTTACAAAACAGGCTGACTAGCCCTTTACTATCGGCCTCATCATTGACGGCAATACCACAGGGTTTATTAAGCAAGTAAAAGTGCTCTGTTTCATGCAATAGCATTGGTTTACCTAGTTTTAATGAATACGTGCAGTATTAGAAAGCACAAAAAGTCGCCCACCAAGGACAACAGCCCCTGACCGGCAGCTAACGAGCTAACGAATTTAGCAATAGCCAAAGACTGGATATAGCAAACGAAAAACACGCCAGAAAACGATATACTTTATCGCTTGATGACAGCGCCCTTAAGTCGCAAGAATGCGCGCTTATTGATACAGCCAAACCATGTAGCGATAGATTATGAACGATCATTTTGCCCTGACCCTAGTTGGATATCTAGCCTTAGCCTTTAGCTCGATCATTGTGCTTGGTTTTTTCTACGTTATCGTTTTGTACTTTGTAGATATCAACCAGCACAAACACACCATCCGCCACAATTACCCTGTTGTTGGTCGCTTCCGTTATGTATTTGAGCATCTTGGTACGTTCTTTCGCCAATACTTCTTTGCCTTAGATCGGGAAGAACTGCCTTTTAACCGCGCCATTCGCAGTTGGGTCTATCGCGCGGCCAAAAAAGACAAGCTAAGCAATGCCTTTGGCTCTAGCAATGATTTAAGCAAAACCAATTTACCCATTTTTCTTAATTCCCCCTATCCGGTTCTAGATGAAGAGCAAAAACCCAGCCTGCCTCCTTTAATAGGCCCACACTGTTCTGCGCCTTACCAACCTTCAAGCTTTTTTAATATCAGTGGCATGAGCTTTGGCGCACTAAGCAAAGCTGCAGTGCTCTCGCTTTCCTCTGGTGCAGCTAAAGCAGGCTGCTGGATGAACACCGGTGAAGGCGGCCTTTCCCCCTACCATCTTGAAGGTAAGTGTGACCTTGTCTTTCAGATTGGGACGGCGCGCTACGGCGTTCGTCATGCTGATGGCAGTTTAAATAAGGAACGCTTACTTGAACTTGATGCTATGGCCAATATAAAAATGTTTGAAATTAAACTCAGCCAAGGCGCTAAACCTGGTAAAGGCGGGATTTTACCGGCAGACAAAGTCAGCGCCGAAATCGCTATGATTCGTGGCATTGAACAAGGCCAAGCCTCAGTCAGCCCCAATCGTCAGCCCGACATCCACAATGATGAAGAGCTCCTTAGCTTTATCGCAGAGCTAAAGCTGCTGCTTAGCAAGCCGGTTGGCATCAAGTTTGTATTAGGTGAGGCTCAGTGGATAGATGGCTTATGCGAGAAAATAAGCCGAGGCCCACAAACACACAGCCCAGATTTTTTCACCATTGATGGTGCCGAAGGCGGTACTGGTGCGGCCCCACAAGCCTTAATGGACTTTGTTGGCCTGCCCCTTCGCTACAGTTTACCGCTTGTACGAGCAGCCGTAGACAAGTACAAGCTGCAAGAGCAGATACGAATCATTGCCTCTGGCAAACTCATCAGCCCATCGAGTGTCGCCTGGGCTTTGGCCTCTGGGGCAGACTACTGCACCAGTGCTCGCGGTTTTATGTTTTCTCTTGGTTGTATTCAAGCGATGCAGTGTCACCAGAATACCTGCCCAACAGGAATCACGACTCAAGACGAAAAACTGCAAAAAGGTCTAAATCCCACATTAAAATCAACCCGCGTTGCGAACTATCATGATAACCTCGTCTCTAATGTTGAGGTTATTGCTCATAGTTGCGGCCAATCGTGCGCAAGTGAGCTCAATAACAGTAACATTGGCGTGATTAACACCAACGATAACTTCAGTCATACGAATTTGATAAACCATGTCTCTAGCTAAACACTGCTCAGTTCTTGCTCTTTGCTTTTGCTCAATTGCCAGCCAAGCGCAGATCACCTTTGGCCCTCAATACGAAGAAAAAAAAGCAGAAGCAGAAACCCGAGAGCTAAACCTGATGAACCACCAGTTTCTCGACCGCCAACGTGCTGTGGCCGATGATCTACTCAGAAGCAAGCTTGGGCGTCAGCTACACCAGACACGAAACGACCTTTATCTGATTCAGCGTATGATCGATCGAGGTTATCTTGAAGGCGCTGATAAAGGCACCCTACAAGCGTTTGGTGCCGCCATAGGTGATGTCTATGCACATGAAAATAAACACTTAGATTGGCGAGTTTACGAGGATGAACTCGGTGCATCTCATGCTGTTTGTGTTGACGATACCCAGCACTGCATATTCCCCATGACCTTACTGTCACGGCGCATGCAGGTTGGCGTTCGACC
The DNA here is from genome assembly GCF_041346925.1 of Agaribacterium sp. ZY112. Taxonomy (NCBI): domain Bacteria; kingdom Pseudomonadati; phylum Pseudomonadota; class Gammaproteobacteria; order Cellvibrionales; family Cellvibrionaceae; genus Agaribacterium; species Agaribacterium sp. ZY112. Next base: position 2,745,714 of record NZ_CP166840.1, on the reverse strand, counting down.
CGATGTTGTTAAGATCTATGGCAATGTTCTGGAGTCCATCAAGCCTCATATACCACGCCTACCCTATTCGCGAGATCAATAAGCGTTTAGATATTGTCATATAATGTTCACACCCTACTTTTATTATGTCCTCGCTGAGCGAGGCGACTGCAAAGAGAAAGATGCATGCTAAGCCAACTGACCAAATTATTTAGTATTTTTAGAAAGGTACAACCCATGTCCGAAACACAAACCGGCACCGTTAAATGGTTTAACGAATCCAAAGGCTTTGGCTTTATTTCTCGTGAAAACGGCGCAGATCTTTTTGTTCACTTCAGCAGTATTACTGGCGAAGGCTTTAAAACCTTGAAAGAAGGCCAAAAAGTTAGCTTTACCGAAACGGTTGGCGCTAAAGGCCCGCAAGCAGAAAACGTTCAAGCACTCTAGTTTGGGCTTGTACTGAGCGAGTACAGCTAGCTTTACTCGCTCTAACCTAGCCCCCCCTCGCTTAGCTCATTCATACTATTCGGAAGCCCAGTTAAAACGCATCCCAAGCAAAGCCAAAGCACTGTTCAATTATTACACACAAACTTAGGCGCTTAGAGCTAGTCATTAATAACAGTCCAATCTTCAACATCCTGATTAGTAAAGCCACTCTCTAAAAAAGCGCGCTTAATGACTGAGTTTTCCCTAAGATTCTTAATGCCTTGGTTTAACATCTCAAATATTTTACCGTCGGGATCTGACTTTCTAGAAACCAAAAAGACTCTCTCAGAGTCGAGGCGAATTTTTATACCCTGAATTGGGTACAAAACCTGATCGCCATCGGTGATAGCCATTTGATGCTGCCGAGTAAAATCACTCAACATATAATCTCCTCGGCCACTATGAATCATTTTAAGAATCGACTGTGAAGAATGAACATCGCGTTTATTTGTAACCCCCATTAATCTCAACGCTTTAATATCAACCATCCAGTCGGTTGGTGTTAACGCAGTATATCGTCGAAGATCAGCTACAGTTTTTACTTGCATCGTTTCAAGCTTTTTTTCGGAGGTATAAACCCCTTTAAAGTATTCCCCCTTTTTAATGACGGGTTCTGTCGCATAAAACACAGCATCATCAACATCTTCAGCCCACGCACTTTCAGCCATCATGTGCGCGCTCCCATTTCGAACAAGCTCTAAGGAGCGGGTATAATTTGGGGCAACAACAAAACGAATAGATATATCTTTATCTACAGATCTAAACGCCTGACAAATCAGAATCAACTCAACAACTGCGCGTGAATAGAGCTGAGCGGAACTATAATTTTTTATGTCTTCACAGCGCCGCCCCTTTGAGCGAGTCTCATAGAGAAAGGCATCTGAGCTTATACTGCCAGAAGAAATCACAATCTCCTTGGGTTGAGACGAGTCCGATTTGATAACACCACTCATCGCTCCCTTACTATCAGGCCCCAGCTCTATGGACTCCGTCGTCAAGGGTTTGTTTTTTATGATCGTTATGGGTGCAATACCCGGTACGTCGTATATTTTCCCATCGGTTGAATCAAATTTTGCATACAAAAAATACAGCTCATTATTAGGCAGTTCTGTAGATGGAATGACATCACTGAGCGGGATTAATACCTGAGACACCCCAAACTGCTTACCAATAACACTTCGATCATAAACAATAATATCCGAAATGATATTCCAATCTCTGTCTACACGACGGAGAAAATAGCCAATACCATTATTAGATTTATCAACCGCATCCCCTTCTCCTGCATTAAATTTTGCCGATACATGCATCGACTCGCCTGAGATGTATATGGTTTCTGCGTATTGGCCAAGATTTTGTAGTTTAAGAAAAGGCTTACTGGATTCCTCGAGCTCATCAACTTCGGCAAGTAACGGTGTGGTTATCTTTGTTTTTCTGCCTGTTGTTGTTGCGTTATTATCGACAATAAAAATTGGAGCGATACCTGGCACCCTGGTGGTCACGCCGTTAGATGCAGTGAATCGGGCAAACAGTAAATAGAACTCATCCGTAGGAAGCTCAGGTGAGGGAAGAATACCACGTAAAGGGATAGACACCGATGATAAGCCACGTCGCTTACCAACCGCCTTTTTATCATTGATGACTAACTCAGAAATAACTTCCCATTTGTCACTCACCCGCCGCAATGAAAATTCAATACCATTGTTCTTATCACTAATGACATTACCTTCACCGGCATCAAATCGGGCCGAAACGTTCAACGAGCCCCCAATAAAGTAAGTGCTATTTAGATACTCGCCAGCAGGTACAAGGTGAAGCTTAGCGTTAGCCGAAGTACTTGCCCTTTTAGAGCCTTGATCAACACGGGCGATGTCAAAACGAGAAGTAAAGGCATCCGCCCTGCTTTGCCCCTGAGTTGTTAAGTCAAAACTGCTACCCAGCTTCTCAGCATGAACCCCATAAGCACCAAGAGAGAGAAGGCAAATAATGCAACTTATAATACAGCACGTTTTCATTGAAATAACTTTATCTATTAATAGCCCCATCTAGTATAGACTCCTGAGCCCCCATTCATAGTATTCATGGGAGCCAGAGGGCATAAACTCGCTTAAGCGGCGATACTGATCAAGCCTTCCCCCCGCCTATTTGCTCAAGACAGCAACAAAGCTAAACTAGCTTGCCCCGCCACAAGGTCCAAATATAAAAGCTACATGATACTTAGCATTCATACTCTTACCTTCTTGATGTGTTTCGACTAAGCTTGTTGCAAGCGCGGTAAGATCCCAATATGTCGATGAAAAAGCCCTTATTACTTAGTTTAGGATGTATCTGTGTCGCCCTTGGCGTCTTAGGCATCTTCCTACCCTTACTTCCCACCACGGTATTCTTGCTTGCAGCAAGTTGGTGTTTCGCACGCTCTTCAGAGCGTTTTCATCGATGGCTTTATAGCCACCCCAAACTCGGCCCCTTTATTAAAGCGTGGGAAAGTGGCGAAGGCTTAAGTATGCCGCTGAAATGTCGTATTAGCACAATACTCTGGGTAGGTATGTTCATTTCTATACTTATCGTTCAAAAGCTATTCGTAACTCTAATACTTATAAGTATTGGCATCGGCGTCACCATTTGGATATGGAAACAGCCCACACCAAAAGAGCAGAAATAACAGGTATTAACCCAACACCATCAAACAGATGATTAAATACATTCACATAGCCAAGAAGGCCCCAACTTTATTCGGTTTTTTATAAATCTAAGATTGTATTACTTCAATAATCATTCAAAGCCCTTAACCCTGCTATTTATCTCAAGTCTAGAATCAACAACATTCTTCAAATTCAGCCATACATTATCCCTCATACTTTTATCTGAGGATATCAACAGATAAACGCCATAAAAAACAACTAACAAACATAACGCGTCACAAAGAAAAAATAAAACACCAACAAACCCCCAAACTGATCACAGTTCAAACACACCCAAAAGACAAACAAGAAACTTTTAGTAAAATACATAGGGCAAGCGATCTTTGTATTTAGACTAACCATCTATTTAATCACTGCAGACAAACCTGAAGCACTGATTAACACATCAAACATTCACCCATATGAATGCAGCTTCAATAATTCATAACACAAACCGGATATACCCGAACACTCAAAACAGACAGAAACTTTAAAAAAATAATTAATAAGGAATGAAAATGAAAAATAGAAACAGTAAGGATCACATAAGAGAAAAGCACAAAAGAAACAAACCAATAAAATCAAAACTTAAAAACAACCTCTTATATGCAACGGCAACACTATCCCTAGCCTTTGCACAATCCGCGCTATCACTTCAAGAGAGTGACTTCTACACAGCCAGTCACAGCAGCGCTTCAGTTAACTTAGTCAACGACTACGGTGTCGATAACAACTTTGCAACCGACGACAGTCAAGCCTTACAAAGAGCAATAAACGACATCAGCTCTTCTGGAGGCGGCATTATTAAAATCCCTTCGGGTAATTATTCATTTGCAAAAGTAAAAATGAAATCAGACGTTCGCCTAGAAATAGACTCTGCAGCGACAATCCGTCCAAGCCATGTAGCATCAGGTAATTACAGCATATTTGATTTCGGTAATTTTGATAAAAGCACGGTTAAAAATGTAAGCATCGCAGGGGTTAATGGGCAATTTAAAATTGATTTAAGAAATGTAGTTAACGGCAACGTATTTGCTTTTACCTTTAGCCGAACTGAAAACTTTAACGTTGAAAACGTTTACATTCATGATAAAAACACAAAATTTCAATCCTTTGGTTTTGGTCATACCACGGTTAACTCAAACCACTACGTTCCTCGTAACGGCTTAATTAAAAATGCGCATGCAGAAAACACTCATTACGGTTATGGTTTAGTCCAAATACAAGCCGGTGAAAACATCTTATTTAAAGATATTTCAGGTACCGGTGGTGTCACTTTACGCTTAGAGAGTGGCTGGTCTGTCATGAATAAAATTCAGCCTGCTTCACGCACACCTAAAATCGATGCGATTTATGCTAGAAATGTGAGCTGCCAAGATGGTCAGGCTGCCCTATTCCTTATGCCTCACACTATCGACCAAGGTTTCTTTGACGTCAGAGACGTCACCAGTAACAGCTGTGAATTTGCAGTTAAAACAGAAAAAGGCTGGGTTAATCAAAACTTCTATGCCGGCATGGGATTAACTGAAGGTAGTTTCTCCGAAGACTCTATTGTCGACAACATTAAATCCACCTATGGTCACACTGCCGAAATTCGAGCCATCATGCAGCGTTTTATCCCTTGTGATTTAAGAGACAAAATTGGCGCGGCTGGTGACAACGAAGAAATGAACGTGGCGCCTGCGATAGCCGCTGTGGGTGACTTTGCTGCAGGTTTGTGGCGAGGCGATAGACCTCATGAGCCCGGCGCTTACCGCATTCAATATTCTAATATTCAAACCAGCGGTTATCTAAACAAGGTACCCGATGTAATGGATGGAGATTATTGTGACTATGAACAGTGCTCAAAGTCGGTATGGATTCCTTCGGATGCACGTGGGACCTTTGGTGCTTGTGGTCTGGAATCAAATGTCATCAGCGGCCCAAGTACTCCTAACCCAATACCCAGCTCTGTGCCCAGCCCCACCCCAAGCCCTAACGCTCCCACACCAGCGCCAAGTCCAAGTTCGGCGCCTGAAATAGCCAAGGCAGTTTATTTACTGAAACGTAATGCAGCCTCTTTTGCTATCGATGCTGGCCCAGGTGGTGCAAATGGCCAAAATACCTTTTTATCTAGCGCCAGCGATAACAGCCAAAAACAGCAGTGGGTAGAGATAGACCGCGGTAATGGTTATTACTCATACCAAAAAAGTGGAACGCAGTTCTGCTTAGATGGAGGTAATGGCGGTGCCAACGCTCAAAATGTTTATCTATGGCGCTGCGCCAATAACAACTACAACCAACATTGGCGTAAAGTGAATATTGGTAATGGTTACGCTCGTTTTGAAAAACGTAACGCCCCAAACTACTCCATAGATGGCGGTAACGGTGGCTCGAACGGTCAGAACATTTACCTATGGGAGAGTAACGACAACAATCAAAACCAACATTGGTCATTTGAAAAAAGCATTACTAATGAAGCCATGGACATGCTTGTTGAAACTGAAAACTTCATTTCTACAGGAGGGACTCACGCAGGCTTCCAAACTTATTCGATCAATGGCGGTAAAGCCATTAACTGGAACCAAACGGGGGACTGGGCCGATTATAAGCTCACTATCGCGACAGCCGGTGACTATCAAATCACTCTGCTAGCCTCAACCCCCACCAATAATGCAAACGCGGAAATCCTTATTGATGGTAGTTTGGCCGGTAAGGCCAGTATTGCTAATAATGGCAGTTGGGATAAATTCCAAAGCACGCTTGTTGTAGACTCTGTTTATCTATCAGCCGGTTCTCATACATTGAGATTACGCAGCGCAGGAGCAAAAAATGCGTGGCAGTGGAATGCAGATTTAATCAAACTCAGCCCCCTAAATTAAGCAAGCAAAGGCATAAACAAAACAGACAGGGGCACTAAGCTCTTTGTCTGTTTTGCTTAACTGTTTTGTTAATTATGCTAGTTACTAAAAACTTTGAGCCTCAAGCTTTCCAGTCTCTGAGCACAGCGCTTAACGTCTCTATCTCGCATAAAGTCGATAAAGATCTCTGGTGTGTGTTGGGCAAAATCAAAGCGGGTATCTCTATCAAAATACTGAATGCCACCAGGCGAGGATCGCAAATACGAGTCCTGAGTAACGGCCAATTTATCATTGGGTGGTTGGCTCAACTTATTCGCCGACGTTAAACGGTTTGTGCTATTAAAGCCCTCTTGGAATTCAGCCGACGCTAAAAAATCCAACATAAGCTCTAATTGCTCACTCCACTGAGCGTACGCAGGAACCATAAACACCTCTACAGGTGCAACCGTGTATTGAGGAATGTCTTTATTGATACTTGGAAATTCAGCAAAAGCAAAATCACCATCGAACTTCTCCGGCAAGCGCGCTCGAGAGAAAGTCAAAATCATAAATGCGCGCTCATGATAAAGAAGAGGAAACGCGCTATCTTTTGTAAATTCATCAAAATTAGCGTTAAAACAGCCTTTATCCAACAACTCTTTCCAGTGCTCTAAGCTCGAGATAACCCCACTATCTAAAAAGGAAATATCGCCATCTAATAAGGCCCGATGGTATTCAAGGCCATTAACTCTAAGATTTAGATAATCAAACCAACCGTGAGACATCCAAGGTGTTCTAGCCCCAAAGGCAAAAAGCGTGGCATCGCTCTGTTTTGCTTTTGCGCAAGCCTGCAGTAAAGAAGCCCAGGTATCAGGAACAGCAATGCCTTTATTGTGCATACTCGAAACACGATAAAACATGCCCCACAACTGCTCAATAACAGGGATACCATAAATACCACCATCAAACTCAACGGCTTTACGGCCCGGAGCAGAAAAAAACTTGTCGTACTGCTTTGCCTTCCAAAAAGCACTGATATCTTTTAACAAACCTCGATCAGAGTAATATTTCACCTGCTGACCACCGTGCCAATAAAGCACATCAGGACCCTTACCTTGACTTAACCACTGATCTACTTTTTTTGTATATTCTTCACCGTGATGCAGCTGAAGATCTAGGTCAATATCGGGATATAAACTACGAAAGCGATTCATTTCATCCATAATGGCATGGCGATGATCGCCATTCACAATGTAGAAACCCGCACTGAGACTCTTTTCCGCCACAACCTGAGCAGGCGATAACAGGATAAAGATGTATATATAAAAGACTAAAAACCTCAAGCTGCCTTACTCCAAATCAGACCGTTTAATGGTGCATTCCTAGCTACTAACTTTAGGTGGCCGCCATCTTACGCGAAATACGTGCTTAGTTTTAGTGCAAGATCTATAAAGCTTTATTCAAGGGGCTATGAGAGATATCAGCAATCAACCGTGTGACAGGCATCGCTTAATCATCTTTGAAACTATGCGCGCACACGAACTTAAGGCGCCTAGGAACGTTATTGACTAAAGACCTTCAACCTTAGACTTTCCAACCTATGCGCACAGCGTTTCACGTCTCTATCACGCATAAAATCGATAAAGATCTCTGGTGTATGCTGAGCAAAATCAAAACGGGTATCTCTATCAAAATATTGGATACCACCGGGCGATGAGCGCAAATACGCGGCTTGGCTCGCCGTTAATCTAGTAGACGGTGTTTTTCCGAATTTATTAGCAGAAACGACACGGGTTGCCTCATTAAAACCATCCTGAAAATCTGCAGATGCCAAAAATTGCAGCATAAGTTCAAGCTCAGCCCGCCAATTAACATAAGTCGGCACGATAAACACCTCCACTGGAGCAAGTGTGTATTGAGGAATGGATGGATCAATACTAGGGAAAGCGGCAAAATCAAAATCGCCCTCAAGCTTTGCAGGAACTCGCGACAAGGAGAAATTCAACATCATTAAAGCCCGCCCGTGATACATTAAAGGAACAGCGCTATCCCTAGAGAAATCATCGATATTGTCATTAAAACAGTCCTGCTCGAGCAGTAACTTCCAGTGCTCTAAGGTATTGATGACCCCTTTATCCAAATACGATAAATCACCACTTAGCAAAGCCCGATGATACTGTAAGCCATTGATTCTAAGGTTTAAATAGTCAAACCAACCATGCGCCATCCACGGAGTTTGTGCTCCAAAAGCAAAAAGCCTCACTTGTTGCTCTTTTGCTTTAGCGCAGGCATTGAGCATAGATTCCCAAGTATCAGGTACGGCTATGCCCTTCTGCTTTAGTAATGACACTCGGTAAAAGATACCCCAAAGCTGCTGCATAACTGGAATACCATAAATGGCGCCACCAAATTCAACAGCCTGACGGCTTGCCCCAGCATACAAGCGATCGAAGTTGTTTTTCTGCCAAAAGGCAGCCAAGTCTTTGAGCTGACCTTGGTCGGAATAGTATTTAATTTGCTGCCCGCCGTGCCAATAAAGCACATCAGGGCCACTGCCACTACCTAACCACTGCTCTACTTTTAGAGGGTATTTTTCACCGTGGAAGAGCTGAACATCCAATTCAATATCAGGGTGCAGATTACGAAAGTGGTTCATCTGATCCACAATCGCTTTGCGATGACTGCCGCTTTCTATATAAAAAGCAATGCTCAGGTTCTTATCAACCTGAGCGGAGGAAGGCTGAGGCATGACAAAAAGCCATAAACAAAGAACTAAAAACCTCAAGCCCAACTTACCTCCATATTAGACAGCACTATAGGAAGCATAGGCGCCTATTACGTTTTAAGCAGCCCAGCTTATCAAATAAATGTTACTTTAGATGACAGATCGTCTTTCGGCACTGAAGATCAAGCATCACTTCTCAAGCTGGTGCTATAAGTACAGACTGTTTTGTACTTCACTCACCTTTGGCATACTTCAATAGAATTTTATCTATCCAAACAGAAGGTAAAACACGGGTTAGAAAAGCCATAATGTATGGTTGGTTTGCAGACATAATAATGAGCCTTAGGTTTTGGGCTCTCGAGGGCATGAATGAGTTTAGCAACGACAGCTTCAGGTCCCAGCGTAGAACTGGATGTAGGCCCCTCTTTGCTCAGCCGAGCCATTGCAGCGACATAGCACCAGCCATGACGGCTCTTATCAAAATCGATATTTTCTTCCAAGGCAATTAAGGCATTCGCCCGAAAAGAACTAAGAATAGGTCCGGGTTCTATCAAGCTAACTTTTACACCCGTATCAGCCAGCTCCATACGCATGGTTGAGCTTAAACCCTCCAATGCAAACTTAGTCGTGACGTAGGCACCGCGAATCGCAGGAGTATAACGTATCCATTTTAATTATGGACAACCCAATTGTTCACAACTTCTTATTCTTATGGTTGAATTGAGTACAACAAAGTCAATTGAATCAAGATGTTACGAAAGTGCCTCAAATAGACAGTAAAGACCGAAAGCATCCTAGATGGTTGTGGCTTCTAATAGGAGTCCCATCAGGGGCGGCTATGATGAAATTAATCGACCTATTTTCACTCCCTGATACAGTTGGGCGTAATGCGGTAATAACGTTGTTGTTCGTCGCGGCTTTATTGTCCTCACTAACTTATATGATCGCACGTACATTCGGTCGCCTAGTAATGCTCATGAGCGTGAGTCTGCCGCTGATAATCATTTTCTATGCCCTTGTGTATCTGAAGTTAGATCTCACAGGCCCTGAAGGTGAAAATATCAAGAACCTCCCAACGATGATCTATTACTCATTAGTCACATTCACCACACTAGGATATGGGGAGATTACACCAACAAGTACAGCAGCAAGATTAATGGCTGGTAGTGAGGCCCTCATCGGATTGTTGTACACAGGTATTCTTATAGGCTCAACAATGGCTATTGTCATTAGGTGGAAAGAGAGAAACATCTACAAAGACCATGAGAAAATTGAATCCATAAAAGAAGCAGCCGACAAGTCAAACCAGGATTTAGAAGAAATAAAAAAGCAGATGATCAGTTACACATTCTCCCTCAAAGATGTTGATGGTAAGACTCTTGAGATTAGCGGAGATAATCTGTCTGTAGACTCAGAAGTATGGAATCTCGACTTCATTGCTGGCGAACACATGACCATTGATTCAGATGTTGCCCTGGAACTATCTGACAATAAGTTAATTCTTTCCACCAAAGAAGATAAGCCTTAATTTATCACTCACCCTTTGCATATTTCAGTAAGATTTTATCTACCCAACGGCTAGGCAGTATTCTGGTCAACACAGCCATTACATATGTGGGGGTGGTTACATAGTAGTGCTTCTTGGGGGTGGGGCTCTCTAATGCGTGAATCAGCTTATCTACGACAGCCTCAGGTGGCAGAGTCGATTTAGATGTAGCACCCTTCTTGCTCAGCCGAGCCATTGCAGCGACATAGCGCCAGCCATGACGGCTCTTATCAAAATCGATATTTTCTTCCAAGGCAATTAAGGCATTCGCCCGAAAAGCACTAAGAATAGGTCCGGGTTCTATCAAGCTAACTTTTACACCCGTATCAGACAGCTCCATACGCATGGTTTTACTTAAGCCCTCTAGAGCAAATTTGCTAGCCACATAAGCACCACGCATGGGCATGCCAATAAAGCCCAGAATCGAACTGTTTTGAACGATACGTGCATCACTTTTTTCTAAAAGCGTAGGTAGTAACAATGCTGTCAGCTCGTGAGTGCCAAACAAGTTGGGCTCGAACTGTTTGCGCAGAGCATCGCGACTTAAGTCTTCTACTGCACCTGGCTGCCCATAAGCGGCATTATTAAACAATGCAAACAGAGTATCACCATATTCCTCGATCACACGCTTGGCAAAAGCCTGAACGGATTCAGAGCAGGATAAATCTAAAGGCCAAACAACATCATTATCCGAAAGCCTTAAGCTATCTTTTACACTTAGGTCTCGAACACCAGCAACGATATGGTAACCTCGCGCCGACAGTAGCTCTGCGGCAGCCTTGCCAATGCCTGTTGAACAGCCACTTATAACGAGAGTTTTATGATTGTTTTTGTTAACGCAGTTCTGCTTAATAGAGCCCATCATTGCCTTTTTAAACCTGTGTAATGCAAACCTTAGTTCTTAACTTGCTGTCTCTGCCAATGCTGATCTAAAGCGTAATAAACACGGCTAACGGCTTTTTCTAAACGTTGCCGCGCAACTTTGTCACCCCACTTTTGATAGTTAGAATGCGGCATGCGGTTTTCATTGGTTTTATATACATCCTTAGCGAGCTGCTGACCTTCAGCAAGCACAAGGTTCATCTGCATACTCATAGGTAAAGAAGAAGCAGCCTGCAAAGGCATAGCGTTAAAAAAACGGCTGTCTTTAGCCGCACTAAAAGCGGAATCCCAATAGCTATGCAAGTTCATCACGCAATGACCTGCACGCTTAAGCAAACAGAAGTCATTACCTCCTCGATCGGTTTGGCAATTTGCTCTGACCAAGGTCGCGGTATGCAATGGTTGATGTGCATCTTCGAGTAAATGAATATAAAAAGCCAAAGACAACGCTTCTTGCTCTGGGCTTAGTTGCTCACTTTTCAGCGCCGAGTCCAAGGCCACAAAAGCCGCTTCAAGCTGTCCCTTATTTGCCACTTTACATTTTTCAGCACCTTCGGATCGTACAAGGTAAGCATTGCTCCAATGCCACTTTGAACTATCAGTAGCAGAAAAAGCCCGTAAGGAATCGGGGATTTGCTGCTGATAAAGCTCAGCAAGATTATCTCGCTTAACACTGTCGACCCAAGCGCTTAAGTCTGCAAAAGATAGATCTTGGCGAGGCATGTATTTAAGTAGCTCAGAATAGTAGTGCTGCTGCTCTGAGCTCAGACGAACAAAAGCCGCATCTGAAATTTGTCTGTGTACTTGCGCCGACCAAGCCTGCGCAAACGATGAAAGCAGAAAAAAAGCAAGCAAACTAAAACATGTGGTTAACCGCTTATTCACTCGCTTTGCCCCTACTTTCGACTTTTCTTTACAAGATCGTAAGCGGTTTGAATCTCTTGCGAGCGCTCAGTAGCCTGTTTAATCATCGCCTCTGGTAAGCCACGGCCAGCCAATTTATCCGGATGATTTTCACTCATCAATTTACGGTAGGCGCGCTTAAGCTCATCGTTACTCACACTTTGCTCTACACCTAATGCCTTATACGCTAAAGCCAGATCTGAAGCCGAGTTGCGTTGCGAATAAGCTCCCCCTTGCTGATACTGACCAGAGCTTTGTTGCTTTTCACGAAATGCCATTTGCGCTTTGATCATGCCCAGCAACTGCTGAAACATAAAATTGGAAAAACCAATTTGAGAAGCAACTTGGGTTAAGACCTGTTCCTCGGCAGGATCCAGCTGACCATCAGCAAAAGCCAAGGTAATTAGGTAGCTTAAATACTGACGTTTAAGATCCCCATAGCGACCGCATACATCACTAAACTCGTGTAAAGCGCCGTGTAAATCAAAGTTATCGGCCTTACCCTGCTGAAACAAGGTAATGGCTTCCGAACGCTGAGTTTCACTTAAGCCCATACGACGAATCATCTCATCCGTGCTGGCAATTTCGGCTTCACTCACACGGCCATCAGCCTTAGCCAAATAGCCTAACACAGGAAATAAAGCACTAAAAAAAGCGTGCTCAACTTTAGCGCGCTCTTCTGGGCTAAAACTCTGTTTAATCGAGCTGCGCCCCTTGTCAAAAAAGTAGCCTGCAAAAAAACCCAAAAAAGCGCCTATAGGCCCAAGGGTTAACCAACCAATGGCAGCACCAATAAACTTTCCCACATTTCACCTCAACATTCGTTTAAATATAGCCAGCGATAAACAGCCAAGTACTAAAAGATTATTTGTGTTGCTGCTTCAATAAGTCTTGCAAGCTGCGTAGCTCAGCACGCACCTCGCTTAACTCTTTAGTAATACGTTCATGCGGATCTTCTTCAGCTGCGCGCTGCTCTTTTTCTAATACGCTGACCACAATACCAATCACCATATTTAAAAAAGCGAAAGCCGTTAAAAAGATAAAGCTGATAAAGAATGTCCAACTCAAAGGGTAAACCGCTTGAGTTTCATACATTACATCAGTCCAATCCTCAAAGGTCATCACCCTAAACAAGGTCAGCATACTGATGGCGATATCGCCCCAGAGCACCTCGTTGATACTGGCAAAAAAAGTAGAGCCGACGGCCGCATAAATATAAAAAATAATAAACAGCATTAAAGCGACATAACCAAGCTGCGGCAGTGCTTTAAGCAAAGAATTAAGCAGCATTCGCAATTCAGGAATAATACTGACCATCCTGAGCACTCGGAATATACGCACCAAACGCCCGACAATCGCAAGCTCACTATCATCAATCGGAATAATACTTACCAGTACGATCAAGGTATCAAAAACATTCCAACCTTTAGTAAAAAAACGTTTTTTATCCTCATCACCAATAAATCGAATGGTGATTTCAATCATAAAAAAGGCGGTAATACCCCAATCTAAGATACGTACAAACTTATCAATAAAAGGCGGGATTTCGTAGGTTTTTACACCGATGACCAAAGCGGAAAATATAATGACCGCAATCACAAAGGTTTCAAAAATTTTGTTTGCACGTAGTCGTGAAAACCTAGCCTCAATAGCTCGATAATTAGTCATTAAGCGCGTCGCCAAGTACTGCCTGTTTTACTGTCTTCCAAAACGATGCCTAGCTCTTTGAGCTCATCGCGAATTTCATCCGCCCTAGCCCAGTTTTTAGCAAGCTTTGCTTCATCTCGCTCTAAAACCAAGGCGTCAATAGCGGCGTCATCATCGCTGGCTTCACCTTTAAACCAAGTTTCAGCATCCACGGAAAATAACCCCAGTAGCTGACCAAGCTTTAACAAGCTTGCACGGGTTTCAGGTTTCGCGTTCTCACCATCTCGGTTTAATTCTTTCGCTAAAGCGTGTAATTCACTGATCGCCAAGGCGCTGTTTAAATCGTCAAGCAAGGCGTTAAAAGCGGCATGCTCTTTAATATCAACCTCAACACTCGGCAACGATGCACTGCTGCGCAAGGCCGTATACAAACCATCGAGAGAGGCTTTGCTTTGATCAAGTAAACTGGCTGAGAAGTCGAGCTCTGAGCGGTAATGTGCCGACAGCAATGCAAAGCGGATTACCTCTCCGTGATACTGCTCCAACAAACCTCGTACCGTGCGGAAATTGCCCAAGGACTTAGACATCTTCTCGCCATCAATATTGATATAACCATTGTGCATCCAGTATTTTACAAACTGTTTGCCACCGTGAGCACACTGGCTTTGCGCCCGCTCATTCTCATGATGAGGAAAAACAAGGTCGCGACCACCACCGTGAATGTCGATGCTCTCACCCAAGTGCTCTGCGATCATGGCAGAGCACTCAAGATGCCAACCAGGGCGACCACGGCCCCAAGGGCTGTCCCAACCGGGCTCATCATTGGAACTTGGCTTCCACAAAACAAAGTCACCCCCGTATTTTTTATACGGAGCCACTTCCACGCGCGCACCTTCAAGCATGTCTTCTAAGCTGCGATTACTGAGCTTGCCGTAATCATGCATAGAGCGAACATCAAAGAGCACATGCCCTTCTGCCGCATAAGCGTGGCCTTTATCAACCAAGCTTTGAATCATATCGAGCATGGGCTGGATGTGATCTGTCGCTTTAGGTGAAAGGGTTGGCTGCAACACATTAAGCGCGGCCATATCAGCCACATAAGCATCAGCGTATTCATTTGAAATGCTTTCAATTGAACGCTGGCTTTCAGCTGCCGCTTTCATGATTTTATCGTCGATATCGGTGATGTTACGCGCGTAAACCACCTCGGGATAAAGCGTATCTAATACACGCTTTAATAAATCAAAAATAACTGCTGGGCGCGCGTTGCCAATGTGCACAAGGTTGTACACGGTAGGCCCACACACATACATCAGTACACGCTCTGGGTTAAGAGGTTCAAAGGGCTCTTTGCTGCGAGTCGCGGTATTGTAAATTGTAAAAGTCATCGTTGTTTCCATTTAACTCGGCTTAGGCTGGCTTGTTGAAACTGTCTCTCAAACCAATGGTTTGGTTAAAGACAAGGCCTTGCTCTTTACTGTCGCGACAAAAATAGCCAATACGTTCAAATTGATAGCCCTGCTCTGGAGCGGCATCAAGCAAACCAATTTCACCCAAAGCCTGACTGACAACACTCAAACTGTTTGGGTTAACATCGTCGAGGAAGTCTTTTCCACCAGCACCAGGCGCCTCAACATTAAATAAGCGATCGTAAAGACGAACTTCGAACTTGGCGTTTTTATGAGCGGCTACCCACTGAATAACACCTTTAGGTTTCACGCCGTCGGCAGGATCTTTACCTACTGTATCTTCGATCACTCGCGCTCTTACCTCGATGATGTCACCGGCATCATTTTTAATTGCTTCATCCGCTTCAATCACATAAGCACCACGTAAACGGGTGCGTTTGCCAATCACCAAGCGCTTAAATTTTTTGTTGGCCTCTTCGCGGAAGTCCTCTTGATCAATAAAGACTTCTCGACCAAAGGGCAGCGTTCGCGCAGGTAGGTCATCGCGATTGGGCGAACCGGCAATACTTAGGTCTTCGGTTTGCCCTTCAGGGTAATTAGTTAACACCACCTTTAAGGGTTTCAATACACACATCGCTCGCGCCGCGTTTTTATCCAAATCATCGCGGATAGCGTGCTCTAACATGGCTACATCAACCACACCATCTGAGCGAGTAACGCCGATCATGTCACAGAACTTACGCAGGCTAGCTGGTGTATAACCTCGACGGCGATAACCGGCGATGGTCGGCATACGTGGATCGTCCCAACCATCAACCACACCCTCATCAACCAATTGCTTCAGTTTGCGCTTAGACGTCACGGTGTAGTTCAAGTTCAAACGGCCAAACTCATATTGAGTCGGCGTATTGGGTACCGGTAGATTTTCAATAAACCAGTTATATAGTGGTTTGTGATCGGCAAACTCTAAAGTACAAATCGAGTGCGTCACACCTTCAATGGCATCTTCTTGGCCATGAGCAAAGTCATAAGACGGGTAAATACACCACTTGTCACCGGTTTGGTGGTGATGCTGCTTGCGAATACGGTACAGGACAGGATCGCGCAAATTGATGTTGCCACTGGCCATATCGATTTTGGCTCGTAAGCTTTTAGAGCCTTCATCAAACTCACCGTTCTTCATACGCTCGAGCAAATCTAAGCTCTCTTCGGCGCTGCGCTCACGGTTCGGGCTTGCTTTACCAGGTTCTGTCAACGAGCCTCGGTACTCTCGCGCCTGCTCTGGGTTAAGATCACAGACATAGGCTTTACCCTCTTTAATAAGGTGCTGAGCCCACTCATAGAAAGTATCAAAATAGCTAGAGGCATAACGCACCTCACCGGCCCACTTAAAACCCAACCACTCTACGTCTTTCTTGATGGCTTCTACGTAGGCCTGCTCTTCTTTAGCTGGGTTGGTATCATCAAAACGCAAATTGCACTCGCCGCCAAAGCGCTCTGCCAAACCGAAGTTAAGGCAGATGCTCTTGGCATGACCAATGTGTAAAAAGCCGTTTGGCTCAGGCGGGAAACGCGTTATAACTTTTTGAGTCGTCGCGGTCTCGAGGTCATTGGTAATAATTTGCTCAAGAAAATTCAATGGCTTTTCGTTCTCGGTCATGATCGCTGTCGTTTTATAGGATACAGGCACGTGGCTTTTGTTTTTGCCCACGCGAAGAAAGCGCGTATTATAGCGGCCTCTCGCCGCCCGCAAAGGGCTAGCAACGAATTAATGAGCTTACGGAGCCCCTAATGATCACTCTTCATACAAACTTTGGTGATATTGTCCTCGAACTCGACTTTGAAAAGGCACCAAAGACCGCTGCCAACTTCAAGCAATACGCCGAAGATGGCCACTACAGTGGCACTATTTTCCACCGTGTCATTGATGGCTTTATGGTACAAGGCGGTGGTTTTGATGAAGACATGCTGCAAAAAGACACTCGCGAGCCAGTAGAAAACGAAGCTGATAATGGCCTAAAGAACGACAAAGGCACCATTGCGATGGCTCGTACCATGGATCCACACAGTGCCAGCGCTCAGTTTTTTATCAACATTAAAGATAACGACTTCTTAAACTTCAGCTCTAAAGACAGCCAAGGCTGGGGTTATTGTGTATTTGGTAAAGTCACTGAAGGCATGGACGTGGTTGATAAAATCCGCCTTGTCAAAACCGGCAGCATGATGGGCCACCAAGATGTACCTGTTGAGCCCGTGATTATTGAGAAAGTAAGCGTCGCTTAAGTTAAATCGATGTTTGCTGGGGCAGAAGGTGCTTACTGCGTTTCTGCCCCTCTTAACAACAGAACCAAAATACGAGGCACATGCCCGTAAAAAGCGACTGCACTTCAAGCAGCCCCAAAAGATGCATTAAGCGCCAAACCAAAGCCTAGCTTAGCTTTACGCCTTAGATCTAAACGTTCTTGAAACATCCCGCCTAACCTCTTTTCGTCCTACTAGACTTATAGGCAGTAGGTTTTCAACCACGGTTGAAAGTCGTCTGCTGTACGCAGCGAGCCACACTGCGATATGTCGAGCCACCAAAGCACTACAGGAACACGAATGAGCACACCTTTCAGCTCAGAGCTAAGTCAACTGCTTGAAAACTACCAACTGCAAGCGGCTGAACTAAGCCAAGACATCAAAGCCGTACTTAGTGAGTTAGACCAAAAGCTGCTGGCCCATAACAGCAGCCCTACCCAAAAGAGCAGTGAAGCTTTTGATGAGCTTAAGCACGCTCACGGTGCCGCACTTGTACACTTTGATAAGCACGTGATTGACATCAGTGACTCAGCTCGAAAACTACTATTAGGTGGCGAGCGCCCCCCAACAGAGCAAAGCTCGGCTCCGCTGACCTTAAACGACCTTGGTTTAAGTCAATTAGACGATGCCTGTAAACAAGCTCAATATATGCATGGCCATCACGAGCTGCACATAGATACTAGGCGCCACGATGGCAAGCCTCTTTGGCTAAAGCTAGAACTAGAGCAAGCTGCAGACAAGAGCTGGTTTCTTCTAATTACCGATGAAACTGAACTCAAGCTTACCCAAGCTCGGCTTAAATACCTCAGTACACACGATGAGCTCACCGGCCTTGCCAATAAAAATCGTTTTATCCAGCGCAGTGAAAATGCCTTATCACGCAGAAGTCGCGACCGCTTTTATCGCTTTGCGATACTGATCATTAATTTTCAGCCAAAAGCAGAAGAAGCAGAACGTCACAGCCTCCATCTCAATGATCACTTTTTGGTTGAAATAGGAAAACGCCTACATCGATGCTTACGTCCTCAAGATATGGCAGCCCATTTAAGTACCGATGACTTTGCGATTCTGGTAGATGACTGCGCAACAGAAGAAAACCTGCAAAGTTATATTGCTGAACTTGAAGAAGCACTAGACAAGCCAATGGAG
This sequence comes from Agaribacterium sp. ZY112, assembly GCF_041346925.1. Classification (NCBI taxonomy): domain Bacteria; kingdom Pseudomonadati; phylum Pseudomonadota; class Gammaproteobacteria; order Cellvibrionales; family Cellvibrionaceae; genus Agaribacterium; species Agaribacterium sp. ZY112. The sequence goes on along the minus strand of NZ_CP166840.1, from coordinate 2,727,187 downwards.
CTTGATGGAGAAATAGCTGCCTGCTCGCCGACCATTGGTGGTGTGTTAGTTGATAGCCAATACCAAACAGCAGAACAAATCTTACAAGATGCAGACAGCGCCCTGATCTTTGCCAAAAAACAAAACCATCGCTTCTACCTTTTTGATCTGCAACTGCTCAACGAAAACAAGCACATTAGCGACGTTGAAACCCGCCTACGGATTGCACTCAAACAAGAACATTTAGAGTTGCACTACCAGCCCATCGTCAATCTAACTAGCTGGCGAACCGTGCACCTAGAAGCATTATTACGCTGGAATATGAGCAAAACACATACGATTTTACCTGCTGAATTTATCAACCATGCCAATAAAAGCTCAGTCATTCACAGCTTAGGACAATGGGTTGTCGACACGGCCTGCAAGCAACTAGCTACCTGGCAAAAGCAAGTCAGCCCCTTAATAGGCATGTCGATTAATATCTCAAGCCGTCAATTTTCATCTAAACAGTTAATTAAAGACTTAGAAAGCAGCTTAACAGCCCACCCTTTACAGCCAGATAGTCTCAAGCTTGAATTGGCTGAAATCAGCCTACTGCAAGAAGACAACAAGCATATAGAACAACTGAATGAAATACGTAAATTAAACTGCGAGTTGTTAATCGATGACTTTGGCTGTGGTTTCAGTTCGATGAACCACTTACACCAACTGCCCTTAAGCACGGTTAAGATAGATCGCAGCTTAATAGCGGCACTCAATAGCCTTGAAGACAGCAACGCCATTGTTAAGGCTATTATCCATCTTGCCCACAACTTAGGTTTAAGCGTGATAGCCGAAGGTGTAGAAACCAAAGGGCAGCTTGAGAGCCTACTAGCGATGGGCTGTGATATGGCTCAGGGCTTTTTGTTTTCAGAAGCCAAAAACAGTGAAAACACAGCCGAGCTCTTGCATAAAGACTGGCAGGAACATGTGCAGAAAAAAGAAGACGACGAATTAGACCGATCGCCACCAACTATATTAACCAGCTGGCTGAAACGCAGGGCCAGTTAAGCCTGGACCCCGGAGTGAAAGCGAAACTCACCGTCTGTACTCTCAATTAAAGAACGCTCTAACTCTAAAAACTCCTGCACACGAGGCTCGATACTTTCTTCACCGGCTGTCTTTTGCGCCAGTTTCAAATAATCTTCAAAATGTCGCGCTTCAGACTTAAGCAGTGATAAGTAAAACTTCTGCAGTTCCTCATCCAAATATGGCGCAAGCTTTTCAAAACGTTCACAAGAACGCGCTTCGATAATCGCACCAACAATCAAGGTGTCAATCAAACGCTTAGGTTCATAAGTGCTGATGGGCTTACGTAACTCTGCAGCATAGCGCGACGCCGAGACCGGCTTGTATTTAATACCGCGCTTTTTCATGATTGCAATCACTTGCTCAAAATGACGCAGCTCTTCGCGAGCCAAACGTGACATTTTGTTTAATAACTCAAAGTCGTCTATGTAGCGATACATAAGATTAAGTGCGGTGCCTGCTGCTTTTTTCTCACAGTTGGCGTGATCTATCAGCATGGTTTCAGGTTCACCTTTGGCCCACTCTATCCAAGCATCTGGGGTTGGGCATAAAAGAAAGGCGTGGATCGCTTCGGTAATTTGGCTCATTGCTTACTCGTTATATGGTCGTTTATGGTGCACTTGCTAATCAGAATGATGCTGAAAGTAGCGTTCAAAGTGCACTTCAGACAGAGTATAAAAATCGCGGTCTATCTGCTGCTTGATTTCGCTCAGGCTCCAGCCTTGATAAGCCGACTTTATTCTGCAGCCAAAAGGCTCAAGGCTTGCAATAGTCGAAGCCCCGACCTGCAAGAGCTCGTGTAACCACAAATAAGGACCAGCGGTTTTATCGTATCTCACCTTTTGAAAGTCGAGGCTTTGTTTAAGCAAAGCCTCGTCATAGATCTCAACAAGGGGCTCGGCCACTTGGCGAACCAAGCTGCTTAGGCGTTGCACGATCAGCTGCCTCTGCTCCTCGCTGTAGCTATTCCAGTCGATCACCTCATTCATAAAACGCTTACAGCCACGACAAACGGAATCGCCAATACCTGTTGAACAAATACCCACACAAGGGCTTAAAGCGCGTGCAATGATGGTCAAGTTTCTTCCTGTAAGACTCACTAATAGATCGGCCCGCGATTCTATAGCTTCACTTGCCTATGCGCCACCTTAACTCAGATCAAGTTTTAGGCTAGAATACGCGCCCAGAATATAGCGGCTATTGATAGCCCGACCATCAGCCACGGCGGCTGATAGCCTCAGTTGGCAGCGATCCTGCTTACTGAGTAACTAAAACCTATAAAGAGGACAAACAATCGTGTTAGAAGCCTATCGTGCACACGTCAAAGAACGTGCAGCTCTCGGTATTGATCTTTTCGAGCCTTCAAAAAAAACCAACATTCTTACCCAGGAGGCCTAAAGTGAGTTTATACATTCAATACCTAGAGGAAATCGAGACCCGCAAAAACGAGCTGGGCTTGCATCCAAAACCGATTGATAGCGCAGATCTACTATCTGAAATCATTGAGCAAATTAAGGACGAAGGCCACGAGCACCGCGCCGATTCCCTTAATTTCTTCATTTACAACACCCTGCCTGGTACCACCAGCGCTGCGGGCGTAAAAGCGAAATTCCTTAAAGAAATCATCTTAGGTGAAGCGACTGTTGCTGAAATCAGCGCTGATTTCGCCTTTGAATTACTTTCGCACATGAAAGGCGGCCCTTCTATTGAAGTGTTGCTTGACCTAGTGATTGACGGCACTGACGCAGCCATCGCTAAACAAGCGGCCGACGTACTTAAGACTCAAGTCTTCTTATACGACGCCGATACCGCGCGCTTAAAGGCGGCCTTCGAAAAAGGCTGCCCAATCTGTAAAGACATTCTAGAGAGCTACGCAAAAGCCGAGTTCTTTACCAACTTGCCAGAAATCGACGCGAAAATCGACGTTGTGGCCTTTATTGCAGGTGAAGGCGATATCTCGACCGACTTACTTTCTCCGGGTAACCAAGCGCACTCGCGTGCCGACCGCGAGCTTCATGGCCAGTGCATGATCACGCCAGAAGCCCAACAGGAAATCGCTGCGCTACAAAAGAAACACCCTAACGCAAAAGTTATGCTGATCGCCGAGAAAGGCACCATGGGTGTGGGTTCTTCGCGTATGTCCGGTGTGAACAACGTAGCCTTGTGGGCCGGTAAGCAAGCGAGCCCCTACGTTCCGTTTATCAACATAGCGCCTGTAGTTGCTGGTACTAACGGCATATCGCCTATCTTCTTAACTACCGTTGGCGTAACTGGCGGTATCGGTCTTGACCTTAAAAACTGGGTTAAGAAGACCGACGAAGCTGGCAACGTAGTTAAAGATGAAAACGGCGATCCAGTATTAGAAGAAGCATATTCAGTTGCCACTGGCACTGTTTTGACCATCGATACCAAAGCTAAGAAGCTTTACAACGGCGACCAAGAGCTTGTTGACGTAGCCTCTGCTTTCACACCACAAAAAGTGGAATTCATGAAAGCCGGCGGTTCTTACGCGGTTGTATTCGGTAAGAAGCTACAAACTCTAGCAGCAGAAACCTTGGGTGTTGAAGCGCCATTGGTTTACGCACCAGCGAAAGAAATCAGCATTGAAGGCCAAGGCCTTACCGCGGTAGAAAAAATCTTCAACCGCAATGCAGTGGGCGTAGCCTCAGAAGCTAACTTACACGCAGGTTCCGACGTACGCGTTAAAGTGAACATCGTGGGCTCGCAAGACACCACCGGCCCAATGACTGCGCAAGAGCTAGAAGCCATGGCCGCTTCAACTATCTCGTCCGACGTAGATGCCGGCTACCAGTCTGGTTGTCACACCGCTTCTGTTTGGGACAAAAAAGCGCAAGCGAACATCCCCAAGCTAATGAAGTTCATGAACGACTTTGGTTTGATCACGGCGCGTGACCCGAAAGGCGATTACCACGCAATGACCGACGTGATCCACAAGGTGCTTAACGACCTGACCATCGACGACCGCGCCATCATCATCGGTGGTGACTCGCACACCCGTATGTCTAAGGGTGTCGCTTTCGGTGCAGACTCAGGTACCGTTGGCTTGGCATTGGCCACCGGTGAAGCCACCATGCCAATCCCAGAGTCAGTCAAAGTGACTTTCAAAGGCAAAATGGCCAGCCACATGGACTTCCGCGACGTGGTACACGCGACTCAAGCGCAAATGCTTAAGCAATTTGGCGGCGAGAACGTGTTCCAAGGGCGTATCATTGAAGTACATATCGGTACTTTGTTAGCTGACCAAGCCTTCACCTTTACCGACTGGACTGCAGAGATGAAGGCTAAAGCCTCTATCTGTATCTCTAATGACGAAACCTTGATCGAGTCTATCGAGCTTGCGAAGAGCCGTATCCAGATCATGATCGACAAAGGCATGGATAACGCAGCTAAGACCCTTGCTGGCCTTATCAAGCTTGCGGACGAGCGTATTGCAGGTATCAAGTCTGGCGAGCAGCCAGCACTGGCACCGGACAACAACGCTAAGTACCACGCTGAAGTCTTGGTTGATTTAGACCAAATCGCCGAGCCTATGATCGCTGACCCAGACGTTAACAACGACGACGTGTCTAAGCGCTACACCCACGATGTCATCCGTCCGGTTTCCTTCTACGAAGGCCGCCCGGTAGACCTTGGTTTTGTTGGCTCCTGTATGGTGCACAAAGGCGACATGCAGATCATCGCGCAAATGCTTCGCAACCTAGAGAAGCAAGGCGAAATCACCTTTAAGGCGCCACTTGTTGTTGCACCACCAACCTACAACATTGTTGATGAGCTGAAAGCCGAAGGCGATTGGGCAATCCTTGAAAAATACGCAGGTTTCGTATTTGACGATGCCAATCCTAAAGGCGAAGCGCGTACCAAGTACGACAACATCCTTTACCTAGAGCGCCCAGGCTGCAACCTTTGTATGGGTAACCAAGAAAAAGCCGAGCCAGGTGATACCGTTATCGCCACTTCGACTCGCCTATTCCAAGGCCGCGTTGTTGCTGACTCTGCAGAGAAGAAAGGTGAGTCACTACTTGGCTCTACTCCGCTTGTTGTGCTATCTGCCATCTTGGGCCGTTTCCCAACGATTGCAGAGTACACCGCAGCTGTTGAAGGCATCGACCTAACTCGCTTCGCGCCTCCGAGTGAAGAGTTAACAACCGAGCCATCGGCTGAGCCTGTACGCATTGTTGGCTAAATCAGAGGTAAAGGCCTTTCTCTAGGCCTTTATCAAGTCCTTCCCCGCTCGCTCCTTAAGCTTCCATATAGGCAAAGCTTAAGGAGTGGCTTCTAAACCTTCTACTCCACTTCAGCTTTTCAACGCTACACAGCCGTTAACGTGATGCTATAAGCAATATCATCCACCAAATTGAAGGCATTGATGGCCTGCCAGTTGAACAAGCATTTGAGCTGTCCAATACTTCTGTTCGTGCTACCTTAGGTAAGCTACCTACTCCAGCTGAGTACATTAAATACACAAGCAAGGTCAACGGCATGAGCGATGAAATCTTCTAGGCATGAGCTTCGAACAAATCGAAAGCTTGTAAAAAAAGCTGAAGAAGACCAGCGTATTTCTGTCACTGAGATTGTTGAAGTTTAAGTATTAAGCTTCAACAGCTCAATCCAAAAGCCCCGACTGTTCTGCAATCGGTTTTTTTACACATAAATCGAAACAACAAGCCCTCATAGCACCTTGCTTTTTTATAAAAAAATATCCTACAGTACAAAAAAGGCCCACAAGCGATACGCTTCGGGCCATTAAAGAGGGATAGTACTTATAAAGCCCGACCTAAGCCGGGCTAGGTATTTATTGCGCGGTAAACGTCATTTTATCGAAGAACCAGTGCCACTTAAGAGTAGAACCTATCGCTTCAACGCGGATGGTGTGCTCACCTGCACTAATGGCTAGACCACTAGCCACCGCGTGCTCAGTAAATACATTTAAGTTCTCGCCTGTGATTGCTGCTTCGGCTACTGAAACACCATCGATGTAGATCTTGGCAGAACTATCCGAGCCCTCATTAGTAGAGGCAATAAAGCTTAGGTCGTATACGCCGTCAGCTGCAAAGCTAACCGTGTAATCAGCCCAGCCACCCGTGAGGATATGATCAGCAAAGGTCGTGGTGCCCCAGAAAGTACGGGTAGTGAAACCACCTTGAGCACCGCCGGTTTGAACAAAGTTCTCGCCTTCGACAACAATTGGCTGACCTGGGTTGCTGCTAGGTTGATCGCTAGGCTCAGGGCTAGGAGACGGTGAAGCGCTAGGGCTAGCACTTGGGCTAGGCGAAGGACCACCGCTTGCTTCAACTAGGTTGAATCTCAACTTATCAGCGTTCCACTGCCATGCTGAAGCGCCTTGGCTTTGTACACGCAATGTGTAAGTACCAGCCTCTACACTTACGTTAGTAGCAACCGTTTGTGCCTCGTAGTCTTCCCAATCACCAGTAGCACTTAGGCTCGAAGCCGCAATTTGTGCACCGTTAAGACTAACAGCCACACCAAGCTCACCTGTCATAGGTGATGCAACATCAAGAATAATGTTGTAAGTACCTGACTGAGTAAAGCTTACACTGTAATCAGCGTAATCACCTGACGTATTCCAGTTGATGCTAGAACCATTGCTGTTAAAGCCGTTCACAGTATCACCACCAACTGCTGCACCGTTGCGATCTGTGCCGATGAAGTTTTCAAGCTCAACCACAACTACGTCACCACCGCCAATTGGAGACTGGCTGGGGCTAGGGCTAGGTAAAGGGCTAGCACTTGGGCTCGGGCTCGGTGAAGGACTTACACTTGGGCTTGGGCTCGGTGAAGGACTTACACTTGGGCTAGGCAAAGGACTAGCTGGAGTCGACGGAGATGGGCTAGGGCTCGGTGCTGAACCATCACTTTCTAGCAATAGGCGAAAACCAATTTTATCCGCATTCCATTGCCAAGCACCGGCACTACCCACGCTTAAAATACGTACTGCATGGGTACCCGCACTAGCAACATAGAGCGCATTAGAGACAACCACCTCTTGCATGCCATCGTAGTCTCCCGTATTAGGTAATCCACGCGCACCCATAGAGGTATCACCTACAAAGACTTCAACCCCAGTAGCGTCATTTGGCGTACCGGCAAATAATGAAAACTGGTAATAACCTGGCGTAGCAAAATCAACATTGTAATCAGCCCAATCGCCCGTTTGGTTATAATTAATCAAGCCCTTTTCTGCATCGATTAAAAACCCGTCTGTTTCACCTCCGGTAGCTACAAATGACTCAGCTTCAACATAAAATGGATCAGAATCCACACTAACCACTTGTATTTCTGCGTCACCGATATAACCACCATCATCTGAAATACCAGTAATAATGGCACGCCCCACTGCTAGAGCTGACACCAAACCACTTTCATCTACTGTGGCAACAGTTTGGTTGTTTGATGACCAGTCCACTTTGATATTACTGGCATTTGATGGAGAAATAATTGCATCGAGCTGGAAGTTTTCCGTCATCGGAACAATGGCAAACTCAGGTGCAATAACCATATCTTCAACTGCTACAGTCACAACATCAATAGTGGCATTGCCAACTTTATTACCTTCAGCTGTTGTAGCTGTAATCGTCACTTGCCCAGGAGCATGAGCAGTAACTAAACCTGCAGCATCCACTGTAGCAACAGCATGATTAAGTGAGGCCCAAGTGACCGCTTTATTACTAGCCTTAAACGGTTGAACATCGGCACTCAACTGTAAACTACCTCGCACAAACATTTCAGACGACCCAGGTATAAGACGCACTGCACGTGGAGCTACTTTAGTCACGCTGACACGCGCTTCTACCGTTTTCCCGCCATTATTTGTCTGGCCTGTGATAGTCGCTGTACCAGCACCAACACCGGTGACAATACCGTGAGGATCCACCGCCGCCACCGTTAGGTCAGAACTGGTCCACGTCATGGTTTTATCTGAAGCATTTTCTGGCAATACAACAGGGTTAAGGGCAATCGAATATTGCTCACCGACCGTTACACCAGTAGAAGGTAGGCTAACGCTATTCACATCCACACATGGATCACATTTAGCTTCGCTAGTACGCGCTAGATCACGGCTAGCCTCCCAAACAACAATATTTACGTTTGCGTAAATGCCACCTTGCTGAACACCCACCGTAATTTCGTTATTGGTTTTCAAGTATTCAATCGGCACCGGAATATCAAAGGTTCTTAAGTAGCTGTGGTGGGTATTGGCATAATCCATTCCGATAAAATCAAACACACTTTTTTCTTCGCCGTCGATTTCACGCACTTCAACCTCAGGAAGGATCTCGTGGCCATTAATAGTAAATTCGTGGAAGTGACCATGAATAACCATCGCAGTACCAACAAAACGACCTGTTACACGTACAACCGCTTCACCTTCTTCTGGAATATCCACACCATTTACATGTGCGGTAATCGGGCCACTCATTTGACCTGTGCGATGAACTGCACCGTCTTCTGTTCCGGCACCACTTAAACTCTCACCGTAATATTTACGTTCATTATTAAGCTGATTGATCACAACAGGGTTATTGTATTCAACATCGATAATAATGGTTGAACCAGCAGGAATTGTTAGTGTTTCAGGCAGTGATGCTAGTTGCGCTTCAGCCATAACACCTCGACCAGGTTCTGTCGCACTTAAACCTCGTCCTAAGTACGAGTGCTTCATACTGACGCCTTTAATGCTGTTACCGTTCAAGCCAAAGGTATTTAAATCAACGGTAGAGGTTTCCCACTCCATGTTGTTTAAAATAAGGTAGGCATGATTACCATCAACATAAGCATCAACCTGAATATCAGGATCCGTCGAGGCGGTATCAATACGAGTACCCTTTACATCAGACCACAGTTCATACCACTGGATTTTATCTGAGAAGTACCATTCGGCTTCAGAAGACATGTAATCCACATCGTCTGTTTGCATCAGCGAAGGCTCATAGCGCAGAGGGTTTCCATCTGCATCTGCGGTATAACCCCATGTTGCTTTAACCGGCGCAAATGGCATAGATTTTTCAACCATGTCTGGGCGCTTTAGAATTTGTAAAAACATGCGGTTAAATGTTTCAACATGCTTCCAGTCACCAAAGGTGTAATCCATACCAAAGCGTTCATTGGATACAATAGCTCCGTACTCAGAAACGACCCAAGGTTTAGGCTCACCAAATTTATGTTGCTGATACCATTCAACCATCTCAAATACGGCTTCTGTTGGACCACCATATCGATAAGCAATAGGAGCGTTAGTCGGTGAGGTAAAAGGATCTTCAGTTCCCGCTGCTACCCAATCATATAAATGGATTGAATAGAAATCCATATCGGCACCTGCCGCATCCATAAAACCCTTCCAGACAATATCCCACAGGGCAAAATCACCCCAGATATCGCTGTTCCAGCTCCAGTACTTAGACGAATCAATCCAGCTATGAACCATAGCTTTATATGCTTCGTCACCTTCACTTGTCCCTACGTAACGATGGAACCAATCTGGATCCGTCGCGCGACGCCAAAAGTCACCGCCGCCCAAATCATGCAGGCCCCAAGTCATACCACCAACTAATGGCGCATCTTCACCCAAGCGGTTGCGTATTTCTTTAGCCACCAAAGAGTGATACTCAAATAGGTTTTCCCACGAGTTGACCATAAAAGGAAAATGACCTTCGTTATTCATTTCCATATCAGGTTCATTAACCACTTCCCAATATTTAGGAAGGATAGGACCGCTCGTCTCGCCAGGTTTACGAAAGAAATTATCAAGGTAACGACCGATCCATTCAGCGGCTACCGCATGATCCTGCAATATGAACTTGCCATTGGCGTCATCACCAAATAAGCACTCAGTTTCATAAAAACAATAACTTGGCATCACGGCATGTGGGTTGCCGCCCATGATCATCTCGCCAATGCGCGACTCATAGGAGCGTTTATCCGCATCAAGATTGTCATAAAGCTCTTCTTTGTACCATGTACCAAATGGCTCGGCTTCAGCCATGTCCATTTGATTTGGGTTCTCTAAATCCTGAGGTACAGAGCGTGTTATCCAGGAAGCCTGACCATTATCACGACCAAGGTACACGTCAAGGTCATTCAATAAGTAATTCATAGCCGATGCTTCACCGTTCCAATCTGGCTCACTCAAATTGGCATGTACGGTGATGTGTTTCTCTCGATCAAAGTTCGACTCACCTCGAACCTCGTGTTTCATATCTAGATTAATGTCGACCTGAACAGTATTGGCGGTAGCAGACGACATCGCCACTCCCCCTACCGCCGCAGCGCTCACTAACGCTGCCAGCCTGTTAATTTTTTTCATTGTTTTAACCTCAAGGTGCTTATTCAGATTTGAACGCGTGCTCACCCGACATCTACGACTTATTGTTATTATTTATTACGACAAACGCACAAGGGCGCCTTTCATACTTAAGCACTAAATCCAAATAAAATGAATGGACAGCCGTACAGGAATTAATAAATCTCTTTATAAAACAGCAGGATTGTTTTTAAGCCTTACGAAACGCAACAAACAACCTGACACTTTATTACTAACTTAATAAGTGTGTAGTACTAACACTTACAAATTGAAAACACTGAGCATTGCCCATAACCAATACGGACTTAATCAAGACGCATATACAAATGCGATCCAAAATAGACTTTGCTCTTAATTATTATGGGAGGAGCATAGGCAGGCATCATAAACACGGCCTTCAAAAAACTGACTGCACAACTTCAAAATACGACTTTTACTTTAAAATCATAAAGTTACAAAAAAACAAAACCCCAAAAAGAGAAACAGTTCTTAAAAGAAATGAGCCCAAGATAAAGACCCAAACAGCAAAGATTAAAACAACAATAACTAAAGTACGGCATCGAATTAACCGTAAAGCATGAAGAAAATCGTCATATATCAACTTACTTTTTTCTTCTTATCAGCCCAAAAAACCAAAACAAGAAGCGAGTTTTCTCCTTTAAATAAGACCAGCATTAAACACATGCAACCATAGTAATCCGATGTATTAACAGCAAAGCATCACACTAACGCCATAAGAAACTCGTCTCACTTGAGTCATAGCCGCCCATTAAATAGCTAGGCAGTGAGATGATTACACAGGGGACATTCGCAGATAGGTAAGCACTAAACAGTAAGGGCTGAGAAAACAAAGTACATTTGATTCCGGCTACAGCATTATTTATCAGAAAATTGCGTAAGCTCAGTTACAGCAGAGGCCTATCGGTGACTAAGGCTTTCAAACCAAGCTCACTTGAGCCGATGGTAGACTTTGAAAAATAGGTACAGATTGTTTTCACGAACATCCCTAAAAATCGACACCCGTTCGACATTTACGAGCAACTGTTGAAACTTAAGAAATAATATCGACCATGACCAGATAAAGAAACTTACAGGAAACATTATTCTACGGAGACTCAGTGTACTTAACAAAAGCCACTAAATAATTATTCTCACCTAAAAGGGCCTTATAATTTGATTATAAAACTCGTTTATCGCCGCAGTAGATTCGATATTACAGCTATCAACAAACAAGGCTCAGGGGCGACTGCAAACTTACCTTAAGCATAATGCATTCGCCCCTAAACTGATGATTATCGTGAAAAAGATTACCAACCATTAGAAATCGAGCAAGTTACCCTGCTTTTATGTCATTACAAAACATTCTAAAAAAGACAGTGTAACCCTCACCATTTGCAACCAAGTTAGTTAAGAAGTTTTCTTAACTGTCAAATCAAATGGAAACAATAGTATTTAGACTAACTGCCTTTATAGTCTTTCAGGGGTTATCGACCGAGGTCTTGACCATTTTTAGCGACTGCAGACCAGGCATTGCCATTCCAACGATATACATCACCGGCCGCATTGATTCCCCATGGCACACCATCAGAGCCTACATCGATTCGTGATAAGCGGCTCTTGTCAGGCCCAAAGCGCTCAAAACGGCTGCCGCTCCAACGCCAAATGGTACCATCTGTTTTAGTCAGGAATACGGCACCGCCACCACTAGCTATATCTTGTGCACCACTGCCTCGCTTCAACCAGCCACTACCGCCCCAAGAATAGACACCACCAGCATCATTTATACCCCATGCAATACCGTCCTCACCAACATCTAAACGTGCCAAACGGCCACTTTCAGAACCAAAGCGTTCAAATGCCTTGCCATTCCAGCGCCAGATACTGTCATCATTTTTAGTAAGGTAAACCTGTCCGCCACCAACACCAATGTCTTGGCCGTTATCGCCCCTGCGCTGCCAATTGTTACCATCCCAGGAAAAAATATTGCCATAACTGTTTATCCCCCAAGGCATAGCATCGTCACCAACATCAATACGAACTAGCTTTCCTTGATTTGGGCCAAAACGCTCAAACGCCGCGGATCCATTCCAAGCCCAAATGCTGTCATCCTCTTGCAAAAGATAAGTAAGCGCTTTTTCGTTGGCACTAGAATCAAAGATCCAATGCTGATTTTTGTTGTTATTATTGCTCGCCCATAAATATAGATTTTGTCTCTGGGCTCCGCCATTACCACCATCAATTGAAAATCCTGGGGCATTACGTTTCTCTAAACGGTAACTATTGGAAGCAACACTGACTTTTTTCCAGTGTTGATTGTGGTTACCATCACGGCAAGTCCAAAGATAAACATTTTGCCCATTTGCTCCGCCGCTGTTTCCATCAAGGCAATAATTGGTATTTAATTTTTGATAGGAAAAATACCCCCCACCACGATTGATCTCAATCCAGCTTTGATTTTTATTATTTGAATTCGCAGTCCACAAATACACATTTTGAGCATTCGCACCACCATTCCCGCCATCAATTGCATAGCCAGTAGCATTGCGCTTTTTCATGTGTACCGTTGACCCTGAACTCGGTGAGCCGGACGAAGTATCGGCAGAAACCGTAAACTTAGTTCTAGAATCAAATAACAAGTGTCCTTCGCCATTTTTTTTACTCGTTGCGACAACACGTAATAAATGCTCACCTGAACCGAGATTCTTATTATTTAAACTAAAAGGCGCTTCATTCTCTAAACGAACCTGTTTGCCATCCAAATAATACCTTACTGAGCCAATATCATAATCATCACTACTTACTTCTATGCGAGATAGATCACTTTCGGAATAGGTATATAAGTGCTGCAAAGGCCCAGATTTATGCTTAATTAAGAAAGGGACATAAGAAGCGGCTGTTTTAACCAGATTTGGTCCAAAACCGGCTTCACCTTTAGCCGTCTTAGCATTGTTTTCACCCATAAAGATATAAAATAGACCATCGTCATCACCACCCTCCTTTGCACCATCATTAATGGTATAAAAGAAAAACGCACCACCTGTGGCATTAACATTATCCGTTGTCGCTGTTGCAAGTCCGTTGGCATCAAGGCGCATATCAATAGAAGCATTACCAGAACTACGATATACCGCGGTCAGGAACAGATCATCACCATTGGCATCATGATCATTCGCCAGCGGGTTCGCTTTAACAGAACGTTGACCTTTTTTAATGATTTCTCTATTTTGTATCGCGATCGGCTGAATATTTTTCTTAAGTACCGTTGTAAAGTCGCCTGGGTCAGCCCAGTTAATTTCACGAGCTTGAGCGATGGCTCCACCACCAACCCGAACAGATACTTCGCCACGGGTAATATTACCTTCTTCATCACGAATCCAATAACTAAAAGCATCATCACCACTGTAATCTAAATCAGGTTCATAGCGCACTTTACCCTCGAGCAAATAAAGTTCTCCATGAGTTGGCTGGAGGATTCCATCCAGCCAAATCCTCCCACCATCAGGGTCTTCATCGTTAGCGATAACATCTAAAGTCTTGGCTGTATTAATAGCAATACGAAAACGATCAGAATTAGCGATGGGGGCAGGCGCTGAAAAACTTAATTTCCCATTGTCTTTGTATTTACTTAATTGAGCCTTAGTAAAATCAAGAGGAACGGGTATAAGTAGTTTTTGTACTTCTCCGGTAGCACGATCAGCGACCAAATCATCAACAAGCACAAAAGGTTTGCCGTTATTAAAGCGATAGTAACCTTCTTTAATTAAAAGGTTACCTGTAGCGTGCTTCCAGTTTAGTAAAGGGTGATCAAATTCCCAGGTACGACCTACAACCCCAATGGAATCAATTTTCAACCAGTTAAGATGCACATTAGCATTAAGTTTTATTGCGGGAATAGGCTCGTAACTTACCGCTAAACGATCCTCTACTAGTTCCGCTGAATCATAATAACGATGGCCTGCTTTAGTCGTCCCCTTGTAATCTTGCTCTACATTGTGAAACTGCATATCTATAAATTCGATACCCACTCGGTTATCACTGGCTCGCCCCTCATCGTGCCCATAGGTATCTACACCAACAGGCATGTTTTCAATACTTGCTCCATTAATAACCCAATCAAATGATTTTCGTTCAAATACTATGCCCCCCGGGTTATTACTTCCTAAAGAGTGAGGTGTATCTGTACCAATTACCCGTAGGTCAATCATTGTGTAATGCGGCGAATAACGAGCTGTTACCCCCCGGAATACCTCCCAAGCGGTAAAACGAGTCATCATGCTACGTAAATCATGATTTTGCCCAGGGTTAGAACGAACGACCTGAAAACCTACCTGATTACCAAAAGCTTCATTATCGCGAAACTCAGTTAATACAGGGGTTGTAGGGTGAGTCCAACTTCCACCGCGCATGATCTCCGGTTGATCCAGTGCTGTGACAGGGATACTGACTGACTCATTATCGGCCTGAACACCATTGCGGCTGATATAGCTATAACCGTGGGTGGTATTCGCAGCGACATTTTCGGAGGCCTCAACCATTCGGCTGCTAAACCAGAATCCATCACCACCTCGCCCTGCATCTCTTTGACTTACCGTGTCCTGTGCGGCAACAACCCCCCAATTTCGCCCCTGTGCTTTAATCGCGATATTGCGTAACCAATTACCAATATCATCACCACTCTCAGCAACAAAAGCAGCACCAAAAGCGTTATAAACAACATTATCAACAAAATTTGCATTTGATGAGTGTTGCACCATGCCCCAGCCGGGAGTGCCATTCACCGCATTGCCTATAAGTTGCACGGGGTTTTCACGAGTCTTAGCGCCTATACGATGTAAATGAATGGCATAGCGCCCCTGTACGTTACTGTTGTACTTTATTGGGGAAAACGTAGAAGCACCTGCAGATTTAAAGCTCTTATCTGTGCGACCTAATTCATCCATCGCTGCATAACGAACATCGACCGTATTACGCATAAACATTAAATGGCCACGCTGATGAGAAGGTAACTTAGCGCCCCCCTCATTAGCAAAGGTCACATTCCTCGTAAGGTTAGCAACGTAAGCCTTTAAGTCCGAGGCAGGCGTGTCATGGTTATATTTTAGAGCCTGCTTAATCGTTACCCTTTTACCATTAATTGACGAAATAGTAACAACTTCGTCCTCTGTTCCCCGCCAATGTTTATCTGGGTTAAGAATCCATTTTTCGCGCCCATCAAAACCCTGTTTGTGCGTTCCTGTAACGACTAACTTATCACCTACCTTCCAACCAACTGGTGCTTTAGAAAAAACTAACGTTCGGCTACCCGCCATCGGGTCTTTTGCCACTTTTAAAAAGCTATCTTTTTTAGCCCCGTGAATATCCACGGTGCCCATACTAATCAAACCCCGCGAGACCAGCTCGGTATCCCAGTTAGGATTAATATTGCCATTATCAGCAAAAAGAATATCTGCTTTGAAACCTTCTTTAATCGGATTTTTCTTGTTTCCGATTGTTAAGTTACCACTACCAGTAACAACAATGGTGTCGACCACCAACTTGGTATTACGCCAATAAGCAAAGGTAAGAGCGCCATCTACACGTATCGTTGACAAACGCTCCGAGCTCGCCCCTTGATATGTGACAGAAATGCCTTTAGGTATGTGAACTTTGGCTGAGCGGCTAGGAACGCGCCCACTTTGCCATATGGTTTTATCAAACCACTTACCCGAGGCACTAGCGACGTGAGTTGCATCTTCCGCTTTTACTAAGTTGAGCACGGCATGATGCTCATGCCCCATTTGAGCAGAAACAAAAATAGGAAAACAACTAAGAAGCAGTGAGAAAACAACCAACAAGAATGTTTTATTTAGAAAAGACAAACTAACTTGGGAAGTACTTATTATATTTATATACATAAAATTACGCCTTTAAAGCAATATACCTATGGGCTAAACGGCGACAGAAATCAATAACCCAAATCAGTCTCAAATTTGACCTCACCCCTCTATATACAAGACAAATACAGCTTATAAGAACAAGAAAAGGAGGTAATTAAATTAAACAAAACAAAAGGACCATGAATGACACAACCCATCACATTAGAATCATAATTAATATATAAAACAACAAATTATTAACATCCCTTACCACGATGTGATCCAGTTATCCTAGTAAAATCAAAATTAACACTCAATATGGATTTATACCCACACGACAAACAATTAATTTATTTAATAAAAAAACCAAATAACTTCCACAAAAACGAAACCAAAAAAAAACAAACGCATAACCCAGAAAAAACAGAAAAAAAACAAAAGAAAACCATCAAATCCCACAAGAAATTACAGAGAAAAAGATAGCCCAAAGACAGAACAGACCGAAGGGATTTCATGTAAAACAAGATAACAAAATCACGCCATAAAATTTTAATTAAGTTAAACACCACTCAATTAAAAAACCCCACCAAGCAACGCTTTATGGGTATCCGAACTTATAAAGCTCTCCTTGATGAATTCGTCAATTACTAACCCCCCCCAATAGATCCAAACCTTTCCCCCAATGACGCATAAAATCACTTTATGATAGTGACGCCCTAAGAGTTTATTGACAGACCCCGCTTAAGATTCCCTTAGCCCCCTCACAAATCATACCTATCTGTGATTACATAGACTTTATCTTTGTGAAGCATGAAAACAACCTTTTGTATTCATTAAAAAAATAGGCACTTATCAAAATAGGCAACACCTTTATTTAAAACAAAATAGTCAGGTCTAGGAGGACTGTCCGTTAACTCATAAAAACCAGCTTTTGAAAATTGAGCGGCTTCGACTTTACGCAGCTGCGTGCTCTCAGTGCTAGTACTATTACTTTCACTGACACTTTCACTAGTAGCATTGCAAGCACCAGTACTAAGACCTACTGCTAGCGCCAATAAAATATAAGATAAAATCACCTTCATTAAATTAACGCTAGGCAGCTGTATACCTGCTTTGAGCATCAACACAGGTCTTGTTATTGGATGCGAATTGAATCAATAGCCCACGAACCGCTTTCAGCACCAATAAACTCAATACGCAAGCGCTTCAAACGCTCAGGCATATCATCAATATCATCCAAACTAAGCTTATATTCTACAAAGTCCTGACTGTTCGCTTTAACATCCAATACAGTTGATGCTTGTTCAAACCAATTGATTCCGGGGTAAGACCAAAATCGATAAATGTCCGTTTTAAACTCGGCAAACGATAGCTTTAATTGTTTCGCAGCCGTTTCGTTCTTAATACTTATGGTCAATGTACGGCCCGGTAGATCGGCAGAAGCCCAATTCGCACTTTCAATGATTGCCCTAGCGTTTATATCACCAGCAATAGAGCCGTCCTTTTGCCAGCTAACATCCGTACCAGTTGGTGAGCGCCAGCCCATACGAGAGTTGTCAAAATCCCATAAACGACCACCACCAATAGGAACAATAAAGTCACTCTTTAAATCCACAGTGCCGTCTTTGTGGAAATACATTGGTTTAAGCATGACACCACGATAGAACATACTAATGTCGTGATGCTCGTGAATCACATACCACTGGCCTTTCCAATTAAAAATACTGCCATGACCGCCCGCATAAAATTTACCTTTGTACTGATAAGGGCCTTCTAATTTATCACTCATTGCGTAATCCGCACCCCAAACAAGGTAATAATGCTCGTTACGTTTAAACAGTGTCGGTTTGTCATCCGTCGGCCTAATGCTGCCATCTGGGTTAGTTATAACAATCGCCTTTGGTTCGCTAGCTAGCGATAACATGTCATCAGCAAGTCTCGCCATATAATAGCCACCAGCACCCCAAATAATGGAATAAACACCGTTCTCCTCAAATACATCAGGGTCGTAGGAATGGGTTGGCGCAAGATCGTGTGGTAACAGAGGTTTACCTAAGGCATCTTTATACGGGCCCGAGGGCTGATCGGCGACCATGACGCCGGTATCAAAATTACGATTAGAGAAATACCAATAAAACTTGCCATCTTTTTGCGCAAAGTCACCAGCCCAGCAGTTTGCCTCTGGACCAAAATAGGTGTCATTCGGTTCTATCGTCGTTTCTTTACGCCAATTTAGCAGATCATCTGTAGACCAGATTTCCCACCTATCCATCGTCCAATCAAATTCCACATCCCAACTTTGATCGTGGCCCATGCCTACATATAGCCTATCGCCGACTATCATTGCGTGCGGGTCTGTTAAGCCATGTTCAGGAAAAATATTAGCGATGCTCACCGGTGCACCCTGCTTCGGGTGAGAAATAACATCGGGGAAGCTATCACCCGCTTTGCCGGTATCTGTTGCACTGTTATCTACTGACTTAGCCTGGGTACTTGCGTACGAAGCAAACAGGCTCACACTAAGCAGTACTAAAGTAATCTTTCGAAACACATTCATAAAATAATCTCTTAGGCTGAAATTAAATACTAAAATTTAACAACTAAAATCAGCTCACAAATAAAAACTAAATAAACTAAGTAATGAAACTCAAATCGCCAGAACGAATAGTTAAGCAATAATGCTTGCGGCTTCTTTATTGATGAAACGCGTATTTGTACCTTTATCAATCAGCTTCATGCCTGGCGAACAATAAACGACGTTGCCCTCACAACCCTCGGGTATAATTAAATCTATCGCGCCATTTCCTGCACCACCAAAATAACTGCGAATAATATTATTGTGGGCACCCGGTAAAAGCCGTAGGTTTGCACGCCCCTGACCCGATGCACCAATGAACCAGGTGTCAATTACATTTGCGCTGCCACCGAGCACCATGCCGTCAGCATCAATTTGTGCGTGCTTACGTGCGTAAGAGCCGCCATCACTTAAAGGCAACATCACCCCAGGCTCTTTAATAATGCCACCTCTAATCTGGCCGCCATTACTTGTCCAATACAAGTTACAGGTTTCTGGGCCTACGCCTTTTTTTCGCCCCTGCCTGACAATATGGACATTGTTAAACTGCCAACCACTGAATTCCGTGAAATATTTTGTTTCCTTGACCACACAGGGGCCATCACCATCGGCAAAACAGCAATCGTTGAGAGAGTTAGCCCAATGCGCTGAAACTTGACCTGCCAAAGCCTTGTCTTGCTCACCGGCAAAGTACACAGGAAAATCTACATCGGCCGTATGTAACTGATTAACTCGTATGGTGTCAGTGAAGCAAGTAGACAGCAGGCCATATGTGCACATCGCGATACGCACATCAATAATCGTTGTTGAGTCGTGGCTCATATCAAGCCAAATAGCCGCACCTTCGCCAATTTCAGTACTGCGTTTTTGACTTGGGTCTCGATAGAGACCCAGATTAGTGACCATGGGTAGGCTCATTCGCAGATCAGTCCATGACTCACCGCCAGCACCTGGGTTCGGCGCTCCAATACGCAGACCGTTGGTTCTGAAACGAATATTTGTCCCGTGCTGCATTGGAAATTCACCATTGGGATTACCAAAACCCGGTCGACGCCCTTCGATAGAACACGGAACACGTGCAGTAATAGACTCCGCCGTTAGGTCATAGCAGCCGGTTTCTAAAAACGCATCAAACTGCTTTACCAGACCTGGCTGTAGAGCAGAAAAACCAAGCATGCCGTCTTTATGATTAAACAACTCACCCTTAGCGTATTGCTGCAACTTGCCCTTTTCATCTAGCCGATAGGCAGGCGCCAGACCCGTGCCATTACAAATATCTGCAACTTGAACAAGCTTTGAGTGTGAACGTACTGCATCAGTGCCTGCAGATGCCGAACTCGCACGAGAAAGCATCGAACCTGTGATACCCGCTGCGCCAAAAAGTGTGGCTTTACCAAAATTTCTACGATCCATATACACACCTATAACTTTATTCTTTTTAATGTGAGCTACTTTTTATGGAGGGGATGGACTTGAGAAAAATAGCCCCTGCCAGCTCTTCATTTAGGCATTAAAGGTATCGCTAAGGTACTTCAAGCGTCCTTCAAAATACTCTTCAAATCAGCTTCAAAATACAACAAGCCCTTTAAATTCAAAGAGTTAGACTAGGGTGAGATTTTATAGGGGAAATAGAGCGCAGCGATAAGGCCTGCTTTACAGAGAGCTCACAACTGTGATTGAAACTGCCCCGGAGTCTGGCCAGTTTCTTTTTTAAACACCGTACTAAAGTAATTTGAGTTGTTAAAACCCACTTTAAACGCCGTCTCTGTGACGCTCATTGTCGTCAATAAGTTTTTTGCTCGTTCAATACGTGTTGCTGTTAAATACTGATTAAGAGTCTGCCCTGTATGTAACTTGAACTGACGCATCAGATAACTTGGGCTTGCAGAACAATGTTTAGCCACTTTCTTTACATCAATATCCTCCGCATACCTTTCGGCAATATAGGCCTTGGCTTGATCCACTGCTTTTTCACTTCGCCTTACCGGTGCATCAACAATTGCTTCGCCTAAGGCTTTACTTTCTTGGCTAGCTATATGACTGAGCTCGGATTCTGAATCAATACGCTCAATAGCTCGCAAGCTTTCATCGGCTCTTTGTAAAACCTCATGACTGTTTGCACCCGCATCAATGCTTAACTCCGACAAACTGGATAAGAGTTCACGAACTTGCAGTTTATATAACTGCAGATCGCCCTCAGAGGCTCCGGCAAGCTTGGCCCATAAGCGATCGAGTTCGGCTGACTTCTCCTTAACGGTTCCCGAGCGCAACAAATACAGTAATTCGTCCTTCACTGCATAAGCGCGACCACGAGTGCGCTTTGCATCCAGATAAACGGCCCCAACCCAACACAACGCGGTAAAAACAGCGCCTACAGAAGTCAGCCAATAGCTATCAGAAATATGGTGAATGGCAAGTTGTGCGATAGCGACCATCAATGCGCCCGATAACAGCGCTATGTTGATAGGGTTTGCTTTAGTTTTAGAGCGGAGCTCTCGCCACAGCAGCCATAAACAAGGTAAGAAAAGCAGCAAAGTCATGTACACGGTGAGCAAAACCAACGCCATGTTGTTTACAACGTCAAAACCTAAACTTTGCTCAAACTGCTCAGTGTAAATGAAATTGTAATTCGCTAAATCTTGAACGGATAAAAACAGTAAGGTCAGTAATACCGCAAAGAGATACATAAACAGCTGCGTCAAACCACTTAGTTTTCTGGCGCATTGCTCGTAAAGAGCGATTTGCAGGGCCGGTATACCAAAACCCATGAACAGCAAACCTCGAGCAAACAGAATATAAATAGCTGTTTGCAAATCCGTATAAAACTGCAGGGTCTGACCAATAAGGTACAAAGCAAAACTTAGCAAAAAAAGACTGTGTAAACCAAAAGCAGGTAATACCCGACGCCCCACCAAAGCGAAATACAGCAACGCTAAGAACAGAAGCTGTGCTGAGAGCAAAGGCAGTAAAACAAACAAAATGGAGTGCGTAGGCAGAAAAATCATAGACTTAAGAATGCGTTCAAGCTAAGCAGATGGCAAGGGCAAGACTATAAAATTAAGAACTAGAACGTTTACCTTACTCAAAGCCCCATGCGTCAAGCTCTTGACCAATACGTCTAAGCAGCCCTAAGAAAAGCGCCAAAAAGTGCTGAGTTCTGACACAGATCAGGCTATTATAGGCAGTGTTGCTCGCTCCATGCTTGTCAACAATTTACAATAACGATAACAAACCGCGTAAGACGGAACGGAATAATGTCTAATTCTTCCAGCACAGATCCACTAGGCAGTTCGCCCAGCGAAGGCGATCAAACCCTAGTCGGCTCTACCCCAACTACCAAACCTCAGAGTAAAGTGATGTCTCGAGAAAAACGAAATGCATTTATGTTCGCCTTTGTTGTAGCCATTGGCGGTTTTATTTTTGGCCTAGATATTATGCTTATATCGGGCACCTTCCAATACATCACGGTCGAATTCGGCCTAACAGCATTACAAAAAGGTAATATTGCCGCAGGCCCTGGTTATGGCGCCTTGGTTGCCCTGCTCTTTGCAGGCTTTTTCTGTGAGCGCTTTGGGCGTAAAGCAACCCTACTCACGATCGCAGCCTTATATACAGTTTCAGCTATCGGTTCTGCATGGGCCCCTAGCTATACCTCACTGTTCTTATTCCGCCTTATTGGTGGTTTAGCCTTTACCTCTTTAAGTGTTGCGGCCATGTATATTGGTGAAATTGCACCACCGGCAATGCGCGGTAAATTGGTAGGCATGAACCAGCTCAATATCGCCATTGGTATTCTTGCAGCCTCTTTGTTTAACTTCTGGATCGTCAACGTTGCTGAAACAGCACCGGCTTGGGCAACAGCCATCTCCTTAAATGAAGGTAATGTATGGCGCTGGATGCTAGGCATGGAAACCATCCCTGCAATTCTTTGGTTTATCTTGCTGTTCTTTATCCCTGAAAGCCCGCGCTGGTTAATGCTGAATGGCAAACACGAAAAAGCTGAAAAAGTTCTGCGTCGCATCACCCCTGCAGACGAAGTCGAAGAAGAACTGAAACAGATTGAAGAAAACTTAAAAGACACCACTCATACCATTGGTTTTGTTGAGCAAGTTAAAACCCTAATGAGCAAGAGAATGCGCATTGCCGTATTGATTGGCTTGTTTATGGGCATCGTGCAACCACTTACAGGCATGAACGCAGCCCTAGCCTTTATGCCTAGTATCTTCGCCCAAACCGGTGGCGCTGAAAACGCGTTTTGGAACACCATGCTAGTAAGCTTTATTGGTATGTTCTTTACTCTAGCTGCACTGCTGGTGATTGATAAGCTGGGCCGCCGTATCATCTTATTAGGTGGCCTAGCTGCTTGTGCGGCAGCAATGGGCTTAATCGGTTATGGATTCAGCACTGCGGTATACCAAATTACCCCAGAGGCCTTAACGTACGTATCATCAAGTGTCGATACCTCCTTATTGCAACCTTTAGTGAGCCAAAGCTTTGGTGGAGAAATTGAGTTTAAGCAAGCGGTCTTAGATGCAGTAGGTAAAACCAGCTACGATATTATTGAGAGCGACTTACTTGTACATTCAGTTAGCATGAATGCCACCCTTGTTCTTGTTGGTATCATTGCTTTTGTATGCTCTTATAACTTCTCAGTAGGCCCAGTACTTTGGATCTTATTCTCAGAGATCTTTCCAACCAAAGTACGCGCACTTGCTATCACCTCTTGTGGCTTTGTAACCTCAGTCTTTGGTGGTGTGGTGGTACCTAACATGTTCCCTTGGCAAATCGAGAACTTCGGTTCAGCAACCACCTTCCTTATCTACGGTACCTTCTGTACTTTAGGTCTAGCGGTTATGGCTAAGTACACCCCTGAAACCAAGGGCAAAACCATTGAAGAGATTGAGCAAGAGCTAGCAGCTAAAAGCCTTAAAAGCTAAATACCAGCGTGTTATGTAAAGGCGGTCTAAAGACCGCCTTTTTTGTATCTGTCACTTTTGCTTTCTAACTAGAAACTTACAAATAACAGCTTATGAATGATTCAAATAATGCACTTTGCCCTTGTGGCAGCACTCGCCATTACCAACAATGCTGCGCCCCACTTCATAAGTATGAGCAACGTGCCCAGAGCGCTGAGCAATTAATGCGCTCTCGTTTTAGTGCCTTTGTCTTAGGCGACGCTCTCTACCTTTTGGAAACACTACACCCAAGCAAACGCCAAGCTAATGAGTTGCAGCTTCTCGAAAACAATATAAAAAGCACCCAATGGTTAAGTTTGAAAGTCATTCATAGCAGTGACAACGAAGTCGAATTTGTTGCCTTTTATAAAGCTAGCCCTTTTGCACAGCTACATGAGTGCTCACGCTTTTGCCAAGAAAACAAGCAATGGTACTATCTTGATGGGCAGCAATTGCCTCCTATAAAATTAGAAAGAAACGAAAACTGCCCCTGCGGCAGCCGTAAAAAATATAAAAAATGCTGCCTCTAATAGCGCCTATATGCTGTCACCAACGTCATTACAGCCAGTAACTTGACCTATAGGGCACAGCCCGTTAACGTCAATCTTTTCGTTTTGGCCTCCAAATAAGGAATAAAATATGAGAGCCGCTTCCGCACCTATCGCCATATTATTAGCCTGCTTAAGCTTTAGTGCTTGCAGCCCTAAAAATGAAATTATGGTAGAAACTGCAGCCACCGAGCGTGAAACCGATTTCAACTTTAACTGGCGATTTACCTTAGCCGATCAAGAAGACTTTTCTGACCCCGCTTTTGACGACAGTAAATGGCGTGAACTTCGCTTGCCCCATGACTGGAGCATCGAAGCTGATTTTGATGAAAAATACGATGGAGCCACCGCTTATTTGCCCGGAGGCATTGGCTGGTACAGAAAGAGCTTTTTAAGCCCCAGCGAGCTCGAAGAAAAACAGGTTTACCTTTATTTTGACGGCATTTATAACCACAGCGAAATTTTTCTAAACGGCAAAAAAGTCGGCGGCCGTATTAATGGTTATACCCCTTTTCATCTAGAAGTCAGTAAAGACTTAAAGCAAGATAATACTGTAAATACACTCGCCATTCGTGTTGACCGCAGCCGTTATATAGACAGCCGCTGGTACCCTGGCTCTGGTATTTACCGCGACGTCAAGTTGATCCAAGTAGATAAGTTACATATTCCACCTTGGGGCACCTATGTAAAAACACCTGTAGCCAATAAAGACAATGGTCAGGTCGAACTTGATGTTGAAGTTTTAAACAAGCGTAAAAAACTTCAGAACATCCGCTTACAAACGGACATTGTCGATAGCAAGGGCGCCATTGTCAGCAGTGAAACCACAAGCACAATGCTTTCTTCTCGCTCAGCGACCACCATGCGCCAGCACTTCAATGTCTCTGAACCACAGCTTTGGAGCCCAGAAAGCCCCAGCCTATATACAGCCAAAACAAAAATCATTGCCAATAATAAAGAAATAGATAGCTATGAAACTCGCTTTGGCTTTCGAGATATTCGTTACGATGCCAATGAAGGCTTTTTCTTAAACGGCATCAACACCCCAATTAAAGGTGTGAACTTGCACCATGATGCAGGCCTTGTAGGTGTGGCTGTTCCCGATGATGTTTGGAAACGCCGCCTATTAAAACTAAAAGAAGCCGGTGTTAATGCCATTCGCATGGCTCACAACCCCTCCTCTATTAATTTACTTCGCATGACTGATGAGATGGGCTTTTTGGTCCAGTCTGAAATTTTTGATGAGTGGGACAACCCCAAAGATAAACGCCTAAATCAATGGGAACGCCACGACGACTATATAAGCCGAGGTTATGCTGATTGGTTCCAAGAAGAAGCTGAAAACGATTTAAAGCTTGCTGTTAAACGCGACCGTAATCATGTCTCTGTTGTCATGTGGAGCATTGGTAACGAAATTGAATGGACCTACCCACGCTACAAAGAAGCAACGGGCTATTTTGATATGGATGCCTCGGGTAATTATTTCTACAACCCGCCATTTATCTCTCCGGAAGAGATTGTGAAACGCTTCCACGAAAGCCCAGAGGGCACCTACGTACTTGCAAAAACAGCTAAAAAATTAAGCAAGTGGGTAAAAGAACTCGATACCACTCGCCCTGTCACCGCAAACTTAATTTTACCTTCGGTTAGCCATATTAGTGGTTATACCGATGCTTTAGATATTGTGGGTTATAGCTATCGCCGTGTCATTTACGATTATGGTCACGAGCTATTCCCTGAAAAAATGATTATGGGCACAGAAAACGTCCCCCAATGGCACGAGTGGAAGGCCGTAGAAGATAGACCATTTATTCCCGGCACCTTTTTATGGACAGGCATTGACTACCTAGGTGAAGCTCACGGCGCCTGGCCTCGTAAAGCGGTAACAAGTGGACTACTTGATACCGCCGGTTTTGAAAATACCAGCTTCCATATGTATAAAAGCCTGTGGAACGATGAGCCTCATATTCACATCAGCTCACAAACCGAAGAGAAGTCTTTATACAAGCTTGAAAACGGCAACGTGATTGAAAAAGAACCGGGTAAATGGCAAGAGCGAGTCTGGATCTGGCAAGACGTTAACAGCCATTGGAACTATCAAGATAACGAAACCGTTATTGTCGAAGTTCTGACTAACTGCCCCAGCGCCGAACTCTTCTTAAACGGCAAAAGCTTGGGCGTGCAAAAACTCGCCGACAACGACGACCGCGAATTAAAGTGGGCTGTCCCTTGGCAAGCAGGTGAGCTAAAAGCTGTTGGCTTGGACAACTGTCAAACCGAGAGTCGTATAGTAACAACGGCAGCAGCAAGCGCCATTGAACTAAGCTCCGATAAAGACACGCTCGCCAACGATAACTACGCTGTAGCTCACCTAACAGCCAAACTCGTTGATAAGAACGGCCTCGCGGTATTACACGATGATAAAGAAATTAGTTTCACTTTAAGTAAAAACTTAGAGCTTATCGGTACCGATAATGGTGATACCAGCACCATGCAGCGCTACCAAGGCAGCAGTCTATTAACCAGTGAGGGTCAAGCACTGCTAGTGGTACGCCGTATAGGCGACGGCCCAGCAAGTATCACAGTAAAAGGCAAAGGGCTTAGTGAAAGCACGTTAAGCTTAAATTAGTTTCTATCGTTTATAGGCTAAAAAAGCTGACAATAAAAAGCCCGCGTATTTTTCAATACGCGGGCTTTTTGCTAAGAGCTGAAAGTAAACTAACTCTTAACGCGAATTACGACTGCCTTTAGACGATGACCTTAATTTTCTAATATGGCGCTCGCGCTTATCTTGAAGGCTCTGTTGGAAGCGGCGTTTTTTCGGCGCAGGTAAACCGGCGGTTTCATGCAGTTCTCTCAGCTCTTTATAGCTAAGCTCAATCCACTGGCCAACACGCACGTGCGAAGGCACAAAAATATTACCAAAGCGTACACGTTTAAGTCGGGTTACGGTTAAACCTTGGCTTTCCCATAAACGGCGCACTTCGCGATTTCGGCCTTCCATCAAGGCACAGTAATACCAATTATGTGATGCACCTTCTTCGTTATTTGGCGACTCGGCAATATCAGTAAAACAGGCTTTGCCATCTTCAAGTTCAACACCACTTAACAAACTCGTTCGCATCTCATCTGTTAGTTCACCGCGAACACGTACCAAATATTCTCTATCAATTTCAGATGAAGGGTGCATTAGCTTATTAGCCAAGTCACCACTATTGGTGAACAACAATAAGCCTGAAGTATTAATATCTAAACGACCAATTTGGATCCAGCGACCGCTATTAACACGCGGTAATTTATCAAATACAGTGCGTCGGCCTTCAGGGTCATTGCGCGTACAAATTTCCCCTTCTGGCTTGTTGTAAAGTAATACACGTGTATCTTCATCTGCAGCGGCCAAGCGTACACGCTTGCCATTAAGCTCCACAGTGTCTTCCAAATTAACGCGATCACCGAGTTTTGCAAGGGTACCATTGACCGTGACTTTACCCGCAGCAATCTCTCGCTCAAGTTCGCGACGCGAACCTAAACCACAACGAGCCAGTACTTTTTGCAGTTTTTCACCTTCTGGTTTTTCTTCTGGCTGCTCTGCAACTTCAATTTTTTCGTTATCACTCATCGTCTTTATCTTCTTGATATAAGTCGGCAGTGACACTGCCAAATAAACTATTTTCAGCGGCGGGCTCTTCACGCTTTTGTAAAGGCTCGCCCTCATTTTCACTAGCGACATGAGCTAGCGCTTCATCATTTTCCTGCTCAAGTTCAGTAGTCAATTCATCAACACTGACATCATCCACTTCGTTTTGCTGATCAACTAAGCTCTGCTCTTTTTCAAAGCCAGAGGCGACTTGCTCGTCATTGATATTTTCTGGCTCTGCATCCGCAGCATCGATATTTTGCTCATCACGATGCTGCTCCTCACCTCCATCTAAACTCTCATCCAAGTGATGTTCTAAACTGTCATCACTAGAATGCTCTGCTTCGCTCTCCGTTGAAGCTTGCTCTTTGTCACCGTCCTGCTCTTGTGAACCAGCGAGTTCGGAAGGCTGCGAATCCGTGTTCTGCTCCTCTGATTCGTCCTGCGGGTCTTCAATTTCTTCAACTTGTGAAAAATCAATTGGCTTAGGAGCAAGATCATCAGAGCTAATAGCGGTATCCGGTTTTTTCTCATCGAGTTCTAAGTCAGCATTTAAACTGTCTATGTCTTTTAGCTCGCCAAGGCTTGGTAGCTCATCCAAACTCTTTAAACCAAAATAATCGAGAAACTGGCGGGTGGTTGCATATAAGGCTGGTCGCCCGGGTACATCCCTATGACCAACAATTTTCACCCATTCGCGCTCAGTTAAGGTTTTCATAATATGAGAGCTGACGGCAACACCGCGCACTTCTTCAATATCACCACGAGTTAGAGGCTGCCTGTAAGCAATCAAAGCCAAGGTTTCTAATAAAGCTCGGCTGTATTTTTGCGGCTTCTCATCCCATAAGCGATTGACCCAAGGAGCGTAGTCTTCTCGTACCTGAAAGCGCCAGCCCGAGCCCACTTCGACTAAGGCAAAACCGCGCCCATCACAATCGCCTTGAATCATATTCAGAGCTTCTAACAGTAAGCCCTTTGACGGTATTTCATGTTCTTCAAATAAGCTCTGCATACGTTTCAGCGGCATCGCTTCGCCCAAAGCTAATAAGGCGCCTTCAAGTATGGGCTTTAAACTCTTAAGCTTGGCTTGCTTTTCTTCATCACTTAAAGCTCGCGCACGCTTCTCTGCAGCTGCCAAGGTTTTACTATCAATTTCTTCAATCGCGTCGTTGTCTTCACTTTCTTGTTCGGAAGCTTCAAGCTCTGCTTCTTTGGTAAGGACCTCAGACTCTGCCTCTTCGGGCTGTGCTTCGTTTTTTATGTCTTCATCTGTCATTGTTTTTACCTGCCTACACCCTATTCCGATTTGGCTTTGACATGAATAGCCCCAAAGGCCTCTGTTTGTACAATTTCCACCAGTTTTTCTTTGACTAATTCCATGACGGCCAAAAATGTCACTACCACCCCTAAGCGCCCCTCTTCATGAGTAAACAAGCTAACAAAAGGGGTGAATTGGCGGCCGCGAAGTCGATCTAGCACTTCGGTCATACGCTGGCGAGTACTCAGTTTTTCTTTCTGAATTTGGTGGCTTTCGAATAAATCTGCACGACGCATCACTTCTGATAAAGCCAACAGTAATTCTTTGATATCCACCTCAGGATCTGGACGAGTTGAATTTCGATCCGGCCCCTCGGCTTTAGCCACATGGAGATCACGATGCATACGCGGCATTTCATCAATATCTTCTGCTGCCTTTTTAAAGCGCTCGTACTCTTGTAAACGTCGAATTAACTGAGCACGAGGGTCTTCCTCATCTTCATCTTCACCTTCGTTAGAACGAGGCAATAACATGCGCGATTTAATTTCCGCCAACATAGCTGCCATCACCAGATATTCAGCAGCTAATTCAAACTGCATATTTTGCATCATCTCAACATAAGCAACGTATTGACGAGTGATTTCACTCACATTGATAGAGAGAATATCTAGGTTCTGTTTACGGATAAGATAAAGTAATAAATCTAAAGGCCCTTCAAAGGCCTCAAGAATAACTTCAAGCGCGTCAGGTGGGATATACAGATCTTTAGGAAGCTCAGTCAGCGCCTTACCTTCGACAACCGCAAAAGGCATTTCACCTTGTTCAGGCTGAACAGAGTCGGACTCAGGTTTTGCACTGACATCAGCCTGCGGCTGTGCATCTGAAGATTCAGGCACAGTTTGGCTTTCAGGCGCAACACTCGTATCTTGTGATTCTAGAGGTTCAGATTCCGTGGTTTCTGACAAAGGGTATTCTCCGCGCAGGGCGCTAGCAAAACGCCCATTATAGCGGGAATAGCAACGCTTTCCTAAGAAAGATATTCGCCCTCTTCAACAGCCCCACAACCTTGGCGCAAGAGTTTTGGTTCGTCACCCGTCAGATCGATTACCGTAGTAGGTTCCATGCCACAATACCCCCCGTCAATCACCAAGTCGAGCTGATGCTCGAGGGTTTCACGAATATCGTAGGGATCTGTTAAGGGCTGCTCATCACCAGGTAGAATCAAGGAGCTTGTCATTAACGGCTCACCAAGCGCCTCCATGATCGCCAAAGCGATTTTATTATCCGGAACACGCAAACCTAAAGTCTTACGCTTAGGGTGCTGCAAGCGTTTAGGCACCTCGGATGTCGCGGTTAGAATAAAGGTATAAGGCCCTGGAGTTTTACTTTTAATAAGGCGGTAATCCGCGTTATCAACACGTGCATAATTAGCCAACTCACTTAAATCACGGCAAACCAAAGTGAAATTGTGGTGCTTATCTAGCTGACGTATGGAGCGAATACGATCAAGCGCAGCTTTATCACCAATATGGCAACCAAGCGCATAAGCGGAATCTGTGGGGTAAGCAATTAAGCCGCCCTTGCGCAAAATAGCCACAGCTTGGTCAATCAAGCGCGCTTGTGGGTTTTCTGGATGAATACTAAAAAACTGAGACATGTGTTCCTTCTTATCTTATCTGTACGGCTTTTATCTAAACCGACCACTGCTGCCAAATAGGCTCTACCGACTGTGGCAACGCCGAGATTTGCCCCAAGTCCGCGTTATAGCCACTAGGGGCATGAAAATCACTGCCGCATGAGGCAAGCAACTCGTATTTATTGGCTAAACGGGCCATATCACCGGTTTGCTGTGGGGTTTGCAAACCGCTAACAACCTCAATACCTTGACCACCACTTTCTTTAAAGTCATCGATCATGCTACATAGTTTAGTACGTGTCATTTTATATTTAAGCGGATGAGCAAGCACCGCCTGGCCTCCAGCGGCTGAGCAAGCTTGCGTCACATCATCAAAATCAGGCCACTGAAGCTTCACATCTCCAACCTTGCCAGCACCTAAAAATTGCTTAAATGCATGTGCTACATCTTTGACTTTACCCGTGTCGATCATCGCCTGAGCAAAGTGAGGTCGACCAATAATGGCACCATCTGCCTTGGCCTGCGCCGCCTGCAAGATACCTATAAAGCCGAGTTTTTCTAGCTTACTCGCAATCACTTCACTGCGCTCTATACGCCTTTGCAACTGAAGTTCAGTCAGTGCCTGAATAGCGCTATGGCTGGCATCAAAGTTTAATGCCAATACGTGAATGTTGCGTCCATACCAAAGACAGGAGAACTCTACACCCGTTATTAAGTCTATACCTTCTAACTCTGCCTGAACGGTAGCTTCGGGTAATCCGCTGATCGTATCGTGATCAGTTAAAGCTAAAGTTGTCACACCTTGGCTTTTGGCCCTCGACAGCAGCTCTGCAGGACGTAAAATACCGTCCGACTGAGAACTGTGGCAATGAAGGTCGTAACAAGGCTCTGACATAAGTCTTTCTCGGGTTAAATGTGATTCAGCCTTAAGCTGACTTAAATTATTAGGCTGGCAAGGCCAGCTACTTGGACAACAACTCTATGACTAACAATGACAGTAAACCGAATAATAAGCCCAAGAAAGAGAGTTTACTGCTTAACCTTGCCTTAAACATCATTATTCCCACTTTAATCCTGACTAAACTCAGCGGTGAAGACCACTTAGGCCCCAAACTGTCTATTGTCGTCGCCCTCGCGTTTCCGATTGTTTATGGTATTGCTGATTATTTCCGCGAAAAGAAGCTTAATTTTTTCTCAGCCCTCGGGGTCGTCAGCGTCTTCCTTACCGGCGGTATTAGCTTATTAGAGCTGCCCCCCCAATATATAGCGATTAAAGAGGCCAGTATTCCTGCCCTTATTGGCATAGCCACCTTAATCTCGAGCTATACCCGCTACCCGCTGGTCAAAGTATTTCTCTATAACGACAAGGTTCTGCAAACTCAGAGGATCGCCCAGCAACTCAAGGAGCGAGGCAACGAAGTGGCTTTTGAACGCGCCCTAGTTATCGCTTCTTATTTGGTGGCCGCATCGTTTTTTCTTTCAGCAGTATTGAACTATGTACTAGCAAAACTCATCGTAGTCAGCAGTCCTGGCACCGAAGCCTTTGCTGAAGAACTCGGAAAAATGACCGCTTACAGCTATGTTGTCATTGTTGTACCCAGCATTACCGTCATGTTTGCGGCCATGTTTTATTTGTTTCGCCGCATTACACGTCTGACGGGCTTAGAGCTCGAAGATGTATTCAACGAACAAAAATAAGGATTCACCATGCTTTACGCCATTATTAGTGAAGATGTTGCCAATAGCTTGCCGCTTCGCCAACAAGTTCGCCCTGCTCATATTGACCGCTTAAACGTATTGCGCGACGAAGGCCGCCTTATTCTTGCTGGGCCTCATCCTGGTATTGATAGCAATGAGCCTGGCGACGCTGGCTTTACAGGCAGCTTAGTGGTTGCCGAATTTAACAGCTTGAGCGATGCCCAAGCCTGGGCCGATGCCGACCCCTATATGGATGCTGGCGTTTACCAAAGCGTGACCGTTAAACCATTTAAGAAGGTGTTACCCTAGTGAAAAGAAGCATCGTTTGCGCCACTGCGATAGCAAGCTGCGTTAGCGCCTTAAGCAGTGTGCACTTGCAAGCCGAGAGCTTGTGGGTAAAAGATAAACTGTTTGTACCCCTGCGAAGCGGCCCCAGTTCTCAACACCGAATTTTGCACAAAGGTTTAGCCAGTGGCACCCAAGTTGAGGGTTTAGGAGAGAAAAAAGACGGCTGGCTTCATATTAAAACCCAAAGTGGTATTGAAGGTTGGCTGCCCGAGCAGTACTTACTGCAGTCACCCACTGCTGGGGTACAACTAGCAGCGGCTCAACAAAAGAGTCAAAAATCGTCTGCCAAAGCCGCCGAGCTACTGGAAAAAAATAAAGCCTTAACGACAGAGCTTAAAAAGACCAAAACTCAATTACTGCAAACTGAAAAAGAAAAGCAGCAATTTAATATGGAGCTGCATCGGATTAAGAGTATTTCTTCCGGCGCGATAGAGCTTGATAGCAACTACCAACAGCTATTAGAAGATCATAAATTATTACAAACTGAAAACGATAGCTTAAACGCCGAGAACATCACCTTAAAGTCGGATCGTCGTTCAAGCTATATGTATAACGGTGCATTGCTTGTTATTCTCGGCATGTTAGCCGCTGTCATTATTCCACGACTTCGCCCCAAAAAACGCAACTCTGAGTGGGCTTAATAGGAGCACATTATGATTCGAATACTATGTATTAGCATATTTAGCCTTGTACTTTCGCTGAACGCTTGGGCCGCAAAAGAGAATAAGACCAAAGGCCCCTATCCTCAGGTTGTTTTTCAAACCTCGCTTGGCAAAATGACCATTGAGCTCTACCCAAATGAAGCTCCTATTACCGTAAAAAACTTTTTACGCTATGTCGATGAAGGCTTTTACACTGGCATCATCTTTCACCGAGTTGTGCCCAATTTTGTGGTTCAGGCCGGTGGTTATGATTACAACTTCAGCCGTAAAGAAACCCACGAACCTATTAAAAATGAAGCCAAAAACAGGCTTTATAATTTAGAGGCCACCCTGAGCATGGCTCGCACTTCTGACCCAGACAGCGCCACCTCTCAATTTTTTATTAACTTAAAATACAACGAAAACTTAGACTACGGCTACAAAGCTTCTCGCACCCAAAAAAGTGACGGTTATGCTGTATTTGGTAAAGTCATTGAAGGTTTTGAGGTTGTTAAAAAGATTGAGCGAGAGCCCCGTGGGCTTTACCGAAGCCGCCCAGAAGCCCCTAACTACCCTGTGATCATTGAAAAAGCGTATCGCATTGAAGACCGTAAAGATTAAGGCCCCATCAGTGAGCACAGCCCTAAGTGTTAATTTAAATAAAATTGCCCTACTGCGAAATTCTCGTACCGACAATAACCCCGATCTTATCGAGTTTGCCGAGCTAGCACTTGAAGCTGGCGCGGCAGGCCTTACGGCCCACCCTCGCCCTGATCAACGCCATATTCGTGCATCGGACATTCCATTACTTGCAACATGTGCACTAAAAAATAAGGTCGAGTTCAATATTGAAGGCAACCCCTTTTGTCAGGCTGAAGGCAGCTACCCAGGTTTCTTAAGCTTGGTCGAAGCGGCCCGGCCCGCACAATGCACCTTAGTGCCTGACACAAATAGCCAACTTACCTCGGACCACGGCTTCAACCTCAAGCAAGATAGTGAGCGTTTAAAGCCTATTATTACTCAGCTGCAAAGCTGGGGCTGTCGCGTAAGCTTGTTTATGGATCCAGATGTTGAGCAGATAAAACTGGCTGCGGAAACAGGGGCTGATCGTATCGAGCTTTACACCGGCCCCTACGCCGAGGCTTTTAAGCAAGGTGACCCTGCCGCTCAAGCTGTCTTTCAACAGCATAAGGAGGCAGCCCTAACAGCTCACAAGCTGGGGCTTGGTATTAATGCCGGCCACGATCTTAATCTTAAGAACCTCGTCCTTTATGCTCAACTGCCCCACCTTGCGGAAGTCAGTATCGGCCACGCCCTCACTGCCGATGCCTTACATCTGGGCTTTAGCCAAGCAGTAAAAGCCTACGCTCAACTTTGCATTTAGCAGCAACATTCTTGTCTATACTTACTTGAGATGAAAGCTTAAATAAGGGCTTTTAAAAGCCCTTATTTCGATTGCTCACACCTAGCTGGAGGTTAGCCGTGCAGTCAATTCATGTCAGTAAATATATGGATCACAACCCCCACGCGGTAAAAGATACCGCCTCAGTACGTGATGTTGTTAAGTACTTAGTTAAAGAACAGCTCTCGGGTGCCCCCGTTGTTGACGCCCAGAACCACCTAATTGGCTTTGTCTCCGAACAAGACTGCATGAGCGAAGTCTTAAATGATGCATTTTTTTGTGATGATAGCCCCAACGTCACCTCCGTGATGACAAAAGATGTGGCTATTACCTCTCCGGATTCCAGCATACTCGAGCTCGCCGAAAGCATGGCGGATAAAACACCACGCAATTATCCTGTGGTAGAAAAAGGCAAGCTGGTTGGCCTAGTCTCCCGTTCGAGAATCCTTACAGCCATTCTTGAGCACGGTGATGACTGCTATTTGCACCACTAAAAGCTCTAGATAGGGTTTAAATAGTTTCAAAAGGCTTAACGGATGAGCTTAACCGTTAACTTAGCTAGATCATCAACTGCCTTCTCTGCAGCCTCTCGAATTAACTCCAAGCGTGTCCCTGAGCGATAGAGTTTCAAACGATATAAGAACTTGTTGATATGGAAAATAATTTCCCTCATTGACAAGAAGTTATCCTCAAGGGCACGCGCATGACACAAATAGCCCTCATCTGAATCGATTGCACAAGCCTGCAAGGCCTCTTCACGTAATGCACGCAAACGGTAATAGGCCAGTGATATATGAATAAAGCTATTCTGCAAGGCAAATAGAGCCCTATCATCATGGCGAAAACCCACCGAACCTGTAAACCCTTGAATAACGGCCATCGCTTTCTCGATATACACCGCCATGCTGTCAGTATCCGCCTCAATTTTTTCTAGCTCATCCTCCTTAAAAAAAACGTTTGGGCTACGGCTAGCACTATTTAGCAAGTCCATCAGCCGCGTAGCGACAGCGCCAAAATGCGTCACCGCATTAATTTCAATCACCGGTTTTAAATCCGCCAAGGACTTATTTAAAGGCAGGTAGTTTTTATGGAAAATGGAGTAAAGCGTATCGTAAAGATTAATATGCTGACCGAACTCCGCTAGCTGATTACCAGCAAGGCCAGAAGGATAACCCGTGCCATCCATTATTTCGTGGTGCTGGGTGACTGAACGTAGAACCACCTCAGAGACATTTGCCCAGCGAGCAATAAAACCCGCACCATGGTGTACATGGCTGTAATAACCATCGCTGTCGTCTATCGATGAACGAGGATCGTGATCTAAGCGCGTGAAATGGGGATTAACATCAAGCAAACCAATATCGTGACACAACACACTTAGAAAAAGGTCTTCAAATTCGCGCCCCGTTCGCTCGCAGTACTTGCTCTCAAAGATAGCCAAAGACAAACAAAAGATAGTACGCTGGTACTCAAAAGGCAGGCAAGCCTTCAAAATCGCCAATCGAAAAGCCAGTGCTGGGCGACTCACCAACAACGCTAAGCCCGTGACTAGATAGTGCTTATGTTCAATAGGGTTAAAAAGCTCGTTAAAGGTCGTATTGCTGCGAATATAGCTCATTAGATCGCTTTCTAATGCGCGATCATCATAGGGCAATTCTAAACAGAACAGCTGTTCAATCTGCTCCGCCTCATAACACTCTGCGCACGCTTCAATGAAATCAACCCCAGGCTCTGCGCCTGCAGCTAGAGTACAGCCATCATCTGTACGCAACTCTTTTGCCGCCAAGATCGATATACTTACTGCAGCTTCTGCCAAATAGTGCCAATACGCACTCACAAAATTAAGCCTCCCTGTTGTCGCACTCAAGCTCCTTCCAGCTGTATATCGCCCGTTAATAGTCTGACTTACAGTGTAGACGAGGCTTTTGTAGCTACAAAAAAAGGGGCCTACAAAGGCCCCTTTTCATCTAACAATGTGGCTTTAAAGCTAGTGACCTAGCTCTAAAATACCCCACACTTCAAGATCATCGACAGCGACCACCTGCTCTCCATTAGCATTAGTGAAGACCGGCAAGTTAGTGCTGTTGCCATTTGGCAAGTGCAAGGTTGCCGTTGTCACGTCTTCTGGGAAATAGCCTTGCGGAATCGCTACTTCAACACCATTAAGAACGGGCGTTGCCCCGTTGGCAAACGGACGATTAATCAAGTGCAGTACATAAGGCGCATTGCTATTGGTTTCATGAATACGAGATACCGCAGATACTGCTTCATTAGAAACTGCTCCATTGATACTCACATTAATTGCCAAGCCCGATAGCGTACCAACTTGCCCAATATGACGGACTTTACTCCCTTGGGCATCAAGTACCGCACGCTGTGCCGAAGTCAGTAAGTTAAGATCACCGTCGTACACAATATGATCAAACTTATTAAAGTCGGCGGCACGAGGCACAACCTCATAGCCTTCATCACCGAAAACTAACAAATCAAAGTTGACGTTATCTTCCGTTAAAAGCCGAGTACTTGCTAAGACCTGATTACCACCATTAAGCAAGTTAGCTTTCATGGATGAATACATGGCGTGCACTAACCCCACCTTTGAATACGAAGTGTAGTTATCAAGCAAAGTACGTTGTGCACGCACAAACTGGTAAATATCACGATAGTTGTCAGCACCTGGCGACCAGGTATTGGTATCAGCCGCACCGATCCAAACATTGGCAGGAATCGAGAACAGCCCACCGTAGGCATAAGCCTGCGCAACCCAACCACGGCCATAACGAGGCGCGTTTTGATCACGAAGCTTGGCAAACTCCGATGGGTATGGGAAGTACGCAAGGGGCTTACCAACCGCCTGAGCGGCTTTAAATTGAGCCACGATGTTGGTCGGCAACTGCGTTAAAGGTAGCTGCATATCTAGGAACAATTCATTGGCTAAGAAGGTAATATTCTCGTTAAAGAGATAGCCGCGAGATTCAAACAATTGGGTACTTGCACCGATGGCAATGTCTGGGCGCTTCTGACGAATATAATCCAATACTTCGCTAAATTTCTGGTTCCAGACATCGCGGTTAAAGTAGATAAAATCCTCAAGTAAAGGAATATTACCGGTGATGGTATTACCGGCGTTGGTCCAATCGGTATGACTAATGCCCTTGCCTCTTAAAAACTCACCATAGTCAAAGGTATTGATATTATTAATACCCAAGGCCGATAGTTCAGCGTTGTTATACTTCTTACCAAGCCATACGCGGAAGTTTTCCATTGCGTATTCTGAGAAGTCTCCACCAAAGGTACGCATATCCGTCGTACGCGTTGAATTGGTTTGTGTATCAAACATCAACTTATCAGGATTCGCTTTAAGTAACTGATCCACCTGCGACTTATAAAAAGGGACAAATGCCGGGCTGTGATTACTCAACCAGTTATTGTTGTAACCTTCATGGCTGTGATACCCCATAAAGGTCATTCGTACCATGCGGTCGTCAAGCGATCGAACATAATGTGGCTGAGGGTTCTTGGTATATTCAGTAAACCAGCGGAAGCCCCAATCGAACTCACCACGTGCGGTATATTCAAGATCGTCGTTATTTTGATAACCATCCACCAAGTCAACCCACTCATTAATGGTGGCATTGTCGTAGAACTTGCTCTCAGGTGGGTGTCCCCAGAAGGAACCAGTCGCGCCAAAGTTGCCATAACCAGGCTGATCCTGATTCTGAGGATAGGTATACCAAACATCCGATTTAAGAACCTTGTTGGCTGTCGGGATTTGAACTGGCGCTTTCAAATACTGCAAACCCGTTGCAGGGCCTTGAATAGCTGAAACCGTATGTTCATTTGGGTTATAGATTGCTGAAGGCGCTGAAGTGCTGCCACTAACACGAACAAATCTAACTTTGTCACCGCTCCACTGCCAATCTGAACCTCCAATCGCCTCAACACGAATCGAATGTGTGCCTGCATTTTTCACTACTAAGTCGCCGCCATAAAGCTCAACCTCTGCGGCAATGTCCCAGCTACCGGTATCGGCAAAATACGCCCATGCGCTAGGAGAACCTTCTAGATCGACACGCACACCATAGCTACCGGCCGGTGCAGAGTATGTGAAATACGCTCGGTAAGTGCCCGACTGAGGGAAGTTGACGTTGTAGTTGCCGTAATCACCATTGGTTACCCAGTTAACACCGGTAGCCGTTTTGCCAAAACCATCAACACTATCACCACCGACTCGACCAACAGTCCCGGTCGACGTGAAGCTCTCCATCTCAAGCACAAGAGGATTGCCTACAGGTATTGTTGGAGAGGGTGACGGTGAGGGCAAAATAGAGACAGACGGTGATGGTGTAACACCACTGGAGCGACTAAATTCAAGCCAGTTTAGGTTAAAACCACCACCTATCATTTCTAGGCGAAGTACTTGATTCGAACCACCACTAATAGCGACATTATTTAAGCTCACAGTCTGCCAAGACTGCCACCCACCTGTACCACTAAAGGAGGCTGTACCGAGTGTCTGATTGCCTAATTTAACAACAACACCTTTACCAGAACCCGTACCGTTGGCGGCGATACGAAGATCAATATCATAACTACCGGCCGCTACATTAGCGATGGTGTATTCCAACCACTCACTTCCAGCGATCCAACCGACATTAAACCCACCACCACTGTCCGACGTGCTTTGAATATCGACACTTTCTCCACTTCGATATGCGTTACCGGAGTTGCCATTAGAAGTATCACTATAAGCAACACCTGCCCCGCCATTATCAAAATCTTCCGCTTCTACAGAACCTGGAATCGCGTGACTTGTATAAGCCGTTTGACCATCTGGCTCAGGCGTAGATGACACTGTGGGTGTTGGTGTAACGCTCGGTGTTGGCGTCGGGCTTGAAGCAGCCCCAGTTTGCGAGAAGGTAAAACTATCTACATACCAGTTCCATTTATTAACACTGCTGGTTGATTCAAGCCTAACCGTATGAATCCCCTCAGTAACCGAAATGCCAGAGCCAATTAGGGTATCCGCGAAATCATTGTAATTTGAACCCGATATAGGAGACGAGGCAACAAGCACATTATCAATGTACACATTTATGCCATTATCATTTGCCGCTACAGAAGAAATAACGGCGCTAAAGTCATAATTACCTGTCGCAGGAAAGATCACCCCATAATCAGCCCAGTCTCCAGTCTGAACCCCGTTTGCAATAACTCGCGTACCGCCCCAAGTGCGCGTTGTAAAACCGCCACCTGCGCCGCCAGTATCAAGAAAGTCCTCACCTTCAACCGTGACCGAACTGCCGCCTGAAGGAGGAGGTGTCACTGTTGGAGGAGGTGTTACCGTTGCCACTGAAGTCAATGAAAATGATTCCAAATTCCACTGCCAATTGGCACCCACACCCTGCAGGCGTAATTGTGAAGTGCCGCTCGCTAGATTAACGTCGTGACTGGCTTTTAAAGCTTGAAAATTATCCCAACCAGTTTGAGGGACTGCGACAGTGCCCTGACTTACCCAAGAACCATTTTGGTTCACAAGCAACTCAATATTTGAGTTCGAGGCAATGTTAGTGCCTACCAGATATTCAACCTCATAAATGCCACCAACCGCATTGATACTGTAATCAACATAATCACCGTTGTTTACAAAATTAATCGCCGTTTCACCATTAACACTATAGACATTAACTGGGTCTGGCTGACTGGGGTTACCGTCGGCATAGGTACCGCCGAAATTAGAAAAAGATTCAGCTTCAACATCTAGGGTTTCACTTGACGCTAAGCTGCTAAACGAAAAAATTGACACCGAAGACAATGCTATACACGTTCTCAGCAACGTCCTCTTAGTATTAAGCTTCATAAAAGCTCCATATTGATTGATAGGTTAATAATTATTTTTATCGTTATCTTCCGCTTACAACCTTTACGGATACCAACTTAGCATGTCGACAACATAACCCATACAAACAACAGCGTACCGTTAAGCACAGCATTTAAACTTTCATTTTGACTATTAAATGAAGTTTAAAAAGAGAATAAGATCGTATTTCTCACTATAGATACAACACCCCGAGTGGGTAAATCCACATTCCCTGTGATTTGACGTTAAATTATTTCAATAAAATCCAGCGCGATAACACATTCACCAACTGCTTGACTTCATTTAACTGTTAATTGTTAACAAACAGAAACTAAAACCTAGCATGTCAAAAGTAATATGCCAGTCAACAAACACATAAAACCGCAATACCATACCAATGGCTGACTTTTACTTAAGCGGCAATAAACAGAAAGTTAAACCTAATTCAGCCTCCCCCCAAAACACATAAAACTAAAGAACCAGCCTAATATAAACGACGGTTTTAAATATAAACCCTGGATAAAAGCAGGCCGAACAACAAGCCCAAAAGATCAAAACCATGATAAAAACAATTAAATAAATGCTGTTTTTTGACCCCTTATTTACAATAAGGCCCCTCCCCCAATAAAAGATAAAAAACAAAAAAGGGCCTCTATTGAGGCCCTTTAGATCTTTTTATTATGCTTTAAAACTAGTGACCTAGCTCTAACATCCCCCACACTTCTAGATCATTCACAACCACTGTCGTATCACCATTAGCATTGGTAGATAGGCTTAGAGGCGTGCTTGAACCGTCTGGTAAATGCAAGGTCGCAGAAGTCACAGCCGCAGGGAAATAATCCTGAGGAATGGCAATTTCTACATTATCAAGCATTGGTGTAACACCATTAACGAATGGACGATTGATCAAGTGAACAACGTACGGTGCGCTTGCGTTAGTTTCATGAACACGAGATACCGCTGATACGGTTTCGTTAGAAACACTGCCGTTAACACTAACGTTGATCTGAATACCATCAACGGTATTGCGCTGACCAATGTGACGTACTTTACTGCCCTGTGCGTCAAGCAATGCACGCTGTGCATCATTTAGAAAGTTAAGATCACCGTCGTAGAATATATGATCAAACTTATCAAAGTCGGCCTGACGAGGTACAACTTGATAACCTTCATCACCGAATACCAACATATCAAAATTAATGTTGTTTTTCGTCAACAGTGAGGTACTCGACAAAATCTGATTACCGCCATTAAGTAAGTTAGCCTTCATTGACGAATACATAGCGTGAACAACACCCACTTTTGAATATGAGTCGTAACCGTCGAACAAATGCTCTTGATCACGAACAAAACGATAGATATCGGCGTAGTTTTCAGCACCTGGTGACCAAGTATTCGTATCAGCTGCACCAATCCACACATTGGCAGGAATGGAGAACAGACCACCATACGCATAGGCTAGCGTGACCCAACCACGACCGTAACGAGGTGCATCCTCATCACGTAACTTACTGAACTGTGAAGGATACGGGAAATACGCTAGCGTTTTTCCAACGGCTTCGGCAGCTTTAAATTGAGCAATAATATTCGTTGGCAACTCGGTAAGCGGCAACTTCATATCTAGGAACAGTTCATTCGCTAAGAAAGTGATATTCTCGTTAAAGAGGTAACCACGTGACTCAAACAACTGGGTACTCGCACCAATTTCAATGTTAGGGCGTTGTACTCGGATGTAATCTGTTACTTCAGCAAACTTCTGGTTCCATACATCGCGGTTAAAGTAGATGAAATCTTCAAGCATCGGGATATTACCAGTGATGGTATTACCGGCATTTGTCCATGTAGTATGAGTGACACCTTGATCAATCAAAAACTCGGCATAGTCAAACGTATTGATGTCAGCAATACCCATCGCTGCAAGCTGAACAGGACCATACTTCTTGCTTAACCACACGCGGAAGTTCTGCATCGCGTACTCTGAAAAGTCACCACCAAAGGTGCGCATATCCGTTGTACGTGTTGAGTTTGTTTGAGTATCAAACATCAACTTATCAGGGTTCGCTTTAAGCAGCTGATCAACCTGTGATTTCAGGTGTGGAACAAAAG
This sequence comes from Agaribacterium sp. ZY112, assembly GCF_041346925.1. Taxonomy (NCBI): domain Bacteria; kingdom Pseudomonadati; phylum Pseudomonadota; class Gammaproteobacteria; order Cellvibrionales; family Cellvibrionaceae; genus Agaribacterium; species Agaribacterium sp. ZY112. The sequence continues at coordinate 2,684,281 of NZ_CP166840.1, read as the reverse complement.
CTGGGCTGTGATTACTTAACCAGTTGTTGTTATAACCATTGTGCGAGAGGTAACCCATAAAGGTCATTCGTACATTGCGATCATCAAGCGTCTTCACATAGTGCGGCTCTGGGTTAGTTAGGTACTCTGTCACCCAACGGAAGCCCCAGTCGAATTCACCACGTGCGGTGTATTCAATGCCCATGCCTTGGAAACCCTCAACTAGATCGGCCCACTCAACAATAGTCGCATCATCGTAAAAGTCATGCTCAGGAGGATGGCCCCAGAATGAACCGGTCGCCCCAAACTCTTCAATGCTATACCCCTCAAGCTCACTATTTTGTGCGTAGGTGTACCAAACATCAGACTTCAATACTTTATTCGCAGCAGGAATAGTTACAGGTTCTTTCAAATACTGAAGACCCGTAGTAGGCCCCTGAATTTCTGAAACCAAGTGATCCGCTGGATTGTATACAGGCATTGGGCGAATAGCGTTGTCGCTTACTTTAGCTAAACGAATGTTATCGCCACTCCACTGCCAATTTGAACCGCCAACTGCTTGAACGCGCAAGGTGTAAGTACCGTTTTGCTCAACAACAAAGTCACCACCGTAAAGCTCGACTTCAAGTGGGGATTCATAACCACCGGTGTGGCTAAAGTAGCCCCAAGCAACAGGCCAGCCATCTAGCTCGATACGCGCCCCATAACTACCATCACTACCCGTTGCTGCCGTAATGAAAGAACGGTACGTGCCCGCTTCGAGGTAAACGTTGTGATAGTCACCCCAATCACCATTGGTCACCCAGTTAACACCAGTACCAGTGCTAGCAAAACCTTCTACGTTGTCGCCACCAACTCGACCGGTAGTGCCCGTTGCATCAAAGTCTTCAAGCTCGATCAAAATGCCGCCCGGAGGAGGAAGAATCGGATCGCGAACGACGTTGCCTGCAGAACGGAAGATATTTCCAGCAATCGCACTTGGGTGGACAAAGTTCGTGCCACCGTTAACATCAATAGCAAAGCCAGGGTCGGCTACCGCACCACTACCGCCATCGGCATTACCAAGGCGCAATTCAAATTTATTCCAACCTGGAGTAATGTTCAGATTAGAAGTTTGTGAGGCGTTTTCCCAGCTGTCGTTTGAGAGTACTAGTTGATCATTGATGTACAGACGTACATTGTCATCAATGTTCTCATAGAAAGAGATATCACCATCGGCATCATAGATCTCACCGAAGAACACCTCAGTTGAGTCTCCACGAATGGAATCTTCAGTTTCAAGAAGGTCCGCCGTGACCAAATAAGCCTGTGGCTCAGCAACGTATCCGTCATTTCCAATGAAGTTGCTCGCGCCATCAACACGGCTCCATAGCAAACCATTACCGTCGTGATAAAAGTCATCCTCACCAGGTGAAGGCGATGGAGACGCTATCGGTGACGGTGAAGGTGATGGAGAGGCAATCGGTGACGGTGAAGGTGATGGAGAGGCAATCGGCGATGGCGATGGCGATGGCGATGGCGATGGCGATGGTGAAGGTGACGGCGATGGCTCTGTTACTGAACCTTCATAGATAAATGTGAACTTGTCAGCATTCCACTGCCACTTTTGAGTACCAGAGCTTTCTAGTCGTACTGTATAAGTGCCGGCTGTCGGGACTGTAAGCGTGCCATCTAAATCAAATGTTTCATAGGAATCCCAGCCTGCTGTGGTGTTAATTGAACCTGAAACAGTAGAGCCTGAAAGTGAAACCGCAGCGTTTAAATCGCCATTCATCGGCGTACCGGCGGCAAGAGTGACACTGTACTCACCCGGAGCGTCAAAAGTCACATTGTAATCAGCCCAGTCACCTGAGGTATTCCAATTAATACCCGTATTCGTTGTACCAAAACCAACGACTGAATCACCCGATCCTGTTGTATCCGTAGCAAAAAAATCTTCAGCTTCAACGATAACACTACCAATAGGGTCTGGATTAGATGAAGGAGAAGGAGAAGGAGAAGGAGCCGAAGTGGACGTCAATGAAAATGAATCCATATTCCACTGCCAATTAGCACCTACCGCTTGCAATCTAATTTGTGAGGTCCCTGCAGGCAAAATCACCTTACCGCTCAATGCTAAAGGCTGGAAGTCATCCCAGTTACCCAAAGGTACCGCAACAGTGCCTTGGCTCACCCAAGAGCCGCCTTGATTTAAAAGGAATTCGATATTCGCGTTTGCCGCAACACTGGTACCTACAAGGTACTCAACGTCGTATTCGCCACCAGCTGCATCCACACTAAAATCAACGTAGTCACCGTTGTTTATCCAGTTAATTGCCGATACACCATTAACACTATAAATACTGACAGGGTTTGTTTGCCCATCAGCATAAGTGCCGCCAGCACTAATAAAAGATTCGGCTTCAACGATTATCGTTTCGCTATAAGCTGAACTACTAAGCGCAACCATAGACGCTGAAGACAAGGCAATACTGGTACTCAGTAAGGCCTTTTTCGTATTAAGCTTCATAGAAAGCTCCAAATTGATTGATAGGTTAATAATTATTTTTATCGTTATTTTCCGCTTACAATCTTTATGCACATAAACTTAGTATTTCGACAACATACCCAATACAAACAACAGCGTATCTCCAAGAACCAAATTTAAATATAAAAAAACAAACTCACATTTAAATAAGAAAGATCGTATTTATCACATTGCAGATACTGCAACCCGAATGGGTTATATCTACATTCCCTATGGTTTGACTTTAAATTATTTTTATAAAACCAAGCGTAATAACATGTACGTCACTGCTTACAAACTTAATCATCAATTTAAGATTTATAAACAGAGGCAAAATTAAACTGCGCCAAACTCGCGCTATAAATTAATCGCCTAGTTATGAGTGTTATTAATTAGCAAGCTGACACACAAAAAAAAGAAATAAATTACTCAGCACAACAATCCATACTAAAGAGCTAAAAAACAAGTTGGATCGTCATTTAAAACCAATGAATTAAGCCTACAAACACCAATAAGTAACAACAAAAAAGGGCCTCAATAGAGGCCCTTTAGATCTTTTTATTATGCTTTAAAAACTAGTGACCTAATTCCAACATGCCCCACACTTCTAGATCATTCACAACCACTGTCGTATCACCATTAGCATTGCTAGATAGGCTTAGAGGCGTGCTTGAACCGTCTGGCAAATGCAAGGTCGCAGAAGTCACAGCCGCAGGGAAATAATCCTGAGGAATGGCAATTTCTACATTATCAAGCATTGGTGTAACACCATTAACGAATGGACGATTGATCAAGTGAACAACGTACGGTGCGTTTGCGTTAGTGTCATGAACACGAGATACCGCTGATACGGTTTCGTTAGAAACACTGCCGTTAACACTAACGTTGATCTGAATACCATCAACGGTATTGCGCTGACCAATGTGACGTACTTTACTGCCCTGTGCGTCAAGCACTGCACGCTGTGCATCATTTAGAAAGTTAAGGTCACCGTCATAGAATATATGATCAAACTTATCAAAGTCGGCCTGACGAGGTACAACTTGGTAACCTTCATCACCAAACACCAACATATCAAAATTAATATTGTCTTTCGTCAACAGTGAGGTACTCGACAGAATCTGGTTACCACCGTTAAGCATGTTCGCCTTCATTGACGAATACATAGCGTGAACAATACCCACTTTTGAATATGACTCGTAGCCATCAAATAAATGCTCTTGATCACGAACAAAACGATAGATATCGGCGTAATTTTCAGGCCCAGGAGACCACGTGTAAGCATCGGCAGCACCAATCCACACATTGGCAGGAATGGAGAACAAACCACCATAAGCATACGCTTGCGTCACCCAACCACGACCGTAGCGAGGCGCATCCTCATCTCGTAACTTACTAAATTCAGAAGGATACGGGAAGTAAGCTAGGGTCTTACCAACTGCTTCCGCAGCTTTAAGTTGAGCAATAATATTTGTTGGCAACTCGGTAAGCGGTACCTTCACATCAAGGAACAACTCATTCGCTAAGAAAGTAATGTTCTCGTTAAAAAGATAACCGCGAGATTCAAACAACTGAGTACTCGCACCTATTTCGATATTAGGACGCTGCACACGGATATAGTCCAATACCTCTGCAAACTTCTGGTTCCATACATCGCGGTTAAAGTAGATAAAGTCTTCAAGCATCGGAATATTACCGGTGATGGTATTCCCCGCATTTGTCCAAGCAGTATGAGTCACACCTTGCCCAATTAAGAACTCGGCATAATCAAACGTATTGATGTCCGCAATACCCATCGTTGCAAGCTGAACAGGACCATACTTTTTACTTAACCACACACGGAAGTTCTGCATAGCGTACTCAGAAAAATCACCACCAAAGGTACGCATATCCGTTGTACGTGTTGAGTTTGTTTGAGTATCAAACATCAACTTATCAGGATTCGCTTTAAGCAGCTGATCAACCTGTGATTTCAAGTGTGGAACAAAGGCTGGGCTGTGATTACTTAACCAGTTGTTGTTATAACCATTGTGCGAGAGGTAACCCATAAAGGTCATGCGCACATTTCGGTCATCAAGTGTTTTAACAAAATGAGGCTCTGGATTAGTTAGGTATTCAGACACCCAACGGAAACCCCAATCGAATTCACCACGTGCGGTGTATTCAATACCCATTGCCTGGAAACCCTCAACTAGATCGGTCCACTCAACAATGGTCGCATCATCATAAAAATGCTCTTCAGGTGGGTGCCCCCAGAATGAACCGGTCGCTCCAAACTCTTCAATGCTATAACCCTCCATCTCATTGTTCTGAGGATAGGTGTACCAAACATCGGATTTACGAACTTCATTTGCTGCAGGAATATTGACAGGCTCTTTTAAATACTGAAGACCTACTGCAGGCCCCTGAATTTCAGAGACAGTGTGTTCGGCTGGGTTATAAAGTGGCGTAGGACGAACATTGTCATCACTTACTTTTGCTAAACGAATACTGTCGCCACTCCACTGCCAATTAGAACCACCAACCGCTTGAACGCGCAAGGTGTAGCTGCCACTTGTTTCAACAACAAAGTCACCGCCATAAAGTTCAGCCTCAAGTGGCGATTCATAACCACCGGTATGACCAAAATACCCCCAAGCAACAGGCCAACCATCAAGCTCAATACGTGCACCGTAGCTACCATCACTACCCGTTGCTACATTTATGAAAGAACGGTACGTGCCCGCTTCTAGGTAAACGTTGTGATAGTCGCCCCAGTCACCATTGGTCACCCAGTTAACACCTGTACCAGTGCTAGCAAAACCTTCTACGCTGTCACCACCGACTCGACCGGTAGTGCCCGTTGCATCAAAATCTTCTAGCTCGATCAGGATACCGCCCGGAGGAGGAAGAATCGGATCGCGAACAACGTTGCCCGCAGAACGGAAGATATTTCCAGCAATCGCACTTGGGTGAACAAAGTTCGTGCCACCGTTAACATCAATAGCAAAGCCAGGATCGGCTACCGCACCACTACCGCCATCGGCATTACCAAGGCGCAATTCAAATTTATTCCAACCTGGAGTAATGTTCAGATTAGAAGTTTGTGAGGCGTTTTCCCAGCTGTCGTTTGAGAGTACTAGTTGATCATTGATGTACAGACGTACGTTGTCATCGATGTTCTCATAGAAAGAGATATCACCATCGGCATCATAGATCTCACCACGGAATACTTCAGTGGAGTTACCGCGAATATCGTCTTCTGTTTCAAGTAAATCCGCTGTCACTAAGTAGTTCGCAGGGTTGGCTACATAACCCTCATTACCAAGGAAATTCGCCGCTCCATCAACACGACTCCAAAGCAAGCCATTACCGTCATGATAAAAGTCATCCTCACTAGGTGAAGGCGATGGTGATGGAACCGGTGAAGGTACTGGCGATGCAACCGGTGAAGGCACTGGCGATGCAACCGGTGAAGGTACTGGCGATGCAACCGGTGAAGGCACTGGCGATGCAACCGGTGAAGGCACTGGCGATGCAACAGGTGAAGGCACTGGCGATGCAACCGGTGAAGGCACTGGCGATGCAACCGGTGAAGGTACTGGCGATGCAACCGGCGATGGCTCAGGACTTATTACTGAACCTTCATAAACAAAAGTAAGCTTATCAGCATTCCACTGCCAAGCAGCTGCACCAGAGCTTTGTAAACGGACTGTATACGTTCCCGCAGCCGCAACTTCAATTAAACCTTCAAGATCAAAATCTACAATCTCATCCCAATCACCGGTGCTAGAAATAGCCGCCGATGCGACAGACTCATCTAAAACAACAGCAGCGTTTGTATCCCCAGTCACCGTTGTACCGGCGGAGATGATAACGCGATAGGCACCCGGTTCAGTAAAGGTGACATCATAGTCTCCCCAATCTCCAGATGTATTAAAATTAATGCCCGTTTCAGTTAGGCCAAAACCTGTGACACCATCACTCCCACCATTGGTACCAGTATCCACAAAGCTCTCAGCCTCGACCACGATATCTACAACCGGTAAGGGAGATGGGTTCACATCTGGTGATGGGCTTGCCACAGGACTCGGACTCACAATTGGCGATGGGCTTGCCACAGGACTCGGACTCACAATTGGCGATGGGCTTGCCACAGGACTCGGACTCACAATTGGCGATGGGCTTGCCACGGGAGTCGGACTCATAACTGGCGATGGGCTTGCCACAGGAGTCGGACTCATAATTGGCGATGGGCTTGCCACAGGAACCGGACTCACCGAGTTGTCTGGTGACTCGCTAGGCAGCAATTCACCATCTGACGCGCCACCACAGGCGGCCAGCGCCAAGGGTATAACTAATACAAAGGTATTTTTAAAAGGGGGAAATAAAGCCACGTACTACTCCTATCGCGATTTTAGCCGCCACTCTACCTAAGCCCCCTTGCTTACTGCGTGACGCGTATCTCATCATTGTAGAGTTAGTCAAATGACCTTAAACCAACAACACAAAGACCAATACTAAAGAACCAGAAAAAGCATAAAAAATAAGCCGTAATAGGGCAAACATCGTTTAGCGCGATTAACAACCCAGCATACCGATTGAGTTTCACCCAAGATTAAGACGCAAAGGTCAATTACCACCCAACAAAATACTCACAAGCATCGTTTTTTCGAGTATTGATCCCATTCGCTTGGCTTAACGATGTGAGGCCCTAACTGCTGAGGCTAACATTGAGTGACTCTAATACCGAGATACTCAAAAAAGCCCCAAAATCACATTCATTTATTAGGTAAACAGGGAAAATCGATAGCAGGTAGGGCTAAATGATGTATAGATGGCAAGTAAGGAAGAGAGAAATTGGGGATGGTCGATACAGCGCAAAAACGTATATAGGCGCCCCGTTAAATATCTGCGCCCATACCGCTCTGAACTCAGCAACCAGAACTATAAAAGTTATGACCACTAAGTTCTCATAAAGAGCGTATTAGCTTAATTATTAGTCAAGATCGATAGGACAGTACTCGCCGTCATACCATTTCTGGCCGCGACTATTCACCATCATATTGGCTCTCTCAGGGCCTTCTGTACCAGACACATAAGGCTCACACTTCTGTCCACGCTCTTCCCAAGAAGAGAAGATTTGATCAACCCACAACCACGCAGCCTCTACCTCGTCAGCACTAACAAATAGAGTTTGATCATTGCGGAACACATCAAAGAACAAGCGCGAATACGCGTCGTGCTTCATTGGTTCACTGTGGTCGTCAAAATCTAGATTTAAAATATCATCACGTAAAGGAATACCCGCATCCAAACCTTGAACTTTATTATTTAAGTGCAAGCTAATACCAGAATCAGGCTGCAATTGAATAATGAGTTTATTCTGACAACGCTCACCTTTACTGCCTTTAAAAATATTGTGATGACTCTGCTTAAAATAAATAACAATTTCACTGTGCTTTTTATTTAGACGCTTACCAGTACGCAAATAAATAGGCACACCAGACCAGCGCCAATTTTCAATCTCACTTTCAATTGCGACATAAGTTTCAGTTTGAGAGTTAGGATCAATTTCATATTTATCACTCTCTTCTTCTAAATACCCAGGAACTGTTTCACCACCTACTTCCCCTTCAACGTACTGGCCACGTACAGTGTGATCAAATACGCTTTCTTTACAAAAAGGCTTTAATGATTTTAGTACTTTTAGTTTTTCGGCACGAACCGAGTCTGCATCTAGGGCCGAAGGCGGTTCCATCGCCATCAAGCAAAGTACTTGTAACAAGTGGTTTTGCACCATGTCACGCGTAGCGCCAGTCTCATTATAAAAAGCCCAACGATTACCAACACCCACCGTTTCAGTAACAGTAATTTGAATAGAGTCGATGTATTTGTTGTTCCACAAAGGCTCAAAAAAATCATTAGCAAAACGTAATGCCAATAAATTTTGTACGCTTTCTTTACCTAAGTAGTGATCTATACGGAATAATTGTTTTTCAGAAAAAACACGAGCGAGTTCTGCGTTAATAGCAAGGAAACTTTCACGGCTATCACCTAGCGGTTTTTCAACAACCAAACGTGTACTTTCTTTAACTAAACCACAGGTATCTAAACTCTGACAAACCTTGCCAAAAATCTGCGGGGGAATAGAAAGGTAAATAACTTGTACCGCATCGTCACGGAAGAACTCTTTACCTATTTGTTGCAACTGTTCTGGCTGGGTTGCATCGCCTTGAGCAAAGAAGATTTTGTCGGCAAAGCTCTGCCACTTTTCTTCTGAATAAAGTTTCTTATCAACGCCCGCCTGTAGCCAGTGCTTAATTTTGGCGTGAAACTCTTCACGACTTTGGCCGGTACGAGCAGAACCGATAATTCGCATACCTTCAGGCATGCTGTTGTTGATTTCCAAATAATACAAAGATGGGTACAACTTGCGCAAAGCAAGGTCGCCATCACCACCAACAATAAACAAATCGGTCTTCATGAGTTACTACCCCTAAAAAGTATGCTGCTTAAAACAGCTAAGTCTTACGCCTTCTCCACCAAAAGCGTTGGTGCTTTTTTGCACCGTTTCGGTTAGTGAACTAACCTATAGAGCTGTGAATATCCCCTACCCAATAGCATTATTGTGGTCCTTCACAACTCGCTGGGATCGTATGAGACTTGATGTACAGCAACATGGCTGTCACCAAAGGCCCGTATTATCTAGCCTCAAGCTCAAAATTGGGCGGCTATTGTAGTCTGGCCGAACTTGATTTTTCAACTTCGATTGACGATAATCGCCGCCTCCAAAAATCTGGATACAGTGGAATTTTTTCTATGGCAATTAAAATTGGCATCAATGGTTTTGGTCGTATCGGCCGTTTCGTATTTCGCGCTGCTTGTGAGCGCTCTGACGTAGAAGTTGTTGGTATTAACGACTTGATCGACGTTGACTACCTTGCATATATGCTGAAGTACGACTCAACTCACGGTCGCTTCAATGGCGATGTAGAAGTTGTTGATGGCAGCCTTGTAGTAAATGGCAACACCGTTCGCATTACTGCTGAACGCGACCCAGCCAACCTAAAATGGAACGAGATTGGTGCAGACTACGTAGTAGAATCCACTGGTTTCTTCCTTACTGACGAGACTGCTCGCAAGCATATTGAAGCTGGCGCAAAGAAAGTTGTAATGTCTGCTCCATCTAAAGACGCTACTCCTATGTTCGTAATGGGTGTTAACCACACTGAATACGCCGGTCAAGACGTTGTTTCTAACGCTTCTTGTACTACCAACTGCTTGGCTCCTATCGCTAAAGTACTTAACGACAAGTTCGGTATCGTTGAAGGTCTTATGACCACCGTTCACGCTACTACCGCCACTCAGAAGACTGTTGACGGTCCTTCTGTTAAAGATTGGCGCGGTGGCCGTGGCGCTGGCCAGAACATCATCCCTTCATCTACTGGTGCCGCTAAGGCTGTTGGCAAGGTCATCCCTGAGCTAAATGGCAAGCTAACTGGTATGGCTTTCCGTGTACCAACTCCTGATGTAAGTGTTGTTGACCTTACTTGTCGCTTGGAAAACGGTGCTAGCTACGAAGCGATTTGTGCAGCAATGAAAGAAGCCGCTGAAGGCGATATGAAAGGTGTTCTAGGTTATACCGAAGATGCCGTTGTAAGTAACGATTTCATCGGCGAGAAGTGCACTTCTGTATTTGACGCAGACGCTGGTATCTCTTTGAACGATAACTTCGTTAAAGTTGTTAGCTGGTACGACAACGAAATCGGTTACTCAAACAAAGTTGTTGACCTGATTACTTATATCGCTAGCAAGTAAGCTTTACTTCACAAGCGATGTTAAAAAACCCGCCAAATAGGCGGGTTTTTTTATGCCTTTAAATCGTCGCGTAAATCGTCCTCCCTACCCCTTTTTAAACCTAGATCACTAAGGTTGCTCAATCCAATTCACATTTCCTAAAGATAGTTATGGCAAACATTGACGACGACCAAGGCTTATCTGTAGCTTCACCTTGCACTCTACTGAAACATTGACCTTAGCAGTCGCATTCTAGTTTCAGTGTCTTGATTGCCTGTTCGATATATCGAGCAGAGGTAAACCTACCGAGCAGGTTTGCCAATACAACTACGGCATAGGTGCCCCACTTAACACTTTATTAAAGTCAGGGAATAGACTTACAGGTACTCAGAAAACGCTGAATACCGACCAAGGTCCCATAACCTACTAAGTCTGTATGCATTTGTGCCGCAATAAAGATAACAGCCCTAAAAAGGCCCGATTGCTCACTCAAAGGTTCAGTAATGAAATCAAAGCTACCCTTAATACCACTGCTTGCCTGTCTTATTAGCCCAGCAGCAAGCTTCGCATTAGACTACAACGACAACTCCAGCTTTACCCTTGTCAACGCAGACAACGGCGGCCAAGTTCGCTTACGAGACGCTCCTGGTGGCAGAGGTGACATCAATGCGATTCGCGGCCTTGCCAACAAAGCAGGTCTTCCCAGTGTTGTTCGAGATTCACGCCTTAGCACCGGTGATTACGCCAGTAACATCGCTCAACTAGCTGCGGTTCAAAACACCCTAAGCTCGTTAGCAGATGCTCGCCCTGATACCTATACTGGCGCAGGCACGGTAGTCACCAACAGTAATTTAGATCAGCACCGAAATGCGATTGCCAACTCAGGTGGCACTTTTATTTTCCGAGGTACCATAAATATAAGTTCAAAAGACAAGCTTATTCAGGTAGGTGAAAATACTACTATTTGGGTTGATGGCACAGTGCGCTATACCGGCCCAGTTATTCCCGGCACCATTCCTGATGAATATTCAGTATCGGATGTGATTAATGGTATTTTTGAAGTTCGTGGCACCAACAACCGCGCAAAGAATAATACTAAAATACTTGGTACTAAACGCGGCCAAATTCTTGGTAACGACCGCCTCTCGGCTGTCTATGTTCGCTATGCCAAGAATCTACTTGTTGAAGGCTTAAACACCAATAATTGTCGCAACGTATTATTCTTAAACAATGTCTACGGCGACAGTCTTGCACAAGGTAATTTTATCTACAACTCCACCCGCCGAGCCATCCATGTAAAAGCATCCAATGGCATTACCGTTAAAAACAACCTGGTTTATGATGCTGATGTCGACGGTATTGATATTGATGCTTACACGAAAAATTCGAAAACCATCGAAAACGTGCTAATTGATTCGGGTACTCGCTGGATGGTTTGGACAGAAATCGCCTCTGTCGACAACCTTATTGACGGTAACGTTGGTATACATGTAAATAATGGCGATGGCGGCTTCCAAGAAAATGGCAGTGAAAGCAATGGCCAACCAGCAACTGCACGCAACACTTGGAAAAACAACCATATCTTCTATGTCGATTCAGGCTCAAACTGGAAACAAGGCTTTTCTTTCCACCCTAATCGTGTCATTGATAGAGACTCGGTTGTTTTTGACAATAACTATGTTTGGCAAACCAACCATAATGCCTACAAAAGAAACCCTAAAAACAACACCACTAACGATGTTTCTTATTACCACTATGTTGGTGCGGATCCAATCCTGCCAAGCCCAAGCCCGTCACCGACTACAGCCCCTGATCCAGAGCAAAGTGCTTACCAAAGCTTAACGATCCCTGGCCTTATTCAAGCGGAAGACTTTGATCTTGGCGGTCAAAATATTGCTTATTCAGACAGTACCAATGGCAATGCAGGTAACGAATATCGCTCTAGCTCCCGCGTTGATATACAAACAAGCAGCGATGGTGGCTATAACGTAGGCTGGATTGCTAATAACGAGTGGCTCGAATACACCCTTGCGGCTGTCACTAGCGGTACCTACAACATTAAATTACGTATTGCGGCACAAGGCAACAGTGGCGGAAAGTCCGTAGATATTAAGCTAGATGGTCAAACACTTGGCAATATTAGCTTTGAAGGAACTGGCGGCTGGCAAAACTGGAAAACCGTAAGCCTAGATAACGTCACTCTAAGCGGTGGTGTTAATAAAGTGTTGCGCCTAGAAATGAACGGTGGTGGTTTTAATATTAACTGGATTGAATTTGAAGCCAGCAACAACCAACCGATCAATGCCGAGTTTAGCTTAGAAGCCGAAGCGTTTAACAACACCGGCGGCAGCTATGGCGGCTTCGAAACTTACAGTGCTAACGGGATCGAGGCCATTAACTTCAACCAACGTGGCGACTGGGCCGACTACAAAGTCAACGTAGCTCAAGCAGGTAATTACCGCTTTGAAGCATGGCTAGGTACAACTCAAGAAGGTACTGCCATTGAAGTTCTTGTTGATGGAACATCCTACCTTCGAGAACTTGTTCCTAATAATGGTAGTTGGGATAATTTCGTTAAGCTAAGCCCCAACGCTCTTATTCCTATAAGCGCGGGTCAGCATACCATTCGCATCATCAGCTCTGGTTCTTCTAGCAGTACCTGGGAGTGGAACGCCGACCGCTTCAACTTTATTCAAGAATAGCTTTTTCGGGTTTGTTACATTAACTGACTTTTAATTCAGATTTTCGTACGAACCCAAACAAACTTGAAAATAAAACCTTGTACACAGAAACAAAAAAGCCGAGCTAAAGCTCGGCTTTTTTTGATTAAGCCTAAGAGCTAGATCACTCGAACAGAGCTCACGTGCTCAGCAGAACGAATCGCTTCAATCGCTTCAAACGACGGCGTACCTTCAATATCAAGAATATTGTAAGCAACGTCATTACGACTCTTATTAACCATATCAATGACATTAACGTCCTTACCTGCCAACACAGTCAAAACATTACCCAATACGCCGCTAACGTTTTCGTTGGTAAAACAAATACGACAAGCACCTGGAGTACGCGGCATATTTGTTTCAGGGAAATTCACCGAATTTTTGATATTCCCGTTCTCAAGAAAATCACGCAACTGATCAACAGCCATAACCGCACAATTTTCTTCAGCTTCCGCAGTTGAAGCGCCAATATGAGGAAGGGCTACCACCTTGCTATGACCGATTAGATTAGGCATAGGGAAGTCACAAATATACTGGCGCAAAGCACCTGCATCTAATGCCGCAACAACTGCATCGGCATCAACAATAGCATCGCGAGCAAAATTAAGAATCGCTGCAGTAGGCTTCATTAACTTTAAAGCGTCTTCATTAATTAAGTTGCGAGTCGCTTCAATTGCAGGCACATGAAGACTTAAATAATCAACATCACCCAACAGAGCTTGCAAGCTTTCTTTACGCTCTACTTGGCTAGATAAACGCCATGCAGCATCAACACTCAGAGCAGGATCATAACCAACAACACGCATACCCAATGCAAGCGCTGCGTTGGCAATCATTGAGCCAATCGCGCCCAAACCAACAATGCCTAAGGTTTTACCCATAAGCTCAGAGCCGGCAAATTGCTTCTTCTGCTTCTCAAGTAACTTGCTCATTTCACCGGCATCGCTTATGTCACCAAGACCTTCAACATAAGTGCGCCCCTCAAGAATCCCTCGAGAGCTTAATAACATACCCGCAAGAACGAGCTCTTTTACCGCATTGGCATTGGCTCCCGGAGTATTAAAAACAACAATACCCTGTCCTGTATAATCGGCAACAGGAATGTTATTCACACCAGCACCTGCGCGAGCAACAGCAAGAACACTCTCAGGAAGCTGTTCTTCATGTAGTTTTTGGCTGCGAAGCACTACGCCTTGCGCATCAGGGATATCGGCACCAACTTCATAAGAAGCGGCCGGAAAGCGACTTAGACCTTTATCAGAAATCGCGTTGTAAGTTCGGATTTTATACATAGTTTCAGTTCCGTAATTTAAAGACGCTTATGCAGTAACTTGTTGGTAAGCTTTAGCCATCCAAGGAAGTAGTTTCTCCACATCCGATGGTTCAACCGTAGCACCACACCAAATACGAATACCTGGGGGCGCATCGCGGTAAGCGCCGATATCGTAAGCAACGCCTTCGCTATCAAGTAACTTCACCATGGCTTTAACATTCTCAGGTGAAGTATCCACACATAAACACACACTGGTGTTAGAAATGGTGTTGGCTTCTTTCGCAAGGAAATCAATCCAATCGTTCTCTGCAACAAATTTTTCAATGAAGGCCAAGCTCTGATTCGAGCGCTCAATCGTAGCGTTAACGCCACCAATACTTTCAACCCAATTCAGTGCATCTAGGTAATCCACTACAGCCAGCATAGAAGGCGTATTGATGGTGGCACCTTTAAACACACCTTCAATTAACTTACCGCCTTTGGTTAGGCGGAAAATTTTAGGTAAAGGCCAAGCCGGAGTGTAAGTCTCAAGACGCTCTACAGCACGAGGGCTAAGAATAATGACACCGTGAGCACCTTCACCACCGAGCACTTTCTGCCAGCTGTAAGTCACAACATCGAGTTTTTCCCACGGCATTTCCATAGCAAATACGGCTGAGGTTGCATCACAGATGGTTAAACCTTCACGATCATCGGCAATCCAATCGCCGTTAGGTACTTTTACACCCGAGGTTGTGCCGTTCCAAGTAAAAACAACATCGCGATTGCAATCAACCGCATTTAAATCTGGCAATACGCCGTAATCCGCTTCCATCACACGCACATCGTCAAGCTTTAATTGCTTGGTGATATCGCCAACCCAACCTGAGCCAAAACTCTCCCAAGCCATCACATCAACACCGCGCTGACCAAGAAGTGACCACAAAGCCATTTCTACCGCACCAGTATCCGATGCAGGCACAATACCCACACGATAACCTTCAGGAAGACCAAGAAGCTCGGCTGTTTTAACACACGCTTCTTCAAGTACTTTTTTACCTAAAGCAGAACGGTGAGAGCGCCCTAATACATCGGTACGCAAACTAGCAAGATCGTAACCTGGACGTTTGCTACACGGGCCAGAAGAAAAATTAGGGTTTAGGGGTTTGACTAGATCTTGCATAGAGTCCTCGGTTTGAGCAATTGCTCGAGCCAGTTCAGCTCAGAGCCCATAAATTTGTGCCGCATTATGCCAGCAAACGCGGCTTGCTAGTAGCCATTCACGGCGGTCTATTATTTGATATCAATACAATAGCGTGTAGAACTTTCGCTGATAGCGCGTTGCCAGTGCATCGCCTTTAGCAAGACTGGCCAAGATATCGCTAAAGCTCTTTCTAAGCTCGCCATCCAGCGCATTTAAATCTTGCTGAAGATATGCATAAAGTAACGCCAAGGCGTCTTCTTCGTGCTTGTGCTGTGCGTATTGCACGGCGAGCTTCACAGCCAGCGCCACATCATCGGGGCTATCTTTAAGCTCTTGCTCTAATAAAGTCAGCTCCGGTGCCCTACCCGCTTCTAATGCCAAATCAAGCTGAGCTTTAAGTTGCTGATAATCGGAGTTTTGATCCGCCAATGTCACTGCATCAAGTATCTCTTGCGCTTGCTGTAGGCGCTGTTCTACAAGCAAGCAGCGACAATAATCGAATGCGATATCTGCACGCTGACCTGAATCAACGTAAGCTGTTTTTAATAAGCTCATTGCTTCTGGCATCACACCAGCAGCATCGACATCCTCCGCAAGAAGCGACTTAGCTCGCTGCCAATCTAACTCCCAGGCTTTAGGAAGATGCTTATCAATAAGCTCTCTTAACTCAGCTTCTGTTTTTGCACCGGCAAAGCCATCAATCGGCTGCCCATCTCGCATGAGCATAACCGTAGGTAAACTGCGCACACCAAACTGAGCAACAATAGCTTGCTGTTCATCGGCATTTACTTTGGCGAGTAAGAGCTGGCCTGCGTATTCATCAGCCAGTTTTTCTAAGATGGGTAATAAGACTTTACAGGGCGCACACCAAGGAGCCCAGAAATCGACAATAACAAGACGCTGGCGACTCTCATCAATTAAATAGCGCTGTGCGTTCTCAGGTGAAACAGTAACAATGTTCTCGGACATACGGAGTGCTCGCATAAGACAAGCACTTTTGATATGGCCTAAAGCGTAAAATTCAAGTCCTGCGCTTGTTTAACCACTGCTCTAGTTTTTCTTCCACGGACTCAAAAGCAATAGGTTTGGTTGTGTAATCATCCATACCGGCATCCAAGCAGCGCTCTCTATCTCCTGCTAACGCGTTGGCAGTCATCGCAACAATCGCAATGCCTTTACAATGCTCACCGGCCTGCCCTTCTCGTATTGCTTGTGTGGCTGCAAAGCCATCCATCACGGGCATTTGACAGTCCATAAACACCATAGCGAATTCCGTGTCATTTTTCTTTAAGATATCGATTGCTTCTGCACCGTTATTGGCAATTACCACATCAACCTCACAATCTTCCAATAACATGGTGGCAACCTCCTGATTGGTTAAATTATCTTCAACCAATAATACTTTTTGCATTACTTCGCTCCTAGTTTCAGTAGCCGGCTCTTGTTGCGGATGGGTTGATGCTTCTTGCTGATCACTAACGCTTAACTTTTGATCAACGGCTAAAGTATTAAAAAGATCTACTATTGAATATGGCTCTTGCAGCAAACTACATCCAGTAAAAAGTGGGTGCTCAGGTAGTTTTTCAGCGCATAAAACCAGCTTTAAATATTTAAAGGCCGCTAAACGTCGAAAATTAAGCAATATCGCCTGTTGCTCATCACTTAAGTGCCGCGCGTACACAATCACAATATCCGGTCTAAACTCGGCAGCTAACTGAGTAAGTCTGCCTACATTGGCAATATCAGCACACACTTCGCACTTAACACCTAAAAAATCTAATAAGCGAGATAGCGCTTGGCTACGAGCAGCTAGCTCATCGACCAATAAAACTCGTCGCCCAGTGAGCACACCAGGTAAAGAAGCCTGCTTATCCGCAACCTCCGCGTACAAGGAAATAATAAACTCACTGCCTTTATCAAGTTCACTATTAACATTTAACGAGCCGCCCATCGCTTCACTTAAGTGCTTAGATATAGCCAAGCCCAAACCCGTACCACCAAACTTGCGAGTGGTACTTGAATCCGCTTGAGAAAAACTATCAAAAATCTTTTTCTGAGCCTGCTCTGAAATACCTATGCCGGTATCTTTAACTCGTATTTCTAAAAGCTCTAGCGCCTCACTACTCTGCCCTAGATTTACATGCACCTCTATGACACCGGAAGAAGTAAACTTTAAGGCATTACCAATAATGTTATTTAGTAACTGCCTGATACGAAGTTCATCCAATAAAAAACTATCGGGCAAATTTGGATCAATATCTAAAACAAAAGCCAAGCCCTTTTGTTGGGCCATAAAGTAAAAGGCTTGGCATTGAGAAAAGATCAACTTTTTTATATTGCAGGCTTTAAGGTCAAAGTCTATTTTGCCCGCTGTTATCTTAGAGTAATCCAATATGTCATTGATTAAAGCCACTAAAGTGTGGCTACTCGAACGAGCAACATTAAGGTAATTGCGCTCTACACTATTGAGACGGCCACGATCCAATAAATCGAGCATGCCAATAATCCCATTCATGGGCGTGCGTATTTCATGGCTCATATTTGCCAAAAACTGACTGCGAGCTTCTACCGCATCATACAACTCCGCATTACGCCGCCGCAGCTTGGCTCTGAGTGCTGCCATGGAATAACAAAGCATAGTCAAGATAAACAAACAAACTGCGTATACAGACCAAGTCAGAGCAAGCTCCGCTCCAGACAAGTCGGTTATCGAAAAGTAGAATTGGGTATATAAAACAAGGCCTAAGCCCAAAGACAAAAACAGCGAGTAAGCGATAAACGCCGTAGCCTTAAGCCTAAAAACACCAAAGATCGCAGTTAAAAACAACATAAAATAAACAAGATAAGCGTAGCGTGGCATCACCAGCATACTCAAAAGGCAAACGCTCGAAGCCCATAACATCTGAACCATGCTTAAAGAGGGGTCACTAAAGTATTCAGAAAAACCACTAATCACGGCCGCGACAATGGCTATATTAACCACCCAAAAGCCAACAAATACCAAGCCAAGTACAGAGCTTGAAAGTAGGCTTTGGCCAGAGAAGTGTGCAAAGATAAGCACCGCGCTCAACAAGAAGGCTCCTGTTAAGGCAAGCAGGGTGTGCTGTGTTCGTATGAGGCGGGTTTTATTCATTCCCTGATTCGGTGAAGCGCAAAACCGATCCGTTGTAAGTCTTACGCTTCAGTGTAGCTGGAAAATCAGAGAGTTAGGATTTAAGCGACTTGAGTTAACGCTCTTTAGCTAAAACCCAGAAAGATCTAAGAATCGTTACGCTGGCGCTGAGAGCTAGGGCTACCGATATGCACCTGTCCACGCTCTTCAGCCAGCTTCATTTGCTTTTGACGCTCACGAAATCGCCCTTTTTGCTCATCACTCAATACGTCGTGACAACGTGGGCAACATACTCCAGCCTCATAATGCTCACTGAGTTTATCTTCTTCACGAATAGGAAAACGACAGCCATGACACAAATCCCACTCACCTTTTTCAAGCTGGTGATTGACAGAGACTCGATTGTCAAAGACAAAACACTCCCCCTTCCAGCTTGTTTGCTCTTCGGGAACTTCTTCTAAGTACTTTAGAATTCCGCCCTTTAAGTGATACACCTCTTCGAAGCCCTGCTCTTTCATATAAGCAGTGGACTTCTCGCAGCGAATCCCACCGGTACAAAACATAGCTACTTTTTTGTGTTTTTGTGGGTCTAATGTGTTGGCGACGTACTCGGGAAACTCACGAAAGCTCTTCGTATCAGGATTTAAAGCCCCCTCAAAGGTACCCAGCTCGTATTCATAGTCATTGCGAGTATCCACTAAGACCACCTCAGGGTCCGCTATTAACTTATTCCAATCCTTGGCTTCGACATAGGTACCTACAACCTGCAACGGATCGATACCTTCAACCCCCATCGTCACAATTTCTTTTTTAAGCTTCACCTTCATACGATAAAAAGGCTGCTCTTCTTCAAAGCTCTCCTTGTGCTCAATATCAGACAAACGCTCATCGGCCTTTAGGTAAGCCAGCAAAGCATCTATCGATGTGCGAGTACCCGATACAGTGCCGTTAATACCTTCATTAGCGAGCAGTAGAGAGCCCTTAATCTCCTGCTGCTCACAAAAAACTAATAGAGGCTGCCGGAGCTCTTGATAATTAGGCAATGCTACAAATTTATATAAAGCAGCAACCACAATGGGGGCGTCGGTCGTACGAGCTGTCATCTATTTTCCGCGTAGAGAGAGTCAAAGGCGCGCGATTTTACATAGGCACTCAAGACTGTTCAAGTATTAACCAAAACAAGTTGTAAAAACTAGCTACCGCCCTGACAAGTTGGACTCGCCGGTACTGTTTGTTTTAAAGCCCACTCTTCGGGGCTAAAAAGATGTAAAGCTAAAGCATGCAGACCTTGATCGAACTCAGCGCCGAGCAGTGCGTACACCTTCTGATGACGCTTAACTCGATTTAAGCCCTCAAATGCGAGACTCACACAAGTAAGCTTAAAATGGCTTTCTGTCGCAGGGCCACTGTGCATATGACTCTCATTTTCAATAAGCATATGCGTTGGTGTTAGTTCGGCCTCGACCTTTGCATGTATCGCTTGTTCAATCGTACTCATCTAGTTCTCCAATGTGGTATGTGACGTGATCCCTTTCAAACTGAACACCTTCAGAGACCTCGATACAACAGGATTTTAGCCTGCAATTTATCGCGCCATTATAACGACAAAGCAAGCACTCTCAGAGTCAGGCTCTATACTTATTTTTAGTTAATCATTAAGGAGAGCCCAATGCTAAGCGCTCAGGAAAACAAGCTGGTTATCAGCACCTTAACCCAGCGCCGAGCCTGGTTAAAGAAAACCCTAGAAAACGCAAGCTTAGAGCCCGAACAGCGCAAAGAACACAGCCAAAACCTAGGTGTTCTTGAATCAGCAATGAAAAAACTTGCGGCGACGAGCAAAACCAGTACAGCTAAAGAAGTCATTTCACCACCAGTTACCAATAAACCTAAGCGCTCATCGTTAACGCTAAATAACGCACGCATTCTTGTTGCTGACGACGACGAAAGCTCCGCCGAGCTTTTATGTGGTTTATTAGAGGATATGGGTGTTAAAGAGATAGAAATGGCACTCGATGGTCGTGATGCCTTTGATAAAATCAAGCGCGCCGAACCACCCTACGACTTTGTATTCTGCGACTGGGACATGCCTGAACTCAGCGGCATGGAGGTCTACCAAAAGGCCAAAGCCTCTAACACCCTTCACGATGCCCATTTTTGCATGGTCACCAGTGTCACCGAAGCCAAGAAAATACGCGAAGCGATACAAGGCGGCGTCAACGACTATATCGTCAAGCCTGTTGATGGCAGCAAGCTAGAAGAAAAGATTAAAGCAAGCATTGAAGCTAGAAACACCGCAACTTAGCAGTCTGGCTTAAAGCACACAGAACAAGCTTCAAAGCCACACTCACAATAAGCAGACATTAAAAAGGCCGCATAGCGGCCTTTTTAAATAAACGATAACAGCGAGCACAGTAATTCAGCTTATAAAATAGGCTGGCCTACCTGTAGGATCTTCATCGTATTGGTCCCCCCTGCGCCAACATTGTCACCTTTAGAGAAGATGACAAAATCCCCATTGGCAACAACTTCTTGCTCCATTAGAAACGCAACAATACGGCGATTGATCTCAGTTGAGCTTAAGTCATCAGAATTAAACTCAACCGTTTGCACACCACGGAACAAAGCCGCACGCTGCAGGGTACGCTTCTTTTCTGAAAACGCGTAAATAGGAATGCGAGAACCATAGCGGCTCATCAATAAAGGGGTTGAGCCACTTTCACTCAAGGCTGCAATACCTTTAACCGCTTGCATCTGGTTAGCCGTATACATGCTGGCCATAGCCACACTTTCATCAATGGCCTGATAGTGCCCTTCGGCACGCTGAGGTAAGGTGACAGAGCCTGGATGCTTTTCAGCACCTAAAATCACACGCACCATCGCCTCAACCGTTTGCACAGGAAACTGCCCTGCTGCCGTTTCAGCCGAAAGCATTACCGCATCGGTGCCATCCAACACCGCATTAGCCACATCAAACACTTCTGCTCGTGTTGGCAATGGGCTAGAAATCATACTTTCCATCATTTGTGTCGCCGTAATCACACAGCGATTTAAAGCGCGAGCCCTATCAATGATGTGCTTTTGCACACCAATTAGCTGGGCATCACCAATTTCAACACCTAAATCACCACGTGCGACCATGACCGCATCTGAGGCCATAATAATGGAATCAAGCACATCGGAGCTTTCAACAGATTCAGCACGTTCAATTTTAGCGACTAAGTAAGACTCACCACCTGCCAGCTTCACCAGCTGACGTGCCTGCTTCATATCATCCGCACTGCGAGGAAAACTAACCGCTAAATAATCAACACCAATAGCAACAGCCGTTTTTACATCTTCTTTATCTTTTTCGGTCAGCGCCGGCGCGCTCAGACCACCACCTTGACGATTGATGCCTTTGTTATTACTCAGTTTGCCTGCAACGGTTGTGGTTGTGTGAATACGTGAACCAACAACAGAATCAACCTTTAATACAACACGACCATCATCGAGCAACAATAAATCGCCCGGCACAACATCATTGGGTAGCTCTTTATAATCGATGCCAACCTCATGCTTATTGCCTGCATCACGCTCCAATGAGGCATCCAAATCAAATTTGTCACCCACCGCCAAAGTGATGGGCCCTTCAGAGAATCGCGCAATACGAATTTTAGGGCCTTGTAAGTCACCTAAAATAGCTACGTGCTTACCGTGTTTATCACTAATTTCACGAACAGCTTTAGCTCGCTCCGCATGGTCTTCGGCAGCACCATGGCTGAAATTCATACGAACAACATTGACCCCAGCGAGGATCAGCTCCTCCAAGACTCCAGGCTCATCGGTTGCAGGACCAAGGGTTGCAACAATTTTTGTACGTCTGAACATGTTCATCTCCGTGAAAAACAATAACTAAAGTTTGCGCAGATTCTACACTGCGCAAAACAACTAATAATGAATTGTAGTTATTCTTAGAAAGAAATTTGAGCTGGCTCAGGAGAATGAGGCGCAAAGCGCCCCATTACATAGAAGATACAAGAGAGATCATCACACCAGCAGCAACTGCAGAACCAATTACGCCAGCAACGTTTGGCCCCATTGCATACATCAAGAGGAAATTTTGAGGATTGGCTTCAAGGCCCAGCTTATTGGATACACGCGCAGCCATGGGTACAGCAGAGACCCCTGCCGAACCAATAAGGGGGTTAATTTTGTTCTTGCTAAGCGCATTCATCAGCTTGGCCATCAATACACCAGCCGCTGTACCAATTGCAAAAGCAACAATACCTAGCAACAAAATACCCATGGTCTTAGGGTCCAAGAACTTATCAGCAGCCAACTTAGAACCAACCGACAGGCCTAAGAAAATGGTGGTGATATTAATTAATGCATTCTGGGCAGTATCACTAAGACGATCGACAACACCACACTCACGCATCAAGTTACCAAAACAGAACATACCCAATAGCGGCACTGCATCCGGTAGTACTAGAGCCACCAAGACCAACAACACCAGAGGGAAAACAATACGCTCACGCTTACTGACCGTACGCAGCTGAGTCATCTCAATTTTACGCTCTGCTTCGGTTGTCAAAGCACGCATAATAGGAGGCTGAATCAGGGGTACAAGCGCCATATATGAATAAGCGGCAACAGCAATGGCACCCAATAGATCAGGGGCAAGCTTACTTGAAACATAAATAGCAGTTGGGCCATCAGCACCACCAATAATGCCAATCGCGGCAGCATCAGCAATACTGAAATCAAAGATACCGGCAGCACTTAAAGCTACGGCACCTAATACAGTCGCAAAAATACCAAATTGCGCAGCAGCGCCAAGGAAAAGCGTTTTAGGGTTTGCCAATAAAGGGCCAAAGTCCGTCATGGCACCGACACCCATAAAGATCACCAACGGTGCTACCCCACTGGCAATAGCCACGGTGTAGAAGGTGTACAACATACCATCGTGATAACCCGCATAGTGGGCTACCTCAGAAGCGGCCGCCTGAACGGCAGGTCCTGATTCTTTAATTGCAAGCGCCAATTCTTTTGTTGTTTCCCAGCTTGAAAGACCAGCCAGTTTAGCCAATTCAGCAAGCGTACTAGCATCAGCTGCAAATAGAGCGTTTTCTAACGCGTTCTGTGCCAAACCCGCAGCCGGGATATTAGCCAACACACCACCAAAACCAATTGGAACAAGTAAAAGAGGTTCAAAACCTTTACGTATGGCCAAGAATAACAACATCAAGCAAATCACGATCATTGCAAACTGATCGAGTTGAATATTGTAGATTCCTGAACCTTGCCAGAGATTTAACAAGTGACTACCCTCAGTTACGCAATAGAAAGCAGTGAGTCGCCAACAGACACGACATCACCATCTTTAACATTGACTGAACTTACTGTGCCCGCAGCTGGCGCACATACCTGAGTTTCCATTTTCATGGCTTCCAGTACCAATAAGGTTTCACCCTCACTGACTTGCTGACCTGGCTTAACAAGTACTCGGAAAATATTTCCAGCCAAAGGAGCATCAACCGATTTACCCGCACCGGCTTCAATAGCCGCTGCCGATGTGGTTGTTGCGCCATTCAATGCGGTGATGCCTGTTAGCTCACCGCCACTATTGACCGTCACCGTGTAAGACTGACCTTCAACCTCAACGGTATAAACCTCTTCACCGCTGTCACTAAGAACCGTCGAGCTTTCATTACCGGTAGGCGCAGGCTCAAATGCAGAAGCATCACCACGGTTTTGTAAGAACTTCAAACCAATTTGAGGGAACAGCGCGTAAGTTAATACGTCATCCACTTCATCAGCAGCTAACTTAATCGACTTCTCAGCAGCAAGGGCCTTAAGCTCATCACTTAGGCTTTGCAGTTCAGGCTCAATTAAATCCGCAGGGCGACAAGTAATTGCCTCTTCACCTTCGGCTAAAACACGTTTCTGTAACTCAGCGTTCATTGGCGCTGGTGTCGCACCGTATTGACCTTTAAGCACCCCTTCGGTCTCTTTAGAGATAGAAGCGTAACGCTCACCGCGAAGTACATTAATAACAGCCTGCGTACCAACAATTTGAGAAGTTGGTGTTACCAAGGGCAAAAAGCCTAAATCTTCGCGAACACGAGGAATTTCTTGCAACACTTCACCAAATTTATCTTCCGCACCCTGCTCTTTAAGCTGGCTTTCCATATTGGTTAACATGCCACCAGGTACCTGTGCGCGTAAGATACGGGCATCAACACCTTTAAGAGAGCCTTCGAATTTCGCGTACTTCTTGCGAACATCGTGGAAATACAAACCAATATCTTCAAGCTGTTCGAGATTAAGCCTCGTATCGCGATCGGTACCTTCAAGAATACTAACTAGAGTCTCTGTTGGACTGTGTCCATAAGTCATCGACATCGATGAAATAGCGGTATCTACATTGTCGATACCCGCCTCAACACACTTAAGGTAAGTAGCGTGAGCCAAACCGGTGGTTGCGTGACACTGCATGTGAATTGGAATATCACACGCCGCTTTTAATTTGCTAACGAGTTCAAAACCTTCATAAGGCTTTAAAAGACCAGCCATATCTTTAATGGCAATGGAGTCGGCCCCCATGTCTTCAATGCGCTTACCTTGCTCAACCCACTTATCAATCGTATGAACTGGGCTTAAGGTGTAAGAGATGGTTCCTTGAGCATGCTTGCTTTGCGCTTTCACCGCTTTAAGCGCTGTTTCAATATTGCGCATGTCATTCATTGCATCAAAGATACGGAACACATCAACACCATTGGTCGCTGCGCGTTCAACAAACTTCTCAACAACATCATCACCGTAGTGGCGGTAACCCAATAAATTTTGACCACGCAATAACATCTGCTGCGGTGTATTTGGCATTGCAGCCTTTAATTCGCGGATGCGATCCCAAGGATCTTCGCCGAGATAACGAATACAGGCGTCAAAGGTAGCACCGCCCCATGATTCCATGGACCAATAGCCCACTTTATCAAGCTTCTCGGCGATGGGTAGCATATCGTCGATTCTCATACGCGTCGCAAACAGCGACTGATGCGCATCACGCAATACAAGTTCAGTAATACCCAAAGGTTTTTTAGGATTAGACATTCAAATCTTCCCCAGAATTAAGCGCAGTTAATAAGTTATAAGTCTTCATTGCGAGCCTCTACTTACGAGCTCGGTGCTGATTAATGGCCTCTTGAATCACAGCCAAGGTACGGCTGTCTACAGGTGCAACAGGACCATTGATCGGCGAAGGCGCCGGTTCTGGCACATCAGCTTCAGGAAAAAAGCGACCAACAAATTTTGACATCAAGGTGGTGCTAAATACCAAAATCGTTAAGAACGCGAAAACCGTACCCATGCCAAAAAGCATCAGATCAACACCTTGTTGAATCAACTCAGCTTCCACGATTTCCTCCTAAATAAAACAGTTAAAAAGCCACCCATACGGGCGCGAAGAGCCCTATACAATAATGAAAAACGGGGTAGTTGGGCAAGCAAAAGCTATAACAGGGCCCAAAACAGAAGCAAAACGTCTAAAAAACAACCGCTTTGTGCAAGCTATGTTTGCTTTTGCTACACTCCGCGCCCCTGAATTACTGCGAATTAATTAGCAAATGCGACTTATGTTGGCCCCGATGGAGGGCGTTGTAGACTTCCATCTTAGAAAAATCTACGCCGCTATCGGGGGTATTGATCTTTGTGTGACGGAATTTATTCGAGTCACACAAACCGTTCTACCTCGGCATGTTTTTATCAAATCGTGCCCTGAACTGCTTGAGCAAAATCAAAGACTTGAGGTTGTAGGTAAAAAGACAGCCAGCCTTCCCATCCGTATTCAATTACTCGGTAGCGACCCTAAGTTACTAGGCCTTAATGCCCAAAAAGCGGCTGAACTTGGTGCCATTGGCATTGATCTTAATTTTGGCTGCCCAGCAAAAGGCGTGAATCGCAACCGTGGTGGCGCTTGCTTGCTCGATGAGACAGAACTAATTAAAGACATTGTAAAGTCTGTACGTGATGCCGTACCCAATGAACTTCCTGTCACCGCTAAAATCCGCTTGGGTTACGAAAACAGGAACAGCTACCTAGATAATGCCAAAGCCATTGCCGATGCTGGCGCTTCCGAACTTGTGGTGCACGCTCGCTCCAAAAGTGATGGTTACAAGCCTCCCGCCTACTGGCATTACTGCGCAGACATACGTAATGCTATCAATATTCCTGTGATTGCCAATGGCGAGATATGGACGGTAGAAGACTATCAACGCTGCGTAGAACAAAGTGAATGTGAAAACGTCATGCTGGGTCGAGGGCTCTTGGCCAACCCCTTTCTTGCCCACGAGATAAGAGAAAGTGCCAATACGTCAGCAACTAACATCACGGCTAAATCCGATGCGGATAAAGAACAGAACACAATGAATAACTGGACTTTAATAGCCCCTCTCTTGCTCGCGTTTTTTGAAGAAACCAGCCAAGCCTACCCCGCTAAATTTATGGGCAACCGCGTAAAACAGTGGTTGCACTATTTACAGCGCCACCACCCACAAGCCGAGCAATTATTTCAAAATATTAAAAAATTACGGGACTACGAAGGCATACGCTCTGCAATCAAAGCCTCTTACTGAATTAAGGATTTAAGGGTTGAGGCGACAAGCATAAGAGCGTTCGGAATAAACTCGCTTAAACAGCCGTGGCCGAAATGACAATAAAGCACAGCCCCAATAAGTAAAACGATGGGGCTGCCATGTCCTATTAAGGCTTTTTATTCAGCTGCTTAAGCCGTTCCGGTTGGATACGCGGCTCTGACTCAGCTTGAAACTGGCCATCTTTTAATAAAATGGCTTGGGTAGCGCCAAAGGCCGGCCATATTTTTAGATTATGACCACGCTTAGTTAAGCCTTCTTTTAACTGCTCATCCATAAAACCATCTACAAACACGAGATTGGGCTTCCATTGATGATGCACCCTAGGTGTTGCCATTGCTTGCTCAAGCTCCATATCTAAAGCCAGAACATTTTGCATCACTTGAGCAACCTGGGAAATAATCGTTGGCCCACCAGCGGCTCCTAGCGCCATCACAGGTTTACCATCTTTTAAGACCAAACTCGGGCTCATACTTGATAGAGGACGCTTACCAGCAGCCACCGCATTGGCTTCTGAGCCAAGTAAACCAAAGGCATTGGGAATACCAGGCTGTGCAGCAAAATCATCCATTTGGTTATTCATCACTACACCGGTACCGGGCACCATAACCGCACTACCAAAACTGGTATTTAAAGTGGTTGTCAGTGACACCCAGTTTCCTAACTTATCTGCTGTGACAACATGCGTAGTGTGCTTAGCAAAAATATTGCTTTTCCAGTCTTCTGGTGTGCCATAAGTCAGGTTTTCGGTGGCAGAGAGATGGCTGATATCGGCAATACGTTTTTTAAGATACGCTGGGCTATCTAGGCCTCTAGGCACAGAAACAAAATCGGAATCGCCCATCCAATGCGCCCTATCTGCAAACGCCCGCTTACTGCTTTCGATGTAGCGGTGATAACGATCAAGCTCGGGCTGCTTATAAGCTGTTTGCAATTCCATCATTTTAAGGATTTGGCTTACATGCATACCACCTGAGCTCGGCGGCGGAAAACCAACTAACTCATAGCCCATAAACGATGAACGCAACGCTGCGCGTTCAATCGTTTTATAAGTGGCCATATCTGCCGCATTTAAAATACCGCCATTGGCCTGCATCCATTGATCGAGCTTTTTAGCAAAATCCCCTTTATAGAAATACTTAGGGCCTTGTTTAGCCAACATACGATAGGTATTGGCAAGATCCTGCTGCTTTAAGATATCGCCTGTTGTTAAAGGCTGCCCCTTAGGCATAAATACTTTTTCAGTTTCAGGAAAAGCCTGTAGTTTTTTCTTACTTCTTTGCAGGCGAGCAGCCAAGACATGGTCAATTGCAAAGCCCTGCTCTGCTATCTCTATACCCGGAGCCAAGGTATCGGCAAAACTCAACTTACCAGCTCGTTGCTGTAATTCGTATAAGGCCTGTACCGAGCCCGGTACACCAACAGCAAGAGCTCCTGTTTTACTCAACTCAGGTACCGCAACTCCCTCACGTATAAACATATCTTTTGTTGCTGCTGATGGCGCCATTTCTCTACCATCGATAGCAATGACCTCACCATCAGCGAGGTGAGCAATAATAAAGAGGCCACCACCAATACCACTATTATGAGAATCGACCACACCCAAAGTAAAGGCAGCCGCTAAGGCAGCATCTATCGCATTACCGCCTTGTTGATAAATGTCCAAAGCGGCCTGTGTTGCCAAAGGCTGAACCGTAGCCACAGCGTGTTTACCATCATCGCTGACAACAGCATAGGCCGGAGCCTGCTTTTTACTAGCAACAGACTTACTAACAAGAGGCTTACTAATATCTTCTAACGCACTGATGCCAGCGCTCATACCTGCTGCACAAAGTAGTGAAAGAGCAAGAATAGATCGACGGGAAAAAAGACTCATACATTTCCTTTCTGCTTAGCAGTACTGAATCTACGGCAGCTTATATATAAACGAGCCGTTAGAAATTTCAAAATAGATAAACACACGGGCCAATTTAGGCTAAAAATACCAGCCAAATTCGCCATAAAAAGACCAGCTCTGGCTGTAATATTGGCCAGGAAGATATTCAGGACCAGTAAATTCTGTTCCCCGCTCACCTAAGCCTTTATTCAAGCTCAAGGTTAAACGAGTATTCTGGCTAAGATCCCAAAGATTTAGCAATTGTAACAAAGCGCTTGAGTCATTGAGATTAACAAAAGCATTTGGAGAGAAATTCCACAATGGATGAAGCTCAAGTAACCAAGATGCACCAATATAATCGCGACCAAGATTATACAGTTCGCCACGCGCTAAACGTTTAGCCAGCTCAGGGTTAGCAGCAATCGCTTGAGCGCTATAAGGACGCTCGGCCAAGCCATAATCATTATGATAATACTCAAGCATGGCCGACATGGGTTTATTCATGCTTGTCCATGAGTAGCTCAAACTAGCCACCGCATTGAGATAATTGGCCCCGTCACTGTGCTGATTAACAAGATCCGTGCGCAATACCGAACCACCTACATTAATCGCTGCACCTGCACCAATTACGGTATCGCCATAGTGCTGCATAAATAGTAAGTCGTACTCACCTAGCTCACTAAAACCATGATATTTGGCAGCAAATGAATCAACATCACTGTGGTGTTCGCCTTGCTCATCCCTGCGCAGCACCCAAGCAAACTGCCAATCCGAACCACCGTCATTAAGTATCTGCGCATAAAGCATGTCATCACCTGCCTTGTACTCTTTATCAATGGCAATAGGGTCAAAAGGATTCACTAAATCCATCGCACTGAACATCAAGCCATTACCCCAACTCAAAGCTTGGCGCCCTATTTTTGCGACGACCTTATCACCACTATAAGTAAGTGCTGCCCGATCAAGACGCTGCACAATCGCGTAGTCACCCTCTTCATAGACGGTCTGGGTGAAATTGAAAAAACGTTGTTTATCAGAAGGTAAAAGGTTCATATCAACAGCCCCCGCCTCACTTACACC
Organism: Agaribacterium sp. ZY112; assembly: GCF_041346925.1. Taxonomy (NCBI): domain Bacteria; kingdom Pseudomonadati; phylum Pseudomonadota; class Gammaproteobacteria; order Cellvibrionales; family Cellvibrionaceae; genus Agaribacterium; species Agaribacterium sp. ZY112. The sequence continues at coordinate 2,654,143 of NZ_CP166840.1, read as the reverse complement.
TAGCTTAGGGCTAGCATAGGTCGCCAGCTCATAGTCCGCAGCAAAGGAGAAAGTATTAACAGAATGCCTAAGGTTAACTCGGCTATTCATTAGCGCATCGAGATTAGTTTCACCAAGACTCTGAACAAAGGCTGAATCTTGATCAAAGGCGGAATAAACCGCCTGAGCTTTAACATGACCATCAACTGACAAGGCCAAACTCGTGTTAGCAACGAACAAAAAACCAAAGGAAAAACATAAAAGCGAGATAGCACCTAAGCCTAGCTCAAGCCCTGCCCTTAAACCCTGCTTTACCTTCGCAAAGAACGCGCTTAAAAGAACCACAACGCTAAGCGGCCTGTTCTTGCTTAACATCGCTGAGAATTTTCCCATCTTGCATGCTCACAAGACGCTTGCAGCGCTGCATCACCCGTTGATCATGAGTGGCAATAACAAAAGTGATACCGTGCTTGTGGTTTAATTCTAAAAACAAGTCGATAAGCTGAGCGGCCGATTGCGAATCTAGATTTGCCGTGGGCTCATCGGCCAAAACTAAGTCGGGCTCACTAACAATAGCGCGAGCTACCGCAACCCGCTGTTGTTGGCCTCCACTAAGCTCAGCAGGCCTTCGATTTTCTAGCCCCTGCAAGCCCACCTCGTTGAGCATAGCCATCGCTTTTTTTCTACGATCGACTGAGCTCTTACCTTGCAGCTGCATAACAAACTCAATATTTTCCACAGCGGTTAATACAGGGATCAAATTATAAGCCTGAAAAACAAAACCAATATTATCTAAACGTAAATGAGCTCGTTGATTTTTATTAAGCTGATCGATGCGAGCACCAGCCAAAGAGATCTCACCACTGTCTAAACTATCGAGTCCACCAATAGCATTTAATAAGGTTGTTTTTCCTGAGCCTGACGGGCCGCTTAAACAAACAAACTCGCCCTGCTCTACTAATAAATCAACATGATCAAGCCCGCAAATGGTTTGCCCACCTTGAATAAATTGTTTCAGTAGCCGTTTACATTCAATAGCATGCATAAATTAATCCCTATTTAAGGCTTTAACGGGGTCATAATGAGAAGCTCGCCATGCCGGTAAAATACTGGTCAATAAACCCAGCACCAACACAACGATATTAGCTGCAACTAAATCAGCCAAGCTTAAAGCTGGGTAAAGGCGGCTGCCAACACCGGCCACAGCCATTGCTTCAGCGACCGAACTTAAATCAATACCGCTGCTCGTCCATGCCACACTCAATAACGCAAAACTGTTTCCTATCAATAAACCAAGCAGCAACATCAAGCAGGTTTCAAACATAATTTGCAGCAAGACTAATTGCCTAGGCATGCCCAAGGCCATCATCAAACCCAGTTCACGAATGCGCTCAAAAATTGCCATTAACAAGGTGTTAGCTAAACCAAAGCCCATGGCCGTAAATACAACCAATATCCACACCAATATCATGGCATCTAACATACCCATCATCGATGCCATATACGCATCAATGTCATACCAGGCTAAAATTTCCAGGGCAGCGTTTTTTGATGCGCTTTGTTTATATAGGCTTTTTACTTTTGCCAGTAGTAAATCTGTATCATCATTCTGATCGGCAAAAAATGCGATTTCCGTTAACTGAGCTGGCATTTTCAAAAAGCGCTGAGCGGCGGTGTACCCCAGATAAATAACACGTTCATCTTGGGCGCCAAGTTCGCTTTTATAGATACCCACAATACGAATACCACGCTCAGCCAGCTCACCGTCAGCGCCTTGACTCATCAGTACCACACGCTTACCCACACGTGTATCAAGACGTTGCGCCAATGCTTGCCCAATAACCAGAGCCATATCATCAGCATCATTAAGCATACGCCCCTCAACAAGCCTCACCTCACTGAGGCTATGTTGCTCATTGTTAGGCTCAATACCTAATAACTGCACACCGCGAGTTTCTCGTTCACTGGCAAGTACGGCAGGCAAATTGATGCGTTTTAGCCAATGTTTAATAAGAGGGGAAGAAAATTGTTGGCTAAGTGCCTCACTAGGTTCATTAAATCGAGCGTCAACACTTGGGTCTAAACGAAAATCTGGATGGTGGATTTGCACGTGGCCAGGCAAGGCATTAATACTGCGCTGTAAACTGTCTTGCAACATGCCTCGCATCAATGAGCTCATAAAGATCATCGCCCACACACCCACAGAAATAGCCGCTAACATAATTGCTGTGCGGCGTTTATTTCGCCAAAGGTTACGCCAAGCAAGCTGTAATGAGATAAATAAAGCCGTTTTTTTAATCACCACTTAGCCCCCTTTATAGTTATTGTTCACACAGTACAGATAAGACTCCATTATTTGGCCCTCATCGCAACAACAGGCTGCAAAAAATACAAGCGCAGAGCTGGGTAAAGTGTGGCAAGTAAGCAAGCTAAGAAAAGCACTGCAGGCCCCATAGTCAGTGACAGTAAAGACAACTGAGGGTACAAAGTGGTAGGCATATTATATAAAGCGGCGGCATCTTCCATACCGGGAAAACTCAAGCCATGATGAGAAAAGTACAGAACAACTAAAGTGCCTAGAGCCACCCCTAAGACAAAACCTAAACCCGCCAGTAAAAACACCTCACTAAAGATAAGCCTCACTAATACCCCGTGGCGACAACCTACCGCCATCATGATGCCAAACTCACGTGTGCGCTCTAATACCGACATAAGCTGAGTGTTCAATACACTAAAACTCACCAAAATAATCAATACCGAATACATAAACCACGAACTGACAAAGTCGGCTTCAATACTTTGTTTTATCGCAGGGTGTAATTGCTGCCAATTTAATAACGCTAGTTTCGGATTAGAGCTCGCTTGTCTAAGCTGATGCTGCTCGATATAGCTGTCCAACTGCTGCTGATAAAGCTTGGCATCATCCAATACTGGGCCATTAATGACGATGCTATGTACTCGCCCTTCCATTGCGAAAATCGCGTCAAAGTCTTTAAGGTGAATCTGAGCCACACTGCGATCAACATCAACAACCCCGCTTTTAAAAATGCCCTGCACAACAACAACGGCAGCAGCAAAACCACCGTCATAGGTCGAGCCCATCAAGGTTAATTCCTCACCGGGCTTAATATTTAAATTACGCGCCAGACCATCACCTAAAACAATGGCCATTGCCTGTTGCTCAGCGTTATGCTGAGCAATGTTTGCCGCTGCAGACAGATATGAGCCTTGCACAATGCTCTGGGCGATATTGCTGACTTGCTTTTCTTTTTCTACATCAACACCGGTCACAGCAATGCCATAACTTCGAGTCTCACTACCTGCAAGCACAAAGGCGCTTGCACGAGGGGCAAATACAAAGTCCTTAAACTCAGGCTCCATGCTGGCAAGTAAACTCTGCGCGTTGTTGATGCTCTGACGCATTTTTTGTTCGTCTTGATAACCCTCTTTATTCAGCTGCAGTTGGCCCGAAAAAGCCCTTAAGCTGTTACTAATCATCAAATCATAAGTTGAGAGCTGCAGGGAGATCATAAAGATCAGCAGCACATTGGAGAACATCATGGCCGCTAAGGTCAGCCAAGTTCTACGTTTATGACGCCACAGGTTTCGCCATGCAAGTAATAGACTAAGGCTCATTAGCGAGGGTTTCTTAAGTTCGATAAAGTGAAGGTATTAGAAGGGAAATCCAGATCGAATTGCACACGGCTATTTTCAACTTGAGTCCAGCGTTCAGGCGTATCGGTATTCGACATACGCATGCTTTTAGCAATTGTCCTCTCGCCTACCGTCATCAATTCAAGTGTGCGCATGGTTTTGACCAAAACCCCATCTTGATCCCAAAACTGCTGCTCTAATAGCACTTTATCATCGCGAATAATCAGTACTTCCTTACCCCAAACGACAGCGGCTTCCTCATGCGGGATCGAGTGGATTTCATAAACGCTATGGCCATCTTGCTCGGTAGTCGCCACCAAAGTATGTTCATACAAATCAATGATATCGGTATTGCGACTGATGTCTTTGTTAGAAAAGTCACTGCCCATCCAGCTTTGCCCCATCATCGAAGAAGGCACTTTAATCACACGATTTACACGCGGCGCAAAGCTCCACATATCTTGGTCTTTTACTAAACTGGCGTTACCTGCATCGCGCGCAGGGGCCGTGACTCGCACAAGGCTGTTTTTTTCACCTTCGGTCCAACTGGTCATGCTGATACTGCGCTGCCAGTCTTCGCGGTGAATCGTCATGGTCATCTCACTTAACGAGGTCTGACCACGCCAAGCGTCCATGGTATCGCGAATAATTTGCCTAGCATCAAGAGTCTGCTCTGCCTTAGACAAAGGGCTCACAAAAAGCAATAACACAATGAGCATATGAATTCGGCATCGAGCGTACCGAACAAAAAAGGACAAAAAGGCAAAACGGAAAACGGTTAAAACTGCATTCATAACAAGCATTCCTTTGAGCTTATGGCAGATGTTTTATGGCGCTTATTGCTGGTTGTGATTTTTGGGGGCTTATTTACTCGTGTTATTGATGGAACAAGCCAAATGATAAAGCTATAGTAACCCGCCCTAGCTTTACGCACAAAAACCATGCAATTTGACTCGCATTCCATAGACAGCCCACAACAGGGCCTACACCCAAGGCTTGATGATTATTTGGTTAAGCACCTAGAGTGCCCTTATCAAAAACCCATACAAGCACATAATTTAGCCGCCTTTGAGCAATTTCAAACGAGCATCCAAGCACACGGTGCAAGCTCACTTATTCTCGACTCTTGTTGTGGTACTGGCCTAAGTACTCGCGCACTGGCAAAGCAACACCCAGATAGCCTTGTTATTGGTGTAGACCGAAGCATAAAACGCCTAAACACTCAGTCACTCGATGCCGAAGCCCTGCCGGCTAACGTATTGCTCTTACAGGCAAACTGTGAAGATATTTGGCGATTATGCGTACAAGAAAAACTGAGTTTTGATAAACACTGTATTCTCTACCCTAACCCCTATCCTAAGTCAGAGCATCTAAAACGGCGCTGGCATGGACACCCTGTTTTCCCTGTCCTCGGCCAACTCGCCCCCATAACGGAATTGCGCAGTAACTGGCCACTTTATTTAGAAGAGTTTCAACACTGCTGGCAAAAACTAAAGCAAGGTAAAACACAGCTTTTTGAATTAGATGTTCAAGAACCATTAACCTTGTTTGAACGTAAATATCATTTAAGTGGCCAAAAGCTCTATCAATTACTCTGTGAATCCAGCCATGAATTTTAAACACAGCCTGCGTGAACTCGACCCAGCCTTCAGCGAAACAAGCAAGCCCGAGCCTTTTTCACAACCTGAGTTATTGCTCTGGAACCAAGGCTTAGCCGAAGAACTTGGGCTTACAGATAAATTATTAAACCATGAACAAGAGCGCTGCGCCTTTTTCTCTGGCCAAAAAAGCGCAGTAAATTCGAGCAGCTATAGCTTTGTATATGCCGGGCATCAATTTGGCCAGTTCTCTGGCCGCCTAGGTGATGGCCGCGCTCACATGCTGGGCGAGTGGACGGCTAAAAATGGTCAACTTGTCGATGTACAATTAAAAGGCTCAGGTAGGACCCCTTTTTCAAGAGCAGGTGATGGACTCTGTGCACTGGCCCCAGCATTAAGAGAGTACTTAATGGGTGAAGCCATGCACGCCTTAGGTGTGCCCACTACTCGCAGCCTAAGTGTTGTCGCCACCGGCGATGATGTTATGCGCGAAGGTTTAGTGCCAGGGGCCGTAGTCAGCCGAGTAGCGCAAAGCCATTTACGGGTGGGTACTTTCCAATGGTTTGCCGCAACAGAGCAACACGAAGCACTTGCCAAACTCTGCGCCTATACACTTAAGCGCCACTACCCTAGTTACATCCTCTCTGAAGAGGCTCTTGAAAAAGACCATGCCAAATTCCCTGAACAAATACTAAAACTACTTGATGCCGTTATCGACAAACAAATTGAACTCGTCTGCCATTGGCAGCGCGTGGGTTTTATTCACGGAGTAATGAATACCGACAACTGCAGCATTGCCGGCGAAACCATCGATTTTGGCCCCTGTGCCATGCTTGGAAGTTACCACCCCGAGGCCGTCTACAGCTCGATAGATAGAAATGGTCGTTATGCTTTTGGCCAACAGCCCTCGATGATGAATTGGAATCTGGCACGCTTAGCCGAAAGCTTATTACCTTTATTACATAAAGATGTCGAACAAGCGCTCGCTTTGTGCCGCCCACTTATTGAAAGCGTGCCGGATCGTTTTGACCAAGCCTATTACCACATGCTTGCTAAGAAATTTGGCCTAAGTTCGTTTATCAAGAGCACGCCAAATAAAACCCCAACACAAAGTCAGCGCAGTTTAATCAATGACATGCTTAAACACATGCAAATAAACGAGCTGGATTACACACTGAGTTTCCGCCAATTAAAGCGTTACTTAGAAGGTAAATTAAGCGAGCCAGAAATTGCGACACTTAAACAGTACTTTTCAGGCGACTCAGACAAACAAAACAGCTTAGAGTGCTGGTTAAATGAAGTCAGTGCGGATAAAAACACAGCCATTTCACTTATGGCAGTATCAAACCCTGAACTTATCCCGCGTAACTATTTTGTTGAACACGCTTTAGACGCGGCTGTAAAAAACGACGATTTAAGCCTAATAAAAGACTATATGCTGGCCTGGTCCGAACCTTATAAAGAACGAAAAGACAGTTTTAAGCTACTCGGTTCAAAAGCCGAGTTTGATACAAACTACCGCACTTTTTGCGGGACTTAGTCCTAAGAGCTGGCAGGGGAATGAACAATAAAAAAGCACTAGGGCAAGCATCACGCTAGTGCTTTTTAAACACCACCAGACAGATGGTTTAGGCTGCCTTAAAGATTACTATAACAATCGTTTTCAGGGTCCCCTTCATAGTTATCGTAGTTAATACAACCTTCGTACTCTTGCTCACCATTATTTGCTGTATAAGTAGGTGATGCACCTTCGTGATACATTAACTGGCCAACCCAGCCGTTAAACTGAAAGTCCACCGTACCAGATGAAAAGAATTCAGCATCTTTTTCACCAACAACATCGTTGAAGTGCGCTTTCGAAAGTTCAAACGTCACATCATTCGTCTCAGGAAAGCTGTCATCGCTATAAACACTTTTATCATTCTCCACATCCAATTCATAAATAGCACAATTACTAAAAGCCCCTTCACTACCATTTTTTACAGTACAAGGCTTATTTTCATCATCGTGCGATGAAATCATAAAAGACTGATCTGAATCCCATGTTTCAACAACTGTTCCACCGAGAGCGTAGTCTTTTTCAGTACTACGGTGCGTTACATATTTTGACTTAAGTAAATAGTGTAGCTCGGCAACCGTATCAAAAAGAACAACAGCAGCATTTAAGGACATCGCTGAAAAGTCGACTGCTGCACCAGAATCGTTATATGCTTTAACAACTAAAAACGAAGTGCTGCGAACATCGTTCTCTATAAGCTCAATACTATCTACAGTGTCATAATAAAAATGCATGCATCGACTAAGATCTAGTTCCTGAGCATCGTATTTATAGTAACCATCAGCAACAGGCTCAAACGTTTGAGTATGGTAAACCTCATCTACACAGCGATGATACGCCCCCCAAGGGCGCTCAGCATAATCCTCTTCACCGCGCTCAGTTATCCCCCAAACATGCCTAAAATAATCAAAATTTCTTATCGTATTCTCTAGTTCAAGTTCACTTTGAGCATCCAGAATGGGGGCGTCAAAATCGTCAAAACTCAGCTTCGCTGCGCTACTTTCACCAATAAAAATATCAACGCTAGGGCTTGGCGATACATTTGATTCCGATTTTTTATCGCTATCACTTGAACCACCACAAGCAAGTAACAGTGAACTAAGCACCGCTACGACCAATACACGGGCATTATTTACAACAATCATTACTACTCCTTCTAAGCAGAGCTCTCTAGGCTCTATTACATTAAACGCTGCGCTCACTATCCTTTGATTTCAAGCTGTATCGCTGTCTCAAATCATAAAAACGGCGAGTATATAGATTAAGCTAAAGCCTTGCAGTAACTACACTAGAGGCGATTTTAGGGCATCCCCTGCTCTACCTTCGCTCTAAACAAGCCATGTAAAACGCGCTAGCATAGGCCTATGAACTTTAAAGCTGTTCCATCAACACCGATATTACTTGCAGTCTGTACTGGCCTTAGCTTGCTCTTTTTATCTATTTTTGCTCAAGCTGATAAGAAGATAAACGTAGCAGTCGCCTCAAACTTTAAGGCCTGTTTTAACCAGCTGGCGCTTGAGTATGAACAACAAGTAGACGGCGTTAAGTTACAAACAAGCTTTGCGAGCAGTGGCCAACTTGCAGCCATGATTTCGCGAGGAGCGCCATATCAGTTGTTTTTATCTGCTGACAGCGCACGTGTCGATGCACTAATCAAAAACAAACACGTAAGACCCGAAGATAGCTTTGTCTATGCACAGGGTTTGCTTGGATTATGGTTTGCCGATAAACCAGCCCCTCAAGCCTGTTCAAATAACAAACGAAGCAATAAAGCAGATAAGCACTTGCTCGATTCAAAGTGGTTATCCAGTAAACAGGCCCAAGTGCAGATAAAACGTCTAAGCATGGCTAACCCCAAACACGCTCCTTACGGGTTAGCTGCCCAGCAAGCACTGCAAAACTTAGGGCTTTGGCCCATATGGAAAAGTAAAACCGTTTATGGACAAAACGTTGCCCAGAGCTTGCAATTTGTTCTTAGTGGCAGTGCTCAAGCCGGTTTTATTGGCCAGGCTCAGTGGTTTGAACTTGCTGCACACAACAAGCAAACGGGTTCATTCTGCTTATTACCACAAACTAGCTACGCAGCTATTAAGCAAAAAGCGGCACTTATTAATACGAATCAAACAGAAGCAGCTTTAGACTTTTTCAAGTTCTTACAAACTAAGAGCAGCCAGCGTAGAATCAAAGCCTGTGGTTACAGCCTGCCCTAAATAGCTGGCGGTGACACTTGCGAGTACGTAGTGCAGCGCGGTGTATGAAAAATCAACAAAGGTGCCATTCAAGCGTGATAGAACTGATACAAAGCATGGACTGGGGGCCGCTCATTTTATCGCTTAAGCTAGCGTTACTAACAAGCTTGGTCTTATTGCTCATTTGTGTTCCGCTAGCGTGGTACTTGGTTCACCGATCTACCCGTACCCAAGCGCTTAGCAACGCCTTTTTTGCCCTTCCCCTTGTCTTGCCACCCACCGTAATTGGCTTTTATTTATTATTGATGTTTAGCCCAACATCGAGCCTTGGCCAGCTTAACCAAGCCTTAGGTTTAGCGCCGCTGGCCTTCAGTTTTAAAGGTTTAGTTATCGCTTCGTGTATTTATTCTCTGCCCTTTGCCTTACAACCACTGCAAAGTGCATTTAGCAATGTTGATCGCCGCTATTTAGAAGCGGCGGCTCTGATGGGCGCAAGCCCTGTTGATCGATTCTTTAAGGTTGTACTGCCTTTAGCAAGAACGGGAATCTATAGCGCGCTGGTCCTAAGTTTTGCTCATACTATGGGCGAGTTTGGCGTGGTCTTGATGATAGGAGGCAATATAGAAAGCGAAACACGCGTATTGAGTATTGCCATTTACGATCATGTAGAAGCGCTCGAGTACGATCAAGCGGCGATACTTTCGGCCTTTATGTTGGGCTTCTCTATGCTGGTATTAAGCTTTTTATACCTTTTTAACGGCTCACGTAAAAGTGCTCTAGGAGCCTTAAAATGAGCCATTCAGAACAGAAAACGACTCAGCAAGCAACAGAGCTAAAAGTAAAAACTCAGCTTGAACGCGGGGCCTTTAAGCTCAACTTAGACTTAAGCTTCCCCGTTGGTGTCAGTGCCTTATTTGGTCCAAGTGGTTGTGGCAAGACAACACTACTTCGACTTATTGCTGGGCTGGAAGTAAATAACAACAGCCAAATATATTTAGGTAAACAAACCTGGCAAGACGGAAAGCAGCAACTGCCCGTTCACAAACGTGGCTTAGCCTACGTTAGCCAACACAACAGTTTATTACCACACCTTAATGTACAAGAAAATCTTGAATTTGCCTTAAAAAGGCGTAAACAAGCCGCTTTTAGCATTGAAGAAATAAGCCACTTATGTGGCGTCCACGCACTACTTAAGCACACAAGTGAACAGTTAAGCGGTGGCCAGAAACAGCGAGTTATGCTGGCTCGTGCCTTACTATGCCAACCAAGCGTTCTATTGTTAGACGAGCCATTTTCTGCCTTAGATAAAACAGCTAAACACGAACTAATTCGCTGCTTAGAAAAAGTTATTAGTCAATTACACGTACCTATTTTATATGTGAGCCACAGTGCCGATGAAGTCATGCGCTTAGCAACAGGGCTTGTCATCCTTAAAGACGGCCATGTACTCGCCCAAGGCCCTTGCAACGATGTACTCTGCGATACTCGCCTGTATTTTAATCACAATGACGATGCCTGCTGCCTGATTGAAGGCCAAATAACAAAACACGATGAACGCTATCACCAAAGCCATGTCGACATAGGTGGCGCCAGTTTAGCCTTACACCGTATAGATAAACGTATTGGCGATACCGTGCGTCTTCGTGTGCTTGCGCGTGATGTAAGCTTAGAAACCTTAGGTAGTGACGACAGCAACAGCAGTATCAGCAACCACATCAACGCCGAAATTCTAGAGATAGTAGATACTCAGCCAAGCTCAATTAAATTAGTCAAACTGCGCTGGCAGCAACAAAACATGCTTTCACGTATCACCAACTGGTCTGTTGATAAACTGCAATTAAAACCCGGCATGCAGATCAAAGCACAAATAAAAAGTGCCGCACTTATCCTGTAAATAAGGCTAATATAGGCTCAAATTTACCTTAAACACCCCAAACCATCATTACGGCAAAGTTTATGAAAGCCCCTTGTTACGTATTAGGCGCCCTACTTTTTAGTGGTCTTAGCGCTTGTAATGTCAAAAATGACAGCCCCGATCTTATTCAATTTAAAGAAGTCAGCGAAGAACGTGGCCTTATCACTAAAGACACATGGAAATACGGCGGCCCTGCTATTGCCGATTTAAATTACGATGGTCGTTATGAGCTTATGCTAAGCAACCACCATGAAGAGCCGACTCAATTATTTTGGGCCGATGGCGCCAACAACTTTGTTGAACACAAAGAGCCGATTATGCGCTGGGACATGCACGGTGTGAGCCCCGGTGATTACGATCTAGATGGCGACTTAGATATTATGGTCACCTTAGGTGGTGGCAATGGCAGCCAACCACAACCGCCTCGTTTATTGCGTAATGATAATGGTGAATTTACCAATGTCACCGAGGGATCAGGCTTTGACCACATGGGCGCGCGCGGGCGCTCTGTGCGCTGGGTTGACCTTGATGGTGACGGCGATTTAGATTTCTTCAGCATTAATGCCATTGTTGTTAATGGTAACGAAGGCCCACGCAATATTCTGTTTGAAAACCTTGGCAATGATAAATTCGCCTATCGCGCCAGTTCAGCTTTTGAGCAGTTTGAAGCCGAGCGTGTTTTATTAACCGATTTTAACGGCGACCGCATCACCGATGTGGTCGCTTTTGAACCGCTTAGCTTGTGGCAAGGCACACATAAGTTTGAATTTATTAACGTCAGTGATAGTTGGCTGCCTTTAAATAAAGAGCAACGTGAACACGGCATGGCCGTTGCCAATATTGATTACGACAACGATGGTGATCTCGACTTATATATCGCCCGTGGTAAAACCTATTACAAAATGGCCAACAACGGCGCCTTTTATTACCCAGACGAGCAGCGTATTGATATCCGTGACTTTGGTAGCCTTAGCCATGATGGTGTGAGCTTTAGTGCCGAAGGTGATATCTCGTTAAGTGATTTTTTCTTATGGCCACGTAAAGTTCGTGGTGATCTGCCCCTATTTTTAGGCGAAAAACAAATAGAAGCAGCCATGCCACGCAGTGCGGAACCAGAAAGCTTTAGCCAAGAACAGGCCAAAGGCTTTAATTCCGATCTTAAAGAACAAGGCTGGTATTTGGGTTATCTTGGTAATGGCAACTGGCGCTTAGAGTGGAAACTTGATGATGCCGCGGCGTGGGATATTCGTATGAGTATTCATGGTATAAACGATGTCGCTCTAGACTGGACAGCGCAGGACATGGGTGTAGGCGATATTTTACTGCGTAATGAAGGAAATCGTTTTAGTGATCTTAGTGCGCTTTTACCGAAAGAAAGTGGCGATAATAACTGGGGCGTCACCCATGGTGATTTTAACAACGATGGTTTTGAAGACCTATTTGTTTATCGTTTTGGAGAGTTCCACAAGCGCATCAATGATTTAATGCTGCTTAATCGCGCAGGTGCTGGTTTTGAATTAATCACCAAACACAATGCCACCGTACTTGAGCAAACTGGCCACGGCGACATGGGTGCCGCCTTTGATTACGACTTAGATGGCGATGTGGACATACTAAGCGGTGACGACGATCAAGGCCGCTGGCATCTCTTTGAAAACCAAAGCCAGATTAAAAACGACAGCTACTTACTAATCGAGCTTGGCTACTCTGAAAAAGGCAACGACGTAATAGGCGCTTTGGTTGAAATAGAAACTCAAGCAGGCAAACAAATTCGCCGGGTAGGTTCCGCAGGAGCCACCCACTCCCAAAGTGTATTAAATACCGTACATTTTGGTTTAGGTGCTGAAAGCACGGTGAAAACAATTACCGTGACTTGGGCCGATGATTCACAAAAAGAGTTACGTAACATCAAGGCAAAACAACGAATCTTTGTCGGTAAGAGACTTTAATTACAGATCCAGCACTATCGCTTGATTATAACAGCTAATAAAAAGCCCTCGTTTTCATTAAAAACGAGGGCTTTTTATATGTCTAACACCAAGAATGAAAGAAGCCTCTGATCCAGCTTGCGTCTCTATCAATTCTTTAACTTAGTGGTATAAGTCGGCATCCACACTGTTTTCACTAAAAGGTACGATTTCAAAGCTAGGATTAAACTGTACCATCGCTGCAGCAAGTTTCTGTAAGACCTCGCCGTCACCTTCAAGCTTTGCTTCTCCGGCTTCAATTAACTGAGGCAGGCGAGCTTGTCCAAGTAAGATCTTAGTAAATGCATCTTCACTAAGTGTGATTGTTGCATCGGCACTTGCTATCGGTACTTTTGCTTTAATATTACTGAGGTTACCGTTGGACATTTCAACATAAAAGACCTCATTGCCAACAATGGCGTTAAAACTAAATGGCGTTTTTGCAGCTTTTAGCGAATCGATCTGTACGGCAATAAAATCTAGCAACATGCCTGGGTTCATTTCTGAGATCACGTCGGCAGAAGCAGATTTAGGTGCTCCTGGGCTTACTTTACCATTGCGTAGCTCCTGAGCCCCAGTCAAATAGATATTTCGCCAACCCGCCCCTTCAGCTTGATAGCCCATTTGCTCGTAGGCATCGGCAAGTAAGACGCGCGCTTTAAGATTATCCGGCTCCACTTGAACCACTTTGTTTAAAGCAGTTGCTACAAAACGGTATTCGCCTTTGGCAAAATCTTTTTTAGCACGTTTGAGGATTTTTTTAGCTCCCCCCATATATTCAACAAACTTTTCCGACTCTTCTTTAATTGGCAATGGGTTTAAATTCGCAGGGTTCATATCAAAATAACCAAGGTACATGTTGTACACCGCACGAGCGTTGTGCGAATACGTACCGTGGTAACCATTGGTATGCCATGCTTTTTGAATACTTTCGGGCATCACCTCATAAATTGCATCACCTAAATCTTGCAGCACCATACCGCTATTAGCTAAACGTAGAGTTTGGTTATGCGTAAAACCATAAGCATCACGCTGCATTTTTAAGTAATCGACAATCTCAGTATTTCCCCAAATCGGTGCAGAGTGAGAGGCAAATAGCGTTTCCACTTCCCCACCCCAAAGATAGAGCATTTCATTAATTTTTTTAGACCACAACAGGGAATCCCGCACCTTTGCACCACGTAACGTATAAACATTGTGCATACCCTGGTAGGTCACTTCGCCCGTCCACAGCGCCTCCATGGAGGGAATATAGGTCACCATTTCAGAAGGCGCTTCGGTACCTGAGGCATCAAGGAAAACCATCTCCAGCCCATCTATCGTCAAGGTTTCAAGCTCCCCGTTCCAGTTCAGCTCGTAATCTGGTTTCACATAGGTAATTTCACCAGAAGAAATACCTTTGGCCAGAGCCGCATCAACGATGCCATGCTCATTGCGCCCAAGAGTTGCACCATATTGATACGCTGCACGGCGAGACATGGCGTTACCAGCAAGTACATTTTCATCAACGGTTTCTTTGGTGATATTGCGTGAGCCATACACCGTAACATTGGGAAAAAGCTCCTGCACCGCCCTAGCGCCACCAAAGTGATCAGCGTGGGAATGGGAATACAGCATCGCGGTAATTGGCAGCTCTTTACCTTCAGGCACATTAGCAAAGAAAAACATCAAAGACTGGGCTGCCGCTTCTTTAGTCGTTAACACATCGTAAGCTATCCAACCGGTTTTACCACGAATAAAGGAGATAGAAGCGAGGTCGGTACCTCGAATTTGGTAGATTTTACCCGGAACGACTTCGTAGAGGCCTTCAGCACCCTGATTGAGCACCGCCTGACGCCACAGCGATGGATTAACCGTATCCGGTGCCTTGTCTGCGCTCTCAAGGTCAATAAAGCTGAAGCTATTGCGGATAATATCGCCCGTTTCTTTATCAAACTCTGCGATCAAACCGACCTTGTCATTTTCAAAAGCCCTGACATCGTCAAAGTTTAAACTACGTGCAAAATCGGCATTTGCCTTAATTGTCTCGGCCGTAGCGGCTTTTCCGCCAACCTGACTTAAGTTAAGCGCGTGCTCATCGGCCACAGCAAAAGAGGATACGAGAAGAAAACAAGCAAAAGGCCTGCTTAGTGCTTTCATAAGACGACTCTCTGTAATTTGAACTAATGTGTAAGAAATGTTCCAAAAACAACCCAGTTTGACAATATTCACATCAATTTATCTAGGGCTATGTCGGGCTGCAGTCCCGTCAGAACAAGCTATCAAGCAAAGGGGAACTATAGCGAAGCAGTAAGTCTTATGCACCTTGAGTTTTTTCACAAATCAACATTCAGTGCTTAGCACCTAAGTCCCCTTCACTTGAGAAATCAAGCATATATGCTATACGTATATACATTCGTTTTTTTATGCATTCAAGCGGGCTGATACGACGCATAGGTACTGGTGTCATGTTGACAGACAGTTAGGCTAGGAAGCCCCACCAACCACTTGATTCATATTTTGATGGCTGCTTTCTATATGAAATATCTGAATCGTATCAATATCAGCACCCGTATTTTTCTTATTGTCACCCTACTGATATCGGTCATTATATTTACCGCCATTAACCACCTGATGACAGTAAATAAAAAGAAATCCGCACTGGATGACTTGGCCTCTATTCTTTATTACGCAGAAGTAACTGCAGAGTTAATTGATTTAACAGCGCAAGAATCTCTATATACCCGACTCTATATAGACAGCCCCCCATCAGAATCCGAAGCTGCAAAACGCCGCATGCTAGTCGCTAGAAGTGCAAGTAATAAAAGCCTTGATGCTTTTAAAAGCCTTGTTGCTGAAAACAAAGTGTCATTTAGACAATATACGGCATTAAGCAATAAGCTAGAACTCATTCAAGAAAAGCTAGATAGATACTATCTAGTTAGAAATGCTGCCGATGAAAAAAGCCACTTGGGCAAAACCAACGGGACGGAACTGCATACACTCTACGAAATGTCGCTACTCGTTAGTGACTTAGTATCATCGCTAAGCTCTGTTGTAATTATTTCATCACAAAATGAAAAATTAAGCCTAATGGCCAATGCGCTATACAACTTAATGATTGCATCAACTAAGTCGGCTCAGCTAAATAGTTTTATTTTTGCAGCCGCAAACCATCATTTAGGCTATCAAACCTATTTATATGGACAACTAGTACACATACACTATGGTGAAGAAGATGCAAAAACCCTATTTAACTCCTTTGCCCCTGCCAGTATTAACGACTACTTTAACAACAAAGTAATCAACCACCCTTCATACAAAAAATACGCAAAGTTTAAGGTTGATGTGATATCCGTATTTGAACAATACCTCGACAAAAAATTTGATCTATCAGATAAAGATTGGGGGCAAGTCACAGACGACGTGTTTAATGGTTACCAAACGACACGTGAATTTGTAATGGAAGAAATACTTAGAGAAAAAGACAGGCAGCTGTCTAATGCGCAGAACACCCTCGTTTACACAAGTATTTCATTACTTGTACTCATTGCCGTACTCGGCACCCTATCTTATTTGATCATCCGCAGCATCAATGCTCCGCTGCAAAGACTAGTTGAAACCATGTCCTTTATTGCAAAAGAAAAAGACATGTCTATACAACTGGAAGAATCAGGGTCCGATGAGTTAACCAAAGCCAGCAAGGTATTTAATGAGTTAATATCCAGTTTTAACACTGCTCTAAGTGGCGTAACAACTCAAATCCACAGTCTATCTTCTCTAAGTGGCGAAGTAGCGAATAATACCGAACAAGGCCTTCGAAGAAACGACAACCAACTAGAAGCGACGGACAGTATCAGCGTTGCAGTCACCCAGATGACTTCTACGATTGAAGAAATTAGCACGATGATTCACACCTCATCCGACGCTGTTAATAGCGCTAGTGAAACCTCCATCGAAAGCAGCAGCTACGCAGAGAAAAGCCGCAAGCTAATGGAAAAACTCACTCAGGAACTAGGCAATACAAGCGAGGTGGTCAACCAACTCAATCATGAAAGTGAGCAAATTGGTTTAGTCTTAAATGTTATTCAAAGTATCGCCGAGCAAACCAATTTACTTGCTTTAAACGCCGCCATCGAGGCCGCAAGAGCAGGAGAACAAGGTCGTGGTTTTGCCGTTGTAGCAGACGAAGTGCGTACACTCGCACAAAAAACTCAAGAATCCACAGAACAGATTCGCCTACAAATTGACGCCTTACAACAACAAACATCACGTGCCACACAAAACATGAAAGTGCTTCAGCAGGAAGGTAATGACGCCGTTGAAGTGGTTAAAGGCAGTGCCTCAACAGTTGAGGTAATGAAAGCCGAACTCGAAAAAATCAAAGATATGTCAACTCAAATTGCCGTAGCCGCAGAAGAACAATCCTCAGTGTCTAACGAAATTAACGAACGTGTGGTTGCTGTAAGGGATGACTCTGAAAGCATTACCACAAGCTCTAGAAAAACCTTTGATACCACCAAAACCATGCTGGAGAGCTGTCAAATATTGGTTGATCACGTCAACGTCTTTAAGCTTAAGAAATAATAAGTTCAAATTATAAGGAAACTGCCCTGCAGCCTCCTTATATTCAAAATCATACTCATCAACCAGCTTGAATCGAGCTGAAACACCTTTTTTATCCAACATAGGCGCCCCTTAGATCGAATTATCGAGCTAAAAGGCGAAATAGGCTCGGGTAAGCCCGCCCAACATCAATAAAAGAACTCTAAGGTGAGAGAGATATAATCATCATCTTTAAACTGATAAATAGGGTCTTCTGGGCGTTCGCCGTTAAAGACTCGTGCATCTAAAGTAGTACGCCAGTTGTTGCCAAAGCGCCGGCTGCCTTCGGCAAAGACGGAATAGCTACTTGGTTCATTAATACCACGTGAATAACCTAATAATAAATCGCTGCTGGCGCTGTCATTAAAAGTAAAACGACCACCAAAGAAAATGTCTTTTTCCGCAGGTGTTGGTGCTTGATTATTGCGGCTATCGCGACTTACTTCACTTAATAAACCTAAATCAACTGCCGAGCCTGCTATACCTACCATCGTGTATTCAAAGCCCGCCGTAAACGCGCCGTAATCACGCTGACTGTCGTCACGCGCTATGGCTTCTAGCTTTAATAACCAGTCCCCTAATGTGGCTTGAACATCAACACCCAGTTGCTGCATTAAATCGTAATATGGGCGCAACTCTAAGGGCGTATTGGCATCACTATACGCGAGCAAGTGTGGATCGCGATTTGTGCCTTTAAACCAGCTCACACCAAGGTCAAACACACTCACGCTATGGCTATAACGCAAAGCAAAATCGACATGTTTGTCTTCTTTATCACTTTCGTAAGTGGCTGCATCGGTATTAATCGGCAAAGTGCCATTTAAACGGCCATCGGGGCCTGGGAAAGTACGTTCGCGAAAGGTAGGAAGAACAAAGGCATCAACCACACCCCAATCTTGAATGGTGGTAAATTGCAGCATGCTCTGCCCTAGTTTTTGCTCACCATCAGGGCTTTCTACTAAGTCAGTTTGGTTAACTACATCAACCAAATGATTACTTTCGGTTACTCCCCAAAACACCTTACTAAGACCTAAACGAAACTCCCAATCATTGCCAACATGTAACCAAGCAGCCTCACGAATATCAGCATGGCTGCGCTCGTCATCTAAGTCATCCCAACGTCCAAATAACTTAAGCGTAAAACTATTGGAATCACTGCTGTCGGCCCAATAAAACTCAGGCTCTGCCAAGACTGAATTTTGGCTTTCACTATCAACGGTAAAAAAGCGGCTTTCTATACCTAAGCGGCCAGAGTATTGAAACTCAGCCATCACCGGTGCAGAAAATACAGCCCCCACTAAGGAAAAAATAAATACAGTTGATAAATGGTGGTTAGGAAAACGGAAACGATTAAGGCTTGCGACGGAAAAGCGCATAAGCCCTCCTTGAAAAGATTCAATATAGATAAAAAGAGATAAGTTAACCTGGTAAACAGCTCCGATAAAACGGTGTAGCTAAAACCAACTATGTACAAAGCTACTTATGTAAAAAGCTATTTATGCAAAGTACGAATATACACACAAAGCTCGGCCACTAGATTCTTAAGCATGTCTCTATTACCTGTGCATTTTGCCGCGCCTATCAAACCTTGGAAGGAGGCAATAATAAAACATGCAGCATGTTCGCTATTGGCCTCTTGCCTGACAGTGTCATTGGTTTTGCCTCTTTCGAGTGCGGTGACAATGGTCTCACATTTGTGGCTATAGATATTACTCAAACGCTCCTGAAAGCCCTCATCTAAGCTGGCCATTTCTTGGCTCAAATTATTCACAGGGCAGCCCAGTACTAACTCATCATCGGAAATAGATTCAGCAAAGCCCAAGCAGGCGGTGGTGAGCCCTTCAATGGGGTCATCAAAGCTGTTTAAAATTTCACCCAAAGCTTGGGTTCGGGTAAACAACACTTCGTCGACCACTGCATACCCTAAGCTCTGTTTGTTCGGAAAATGATGGTAAAGCGCACCTTTTGCCAAGCCAGTTTTTTTGAGAATGGCGTCCACTCTCATACCCTGAAAGCCGTTTTCGTACATTTCTTCAAACGCTGCTTGAAGAATACGATCACGGGTTTGCTCTGCGTTACGCTCTACCATCTTCTTTCCTACTACTGCTACTACTTGGCTCGTTTAAGACTGTTTTTATTAAAGTCTTTGTCACTTAAGCCGGTTTTAAATTGGTATTCATCCCAAACCAGCTCAGTACTCTTGCCGTTTTGGTGGTTAACCATCATCGCACGTTGTGCACGCCAAAACTCACCTAAATACTGCTTATAATCATAGTTTGTGAGTGTCTTTAAGAGCGAAGACTTACGATCGTAAAAATCGATGCTAAGCACACGGTATTCAGCCTGATCGACCACCACTTCTAAGTTGGTATAACCTGACTTGGCATAACGCGGATAACTGCGTACAACAAACACCTTCTGGCCATCAACTTCATCTTCACGCAAGAACTCAAAGTCGTACTTTTCTACCTCAAACGAAGTGAGATCTTCAAACGCGTACTCACTGCCCATAAACGGGCCGCTTTTGTTGCTTGAAGAAATACGCTTCACACGCTTAAGTGCAGGAAGGTACAACCACTGCTCATCCGGGACGGTAGCGTGAGTAAAAGACAAAAATGCAGTGCCTTTTACGTCACGAGGCTGATCGAAAATGCTTAGACTTTTGTCGCCGTCACCGTGAATTTCTAAACTCTTTAAGCGGATTTTACGCTCACTTGTCGCTCCATGCTTGTTTTTCAATAGCATAAGCATGGTCACTTCACTGTCACCCCAGCCCGTATCACGCTTGACCATCTCTTTGGCGATCTCTAAGCCGCGCTCAGCGGCGGCTGGGTCTATCTCTGGCGCTGCCGACCAAGCTTGGCTCACAAGGCCTAGGTTAAAACCTAAAGCAACGGCCGTTAGCGCTAATTTTTTCATTGTTAACATGTTCTAACTCCTAATTAAGATGCGGTCGCTTGGCCTTCTAGCGGCTCAATGTCTGGGCTGTTGGCGGCGCGCTTGCGGCCAGCCAGCAAAATCAATAAAGGTGGTAATAATAAGAAGTCGATAACCAAGGCCACACTAATGGTGATCGCGGTTAATAACCCCATATCCGAGTTCACTTTAAAGGTCGACAAGGTCAATATCATAAAACCGGCCACCAAAATCAGGGTTGTCACAACCAACGCTTTACCAACATGACTAAAGGCATATTGTATCGCTTGTTCAGCATTCAGGCCTTTTTCTCTGCGCGCTCTTAAGTACTTACTCAAAAAGTGCACAGTGTCATCAACCACAATACCCAAAGTCATACCTGCAACAATACTCACACTCATGCCAATTTGGCCATCGATCAAACCCCAAATACCAAAGGCAATACCAGCAGGCACAAGGTTGGGCACAAGGCTAATAAGGCCCAGCTTAAACGAGCGCAAAGCAAATACCAGAATCATAGA
The DNA here is from genome assembly GCF_041346925.1 of Agaribacterium sp. ZY112. NCBI lineage: Bacteria > Pseudomonadati > Pseudomonadota > Gammaproteobacteria > Cellvibrionales > Cellvibrionaceae > Agaribacterium > Agaribacterium sp. ZY112. The sequence continues at coordinate 2,633,262 of NZ_CP166840.1, read as the reverse complement.
GATTGCAAACAAAGCGATGATCGTACCCAGCACCAGCGAGTGCGCATTACGATAGCCGATGTGGGCAAACATCAAATTGGTACTGGCAGCCTGAAACTCCAAACCAGGCGTATTGGTGCGTAACCAAGCCGCAAGATCTTGCTCCATAGCCAATACTTCGTTGGTACTCATATTGTCCATGGTTATCGTTACACGGGTCGCGTTCTTGCTCACATCGATCTGGTTGTTTAAATCCAAACCATAAGGCAAAGACATTTCATACAGCAGCAAATATTGCGCGGCGAGTTCCCTGTCTTCTGGCAGAGTATAAAATGCGTCATCATCGCCGTGCATGTTCTTGTTTAAACGCTTCATGGTGTCAGTCAGCGTAAACACATGGCTGACAGACTCAATGCTTTCTACGTAGTCAGAAAAGGCTTGAACATCGGCAAGGAAGGCTGGGTCATTAATTGCGCCCTGATCCACACCAGGATTTTTAGCACTTAACGAATACTCAATGGTATACGGCCCCACTAAAGTTTCAGATGCATAATCGGTGGCAATACGGAAATCCATACTGGTATCAAAGTACTTAACAAACTCATCGTTAATTTGGTTTTTAGGAATAGCGGCCAAAAACAGCAAGGTCACTACAACAGAACCAACGAGTAAAGGCTTGCGGCGGTTGATTACAAAAGCAGCGAGTTTATCGGGCCACTCAGAGCCTTTTTCCTCTTCTTTAAGCGCTTTAATACGAACCGGTAATACCATGACCATTGCAGGTAAAAAGGTCACACTAAGAATAAAGGCCACCATCACACCGGCTGCAACAATATTACCCAGCTCACCAATAGGCGGAACCTCACTGAAGTTCATACTTAAGAAGCCAATCGCCGTAGTCACAGAGGTTAAGAAAATAGGCAGCATATTAATACGCAAAGCTTCTACCATGGCTTCGTGCTTAGTTTTACCGTGGCGCATACCCCAGATAAACGTCACCAATAGATGCACACAGTCGGCCACGCCCATCGTTAGGATGATGGTAGGTGCCGAAATAGTCATACCCGTTAATAGGCCACCACTCCAACCAAAGAGCCCCATGGCGGATAAGATAGACATAAAGATCAAAAATACTGAAGCCACCGTACCGGTGATACTGCGCAGTAAAACAGCAAGTGCCACGATCACGACTAAGAACATGAGTGGAATCAAGGTCGCCATATCTCGCTGAGCACTTTCACCAAAGGCATTGTTCATCATCACAATACCGCTAAGCTTCACATCCAAATTAGGATCGCGCTTAACCAGCTCATCACGTAGCTCACGCGCAAAGGCGGCTACTTCGGGCACCTCTGTTAAGGCTTTACCCGGTAACTGAATATTGACATTCACGCCGGTGACTTTGTTATCCGCACTTAATAAGCGGCTGTTTAACTGAGGCTCAGCTTGGCCAATACGCTCTGCGTAACGTAGCTCAGCTGGCGTCAAACCAAAAGGGTCTTCAATTAGATCGGCAACTTCCAGATCATCCTCAAAGGCGCGGGTGTGCTGGAAGTTGGTAATCGAATCAACCCGATTACTATAAGGAGTCTGCCAAGCCTCTTCTGTCAGCCAAATAATGCTGTCTAGGGTCTTAGCATCAAACACCGTGCCTTCTTTAGGCGTAATAACAAACATGACATTGTCACTTTTGTCGTAGGTGTCTTGTAGGGCTTCAAAAGCCTGAAGCTGAGGGTTTTCTTCGGCAAAAAATGCACGATAGTCATTGGTAAAAGCTAGGTTGCCCATGCCCTTTGCCGCGATAAGCACCGCAACAAAACTTAGAGCAAGAACTAACCAGCGAAAGCGTATAAGCGCCTCTGCATAGCGTGTAACCATGAGGAGTTTCTCCGTAATCTCGTAAACCGATCCACTCGGTACCAGTAAGATGCCAGCTTGTGGCCAGCGAACAAATAACAAAAGCCCAACAGAGGCAGTAAGGACAACTTGTAGAGCCCATACCGACCAGTTGGTCTGGATCGCATTACACAACAGACCAACTGGTCTGTCAAATGACTTTTTGCTTACAGAGCATAGCGGCTTATTCACTAAATGCTTAAAACAACCCAAAGCCAAATACAGGCATCAGCCCCCTACCCTACAAATACAGCACGTATTTTTTGTAATTACGCACAAGTAGACCCACAAAAACACGGATAAAGAGCACAGAAAAAGCTAAAAGCCAGATCAAAGGCCTTGGCCTTAGTGCTTATGGTGACTTATCAGTTTGGGTAAGATGATTCTGTGCCCCACTTCAAAAAATGGCTTTTTAGCTGCTTGAGAGTTTGATAGGGTTTGAGGCTAGATATAGAAGCAAGTACTGCTTAAATGGTGCCTAGATATAGGGAATGATGTATAGATCTAGGCATGGACGGACATATGAAGGTATATGGCCAGATATAACTATTACGATAAATAAACTGTTAGGCCGCCTAAATTAACATGGAGAGTTACGATGAAATTATCAGCACTATTAATTGAAAATTTTAAAGGAATTGATGATGAGGTTAAGATTCTCATCGACAATATAGTAGTGTTAATTGGACCCAATAATAGCTGCAAATCAACTGTTTTAGATGCGTATGAGGCATATGTTTCTATGGGAAGCGCATTAACGATAGATCATTTTCATGGAAGAAATGACGCTAAACCTATTTGTATTACTGGTGTTTTTACCGACATATCACAAGATGATATTGATGCTCTAGGACAAGAATGGTTTTTAGCCGCAGACCCTGACTTTGGAGATTGTGCAAAATTTCAAATAAGATGGGATAAAGCTGATGATAAGGGTACTAAATATAGCTTTAGTAACCAAACAGCCGACTGGAAAAAAGGTGGGGCTGGTGGATGGAATACAATTCTTCAGAGTCGTTTACCTGTTCCAATAAGAGTAAACCCTAATGATGGATATGATGCATTAGAAAAAGTAGTAAAAGAGTTAGCTTCTAAGAACGCGGCGAAAAAACTAAAAGATGATAAAAGTAAAGTTGCTGGAATTGTAGCTGAAATTGAAAAGCTAGCAAAAGAGGTCGAAGCAGAGATTTCAGGTGATATAAACCAACTAAATGGGAAAATAGAATCTGAAATTAATAAATTATTTAATGGCGTAAAGGTTGGATTTGAAACTGGTGTAGGTAAATTTAAAGCTGAAGATGCAATCAAAGACGGAAGTAAATTCTTCATTGAGTCAAATGGTCACTCCGCAGCTTTAGCTCACCAAGGAACTGGCGTACAAAGAGCATTTCTTTGGTCAGCAATAAATGCATTATGTAGTGAAGGTAAATTTAAAAAAGGCACTAAAGTTATAGGTAACAATGCCCCAAAAGTTTTACTTTTAGATGAGCCTGAAATAAATCTTCACCCATCCATCATTAGAGCGGCAAGAAAGGCTATTTATGCTCTAGCTGAAGTAGAAGGCTGGCAGGTTATATGTACTACTCACTCACCTATATTTATTGACCTGACTCAAGATCATACTACTTTAATCAAAGTCTCGAATACAGCAGCGGGAATTTATTATTTCCAAACTGACAAAGCACACTTCAGTCCTCAAGAAAAAGATAATTTAAAAATGTTAAACCGTTGTTGTCCAACGGTTAATGAGTTCTTCTTTTACGATAACTCCATTTTAGTTGAAGGTGATACAGAATATTTAGCCTATCAACATATTATTGAAGATAGCCAATTTGAAGGTTCTCATTGTGTTATTAATTGCCGTGGAAAAGCTAATATCCCAACATTTATTAAGATTTTCGATCAGTTTCAAGCTTCAGCAATAGCTGTTCATGATCTTGATACTAAGTTAAGAGCGGATGGTGCTAAAAACGCGATGTGGACAATTAATGTTAGCATTAGAAATGCTGCGGATAATACTAACGGAAGAGTTAAAACGGTTGTGCACAACCCTGATTTTGAGGGTTTTTACTTAAATGAGGCACCCGTTAAGGATAAACCCTACAATTTATTTACGCATATAACCGCTCCTGACTTTAGCACTGCAGATAAATATAAAAGCTTACGCGAATCATTGCTAACTATTGATAATGGAACCCATGCTGGTTTGTATACCACTGAAGCTGAATTGGACGCGATGGCCTAACAAGTCATTTCAGCAGGACAAAAACAGCTGGTTTTTGCTCGTGCCTCGCTAATTTTAACCAGCTATTTTATTGCCTCTGAATGAGGCGTTAGGTGTCCGAGTTACCCACGAAAAGTAGACACCTCATTCCCACCTAATGAGGTTAAAAATAACTAAGAAAACGAAGAACAAATACAACCATTACACCGAAGATTTTCGTCGCGAAGCTGTACGTAGATCGGAAGGCCCGGATACTTCCTCAGCTGAAGTAGCAAGAGAGTTGGGTATTCACCCTGGTCAAATTTATTATAATTGGCGTCGACAATATAAGCGTTTATCCGATAAACAATTTAACAGCGTGAATGGTGTGGATTACTCGAAAACGGAAAGTGAAGAGGTTCGCGAGCTTAAACGTAAGCTAAAAGACCTTGAAGAAGAGAATGAATTCCTAAAAAATACCCACAAGGGGCACTAGAGTGACGGCATACTTCAGCAAACCAAATTGGTGAGGTATGCCTTTATTGAGTCGCTTAGGGCGGAATTCTCCGTCAAGAATATGACCGGCTGGCTGGATGTGAGTCGAGCAGGTTATTATAAGTGGCGCCTTCGTCAGCCTAGCTTTCAAGAAGAGTATCGAGAATTAGTTAGGGCTGCAGTTTTAGATACTTTTTCAAAGCTTAAAGCTCGGTATGGTGCTCCCCGTTTAACTTTAGAGCTCCATGATCAGGGCGTAGCTTGCTCTGTTAACCATGTGGCCAAACTCATGTCTGAAGCGGGTTTGAAGGCAAGAAACGGGAAAAACTTCCGATACAGCCCTGATGGATCAACGCTTAATAACGTATCGAAGAATCTTCTCGACAGAGATTTTGAGGCGTCTAAGCCAAATGAAAAATGGGTGTCTGACATCACCTATATACCGATTAAGGGTGGCCACGTTTACTTGGCGGTAATCATGGATTTGTTTTCTAGAAAGATCATCGGTTGGTCGCTTGATAAAACCATGACCACCGGGCTGATAACAAACGCTTTAAATATGGCGACGGCTACTCGTGAGTGCGAGCCGGGGTTGCTGTTACATTCCGACCAAGGTGTACAGTACCGTTCCGCTGACTATGTCCTTGCGATGCACGATGCCAATATCACACCGAGAATGAGTCGACGTGGAAGCTGCTGGGATAATGCAGCGATGGAATCTTTCTTTTCACGTCTTAAGGTTGAAGAAGTATCTGGGAAGACATTCAACAACTTAAATGAAGTGTATTCGAGTGTGTTTGAATACATAGAAATGTTTTACAATCGAGTACGGAAGCACTCAGCTAATGACCATGTCAGCCCAGTTGAGTATGAACAATATTATTACGAAGAGTGCGCTTAATACGGTGTCTACTTTTTGTGTGTAAGACCAGCATATTTGGAAAAATGAGATGGATCATCTTCACGTAGTTAATACGATTATTGTTCCACCAGGAATGGAAGAGACTGCTAAAAAAATTAGAAACGAATATGTTTCCTACTTTAGTAAACAAGAAGGCTTTATCGGATCAACCTTTTTAAGATCGATAAAAAGAGAAAAGGATGGATCGACAAAATATATAAATACCGTGGTCTGGGAATCGTACAATCATTTTGAAAAAGTAGTTAATCTAGGCTTCAAGAACAATGAAGGTTTAAATGAAGATGGCTTTAAAGTATTAGGCAAGGGGTTTCCAGAGCCGATAAAGGTTTCTCCTGGTCAATATACAGTCGTCTGAGAATCAAATGCATAACAAAGCAATCTACCCAGGCTGCCGGCAGTGCCAGCAGGGACTCACGCGGCGCTATGGGCTACCTTCATGAAGCGGCTCTGACCCTAACTAATTAGGACCTAAAATGAATAAATTAAAGCGTGCTGTATTAGCATTGGCAATGAGTTTTACTGCGTTGCCATCAATGGGAAATGATCACTCAGTAATAGCCATGGAAAATATCGAGTGGGGTTTACTTAACCCACTCAGGGGTGATGCAAGCCCAAGAGCAGCTGATCTATGGGGAGATCGTACCAAAGATATGGCGACAGGAATGTTGGTAAAGTTTAAAAAAGGATTTTCTTCACCGCCACACATCCACAATATTACTTATCGTGGTGTAGTGATCGAAGGGTTAATGCATAACGACGACCCAATGGCAGAGAAAATGTGGCTACCATCTGGCTCTTTTTGGACTCAACCAGCTGGCGAGAGCCATATCACAGCAGCAGATGGGCAAGACAACCTTATCTACTTAGAAATTAATAGCGGGCCGTATCTTGTTCTATCTGCAGAAAAGGCGTTTGATAACGGAGAGCGTCCAATCAATGTAGATGAACGAAACCTAATTTGGCTTGACGCTAAAGATGTGAAGTGGTTTGACAATAGCAAGGTACAAATAGCCTATCTATGGGGAAAGTCTCATTCAGCTAATGGCAGCTTTATTAAACTACCTGCAGGCTTTAAAGGCACAATTCAAAACACCGACGGACTCAAAGCTGTAGTGGTAAGAGGTGCAGCTACACATCAATGGGCTAACGAAAAAACGAAAACCGAGCTATTACCAAGCAGCTTTTTCAGTTCTAAAGTAAAAGGTGTGCATAAAATTAATGTTGAGACTGAAACGGTTCTTTATATTAACTCAAACGGTAGATACAGAGCTGAGTAGCTAAATTTCCCATAACAAGCTGCTGAGGAGGGGAAATTAACAGCTTGCCGTTTTCGCCCCGATCAACATTTAGAAAACTGAATTACCCCCCTTAGCAAGGCGTTATACACAAGGATAAAATCATGCTAAAAAATATTCCAAGCACAGTATATAAAGGCATATCTTTTAAAGATGGAGAAAAACCAAAATTCAATTTATTAAAATCATCTTTTATTGATCAAGGTTTATTTATAAACAACAAGGGCGGAAGCCCAGTTATCAAGCCTGTACCTGAATACATTTCAATGATTGAGACTAATATAAACAATGGCAACATTGTCTCAATTAAAGAAACAGAATTAGCACAAAAAATTGAAACCTTTGGAAACGTTGCTCAAATACAATCCAGCTACCAACTAGACTTTGTAGGTAAGCAAGGCTCACAAAGACGCTATGGCGTAAATCTATTCCAGCTCATCAATAATGATGGTAAGTGGCTTATAAGTTCAATGTGCTGGGATGACGAGCCAGATAAATCTTTAATAGCAGAAAGCGTATAAAAAATTTCCGTCACGACTTCTGTGCACAACATCGCCACTATCGCACAAAAAACGCAACTACAATTTTGTCTGTGACGCGGGAGTTATCACTCACCAGGAGATAATAGAGATGTCTGACCACAAAGTCTTCTCAATGGAATTTTCAAAAATATATTCACTCTATGTTCAAAAAGCTAAGAGAAAGAATAGAACGGAAGAGGAAGTAATCCAAATCATTTGTTGGCTTACTGGCTTTAATTCTGATGGCCTATCAAGCCAGGTTGACGGCCACAATGATTTAGCCACATTCTTTGCCGAGGCGCCGGCAATTAACCCCAATGCATCTCTTATAAAAGGGACCGTATGTGGAGTACGTATTGAGGAGGTCGAAGATACACTGATGCGTAATATTCGATATCTCGATAAATTGATTGATGAGCTTGCCAAAGGGAAATCTATGGATAAAATTTTGCGGTCATGAGGTGGTGTAGAATAGAAAGTGCTACAAGGCACTCAAACAACAACGCACCTTCGGCGCGTTGCTTCGGCGGCCCCTTACCACGACGTTAGGCATGGTGCGAATTCGTATTTATGAGAAAAGTTATATCACATCTAATAATGACGCTTGATGGCGTAATTCAGTTTGATGCAGTACATCAAGAGATTGCAGAGCTTCGAGAAAACAAAGAGGTTTTAGAAGACTTCTTTTCAAAAGTCGAAAACGAAGATTCAATGCTTCTTGGGCGTACCACCTACGAAGAGTGGAAAGATTATTGGCCAACATCCGAAGTTCAACCATTTTCAGATCATATCAATAGTACAAAAAAGTATGTTTTTTCAAACTCTTTGGAGAAGGTAAGTTGGGGCGATTGGAATAATATTGTACTTTTTCAAAATGATCATTTTGAAAAAGTACATGAGTTAAAAAAGCAAGACGGGAAGAATATCGGAGTACACGGCAGTGGAACGTTAGTTCAATCGCTTATATATGCCAATATTCTCGATGAGCTTAGGCTAGAAATTTATCCAGTAGTGTCCGGCTCAGGAAGGCGATTATTTTCTGAAAACAGTGCTATAAAATCATTTACGCTGTCTAACCAAAAGATAACGTCAAATGGCGTAGCAATATTAACCTATAAACCGGCAAAAAATGCCTAACAAGTAGATTGATAAAGGAAATTATCTATACAAGCGGCTGCAGGTTGACAGCTGGCAGGCTTGCTTCTGTGCACCGCCATGTTTTTATCTTTAGTACTGCTATTTCACTTTGTTAATTCACAGCCAGTTCGGTGAGCCGCCAGACTGGCTGTGTGTTTTACGTATTTATAGGGTTTGATCAATCTCGATGTCTATAAAACGAAATAAGCCAAGTGGGATGCTTATGTCGACATTGCCGTCATTATCTATCGCAAACTCTTCACCGCTTAGTAGGTCGTTTATTGATACTGGGTTGACCGTATTAAACTGGACCTTGGCCGTCATATTACTTGGGTTTAAATAACCACTATCAACCAGTGTAAGGCGCAGGTGAGTGGGGTCAGTTTGAGCGACAACCCAGCCGACACCACCGCTAACAGTGATGGGGATTTGTTTGGCCCCTGCCTCAATGTCGCTGGCGACTTCTTTGTAATAATCGCTGTTGGCGGCATAGGTTGTATCGCTGCTGTGATCAATATAATCACGGCCATTACTGATATGTTCTGTCAGAATGCTGCTATACAAGGGGTGTAAATAGTTTGTTATGTTTTTTCGGTATGTTGATACGGCTTTATGTTTACCGCGCTGTACGGGGGTAAGAAGTACCATACCTTGCTCGAACGGAGGAATAAACTCCTGGCGGCGCTCTTTTACGCCAGAGGCATAACTTGAATAATCCCATTCGGTTGGGGCTGCGCCCATCCATGTGGCATTCATACGGCCGAATACCATTGGGTTGTTGGCCTGGTCTTCTGCATCAAAGTAGGTGGTGACTTTATTGCTGCTAGCGTCGGTGATGTAGCGTTCATCGGGCTCTGTAATACTGATATGCACAGGGTTGAACGATACAATTTCCTCTCGTCTTGGCACATACAGGGCGCCACTGGCGACTAGTTCCCATACAAAACTCATGGTATCGGCATCGGTATAGGTGTTTTGGGTGTAACTAGCACCATAAGCCAGGCTGTATACCGTGGTACGTAAGAAGTGATTAAGTATGCGCTGGTAAGAGTGCTGGCGCGAGCGATCGAAGCTTGGGTTATCCCTCGAGCAACGCATGCCCCAATCGTCCATTACACCGCTGGACCATAGACCCAGACGCCCCGCTAAACTTATATCTTGAGTTTTGTCTGTGGTTTCTTCCATGCTCGATACAAACACGTTTTTAAACTCTCCTGACAGTAATCTTTCCCAGTCGTGTAGGTACGGCGTACTGGCAAAGAAAACATCTTTACTGCGCAATACGATCTTCCCTTTACGCGTTTGAGCGTGCATGGCTACCGGATAAATCAGGTGATCCAAAACATAGGGAAAATCGTCGTCGTGGCCTGCCATTTCGGGCCAGATCATGACGGTGCCTTTATTTTGAGCAAAGGTGTTGTCGATAATGGCCATATGAGTTTCTGGTGCATAATAATATGGATCATTACCGTGGCCTGCCCAGTAGACAACTCCGCCATTGTCGTTGTTGTTTAAGTCGCCAGTGTAAGACTCAATAGCTTGTTCGCGAGTTAAAGAGTAATCCATACGGGTATCTTCTCTATTGCGATAAGCTTCATTTGCAATGCCGGTAAGTGGGTCGGATTGCCAGCTAGGGTCTTCGACTTGGTTCCATCGGACGCCAGTGCGTTCGCTTGACATAAATACAGGGCTGCTATGGCCTGCATTTAAAAGACGCTGAGCCACTTCGTGGTTGGAGTCCGCTGCGGTTAAATACACAGGATCTGGGGCGCGTTCATGCTGTGGTTTAGTGAAGTTTGTTAGTTGCTGGCGGGCAGAGGCAAAGTTCTGCTTCATGGTTTGAATTTTACCCGGAGGCTCTAGCTCGCTAAATGCGGTTTTCCAGCCGGCATGTTCAGTGTTCAGAATGTGGATAGCACTGCCGCCACTTTGGGCGCTAGCTAATAAAATACGTCCGCTGATGCGATCGCGCCACATATCGTTATAGGCATAGTTACCGGCAATCGTTTCTTTGTTGCTTTCGTCAAAGTTGGCGGGAAGTAAAACAATATGGGTGCCAGCAAGAAATAGGTGCAGATAGCTATTGCCGTCGGGAATTGTTTCAGCTTGTGTTACACGATAGCCTGTTCGTCCTATACCTTTTAAATCATGGTATTGAGAGCCGCCGTCGCCAAGGTTCACCGCTATGCCACGCTGATTAGACAGCTCAGATGAGCCCAATAACACTCTATAGCGGCCATCCTTGTTGCTATCGACCACATTCATGTGGCCAATCGGACGGTGAAAAGGCACGTCATAAATAGCCAAGGGGCTTAACGCCATGGTGTCAAATTCAAATAACTCACCGGCAGATTGCATGTGATTCTGCGTGCCTAACATTAACAGGTGATCTGTTCCGTCAGCTTGAGGGATGGGGCGTAAAAAATTCGCTGTGTGCGCCTTGCCTATTTCACGACCTAGGAAAAAGCGGTCATTACCCCAGGGTTCCAGCGTACTATAGGTAGAAGATTCGATCGTATTTAGTAGCTCACCTGTAGCGGAGAGGTAATACATGTTTTTATCGAATCCACCGGCAGCGACATAGGTACCATTGTCGCTACGAACAGTGGTGACCGCATTCATCGGTACATCATTGACTTTAAACGGGGCCTGCCAAAAGGCGTCACCGCTGACCAGTTGCAAGGCGTGGATACTGCCGTCGGACAGCGCGGCAAGTATCTCATCGATACCGTCGTTATCGAGGTCTCCCGCCCACAAATCTCTGACCATATATCCGGAAAGTGGGTTCGACCACAGCACTTCGCCGTCATAGTTCATCGCTATAACTGTGCCTTCGTAGCTTGCCGCCACAATCACACTCTGGCCTTCATAGTCAGCGTTGCGCACATGCATTACCGTAAAGCCTGTATCGTAGCTAAGCAGCGCACCGTCAGCGGGAGCAACCGGTACTAAAGTTGGTTCTGGTGTAGGGCTCGGCGTAGCACTTGGTGCAGTACTTGGTGTAGGGCTTGGCGTAACTATGGGGCTAACAGTGTCCGCAGGAGAAGGCGCTGCAAGTAAGCTCTCACCATTACTGCCGCCGCCACAACCACTGATTAATATGGCGCCAAATGCTAGAGCGTTTAAACCTTTGCGCACAAAGCCCTTCCTCTATTGATGTTGTTTAGATTCTTAAGCCGCGCATTATTCCAACGTAATAACAAAAAGTCTTAATACCTTTTAACAGTTGTACCTTTCTTGTTAGGGTTTTGCTGAAACATGAGCACTGGTTCCGCTTGTATCGCGCTTAGGAGCTGGGTTTGTTCAGGTTTAATCGCTTAGGTTCGTGATGTGTTTAATACTCAGACAGCAGCAAATCAGCCCTTATCATCCCCTAAGCAAGTGACGGTATTTGCTACCTTAGTTGTGTTTTTTTCCAACACTAAAACATTGGTTTTGTGGTGTTGTCATCAAGAAAAGATACTCAGTGTGAAGCGCCCTTTCTTCGAAACCTTAATTGATCAGCACTGTATTAAGATCTGGGGATGGAATAGTCGCTTGGTGTTGCTGAAAGGACCAAGCGATCGCAAATCGAGGTGCTACTGCAGCAAAAAAGCAAGTCCGTAGGCCAGCCAAATCAATGGCATCAATGATACTGACTCGCTGCAAATTTCTATCGTTAGCTGTAACAAGTCGTCTGTCGCTTAAGAGCTTATCTCGGTTGAGGGTGTGCTGTTAGGACTGTTTTATTGTTAGTAGCATCACTTAGCAGTCATTCGCTCTTTCAGTAGCTAAGTTAACACGCGACCTCTGGCCCGAAGTAAGCCGTCTAAGTATCGATGCCTCCCTTACATCCGAATATCAATTTGCCCACCAAGGTTTCTACCGGCTGGATAAATGGACTGTGTTGCTCTTGTGGATTTTCACGCAGACATTCAGCAAGATTACGTCTTGTGTGTCTCTATTGTTTATTTTTTGACACTTACCTAAGGTGGGTTCATAAGTCACCACCCTGAGCTTTATCTTGCCAAATATAGCGGTAAATAGTCTCGTGGCTAATCCCCCCTATCTTTAAAAGCTTACGAACAAGCATCATATAGGCGCTGGAGTAATGTCGATTTTTCCTCGAGCGACGCCTTCTTGCTCTTGTTCGTCACTGCGCCTTAGAGGGCCGATATACCCCGTCGATAATAAAGCAGCGACTGCGTGTGAGTTCAGGATATAGAGTCGAGTGTGGCGACCAAGAACCCCTGCAACCCCTCTTATCGAGAGATTGCAGCTTTAGGGCTGAAAGCGTTACTCTTTCTTCATAAGTGAGTTGTATATAAGCCATTACCTACCCTTCTTACCGGAATGGGATAAGGCTTATTTTACAACTCACCTTCTTAATTTTTAAAAGTGTCGCGGTTAGTATATGAATTCGGCATCAGTATTAAGTGGCAGCAACGGACCTGCCAGTCTGTCACTAAAAACCCTGCGTAATTAAGTGCCAGGTTGCCAAGCCGCTGTGCGGGTTCTTACGAAAACTGGGGCAACAAAAATGAGATTAGAGGTCATTTAGTTACCTTGTTTGCATCATTTGCTTGTTTAAAACTTTCTCTAACCTCATTAATGCCCAGTAATTACTATTGTGAAATTATATTTATAAGGAGATTAATATGTTAGCTAATACAATTTATAGAAGTATGACTACTGCATTGCCGATGGTCGCTTTTCTTCTGGTGTCGCTGTCAAGCCTTGTCTATGCCAGTGACCAAAACATTGGTACATATACAATAAAATGCACAGGCCCTTCAAATTATTATTGCTCAGCACCCAACTGCACAGGAGGTGAATCTAAGTGTGGGCAGTACACTTTTTTTGTTAGTGGTCCTAGTGAAACGTTCCCCAACGATAATACGAAAAATGGTTATCAATTTAAGCTCGGCCCCAAAGAGGAAGTCGACCTTCACCTGCTTTGTACTGCACCAAATGCTGGCGGCCTAGTACCGTCTCATGTGGGTTTTTCTAAAAATGATGTCAAATGTAAAGTCCAAAAACATGGCAGTACGGAAACGTATGGGTACAAATATTTTCAATGCAAAAACCAAAGTGGCAAAAGCCATCACCACCTCGACCTCACTAATTACACCTGTGGTTAGAAAATACTGGGTTGAGCCTAGCTTGTTTCAATTCGTAGATATCTAAGCAACTGGTAGAAAAAGTATAACAAGCTTAGAAATCCTAACATCACTAACTGATCCGCACAGTTTAAAGCGGGGCGGAAGACGAAAAGCCTTATGAGTAGTCAAAATCACTGTATATGGATATTGAGATGACAACAGCAGAACTAACAAAAGATGAAAAGACAGAAGTAAACACAACCAAGAATGAAAACAAGGATTTTGTAGGCGAGTACCCTGCTGAAGGCCTTCTTGCCATGGGCGGTTTCTTGTTTTACGGCTTGGGCTGCGTTTTCGTTTATGACGATGTCACTTTGCCGACTTTGCGTTTGAGTGCCGATGGTTTCGGCGATGATTTTGATGCAGACACATCGGAAATGATTGGTGCATTCAATGATGTGCCAGAAAATCTAGAAGGAGAATGTTGGTTTGATTTGAAGGCAGCTGAATTTGAAGAAGGCGTAATAGAGCTGAAGATAATGAAGACGAAGAACGGCCCTGTTGTTGGTAGATTTACTGGCGATTCCGAGGGTTTGGGCGAATCGATATTAAGAAATAAGAAAGGTAAGCTAGAGATTCCATCGACCAAGGAGCATAACAACGATATTATTTTCGAGGGTAAGGATGGCATCGAATCGATCGAATTTGTTTATGGCAATCAGTATTCGATCACGGCTGGGCAACCCTGGGGAGGTGTTGAGACTACAAGCGGCAACAACGGCTCAAAGCTCACTATTGATGTCGGCGCAGGAAGAAAAAATAACAAAGAGCCAGCTCAGTGGTACAACGATACAGTGAATAGCGATACCACAAAGATGTTTCACAGCCGTGGTGGAAACAACGTTCCGAAGAAGCTTCACTTTGCCTTCAATGGCGTCTTATCTATCAATGGTGACTCATTCAACGTTTCCATGGGACAGGGTGAAGATTTTTGGTACAACAACTGGCATATCGCGTCGCCTGAAATGGTTTCAACCGAATCGCGCACAACAGGCACCTTCGCGAATGGAAAATATCGCATCTGGTCAACAGATTCATACCATTTTAAAATCAGCAAAGAGTTTTAGTCCTAAGTACTAAGCAGTGTTAAACGGGGTCAGGGACACTTTTAAAGACAATAACCTCGAGGCAAGGTTTAACTAAAAGTGTTTCTGCCTCCGATTCGAGTAAAATTGATTTGAGGCCTCATGCAAATGTATTAAAATCAAGGAGTCAAAGACCTTGAAAGATAAGACTTTCCAACAGTCAACCTGAGTTTACGGCCTGATGAAAACCACAGTTTCAGAAGAAGTCTCACAACTAAGCACTCGCCTCTCTCTCCGTGTAATAGGTGCATAATAAATGAAGTTAATTTACACACACGAAAACAAAATAATTGTGGAAAATACCCGTAATTATTTGTGTGAGAAAGGAATAGAGTCGGTACTTCGTAACGAGTATTCATCGGGTGGCATGGGTGAGCTTTCTCCCTTGGAGACCTGGCCCGAGCTTTGGGTTGCTGATTCCGACTTTAATAAAGGCAAAGCCGCCATAGAGACACTCGTTGGTGAGCAACAAGGCGAATCTTGGGTTTGTATTCAATGCAAAGAAGATAATGATCCGGCATTTGAAACGTGCTGGAGCTGCCAAGCAGAGCGCACCTAGCGCCCAGTTTCGAATTAGGAACTGCTTTACTATTGACTAACAAGCCTCAAACCACCTACTACGCCAAACCGCCTTAATCCTTATAAAATTTCACTAGACAAAGAAACCTACTGAAGGTGCTAAGTACCACTATGGCTATGAATGGATCAACATGGCGAGACCACCCTTTCGTTATTGGCGGGAAATATATCGCTCTACACACAAACCCCGATTTTACTCATGGAGAGATAGTAGTAGATAAGGTTTATGAGCTAAGCCATATTGGCCATAGCCATTATGATGCAGCTTCTGTTTTCACCTTTAAATGCTTAACCACAGGCGACTTAGTAAGCTGGTGGTGGTTTGACCACGCTTCAGACGAGCTCTGCGAAACTAATTTTAAATTGACTACCTAGCCTCACGATTTAAAGAATCGATACCTTATATATCTGCTTACATAGGCTTAGTACTTAGGCATCATCAGTGCTAGTTGGTAAAAAAACAGTTGGCCCAGTTTTCTACGCCACTCATGCTCACCATACCCTGCTTTATTTAGCCCCCCCTGCTCTATCCAACAGCAACACAAATTACAAACCAATAAAAAAGCCCACACCTGTATAACAAGTGCGGGCTTTACAGCATTGAGCGTTTTTTTATTAAAGGTTCAGATCTTCAATAATATACAGCTTATTAGCATCTATAACGCTTTGGCCTGCATCTAGGTATTTTTGCTCTAGCACACCACTACTCGACCATGTTGCAAAATCGTCATCATTGATGACGCCAATGGTTGAATCATTTATTAGCCACATGCCTTCTAGCTTGTCGTGTGGGTATTGAACTTCTGCTACCAAATCGGCCAAGAAAGTTTTGCTTACAGGTGCAATGCTGCTTAAGCCATCCCAGCCTTCGTTAAGAACGACTTCTTCTAGTGTTTGTCCGTCTTTTGTTAAGCCAAGCTCAGCGTCTTGCAACCACACACCAGAATCGGCAATGCTTTCTAGATCTGTTGCGTTACTAATATCAATCTTATACAAGTGTTTCATTGCGTTTGCATCTGAAGCAAAGAAAGCACCGTCGCGCTCAATAACTACAAACTCAGTTGCACTTAAGGCAAAAATACCAGACTGAGAGTTTTGCGTTTTTTCTTGCTTATATAAGTATTGCGCCACACTACCCGTTTCAGTATTTATCGTAACAATACGCACAATATCTAAGGCCTTTACTGCGCTACTAGGGTTGTACATGGTTGATTGCATAATACCGACAAGTGTTTTTTCATCGGGTGTTATGGCTAAACCCTCCATGCCCCGGTTGGCTCGGCGGTTGGCAAATTCGGCAGGTAGGTTAAAGCTTACACGGTCGTCGCCTGCAAAGGCATTAATGCGGCCTATCTCCGTTCCATCGGCAGCAAAGTGAACCATATGTGGGCCGTATTCGTCGCTTACCCAAAAGGTGCCATCTGATAAGGCCACTAGACCTTCACCGTCTAAGCCATAATCATCTAGCTGTATTGGGTTGGTGGTTTCATTGTAGGGCAAGCCCATATCTTCACGAAGCACTTCAATGTTGCCATCTTCTAACACAGCATATGGCGTTTCACCTGTTCCACCTAATGCAGAGCTATTCGGCAAACCAGTAATTAACGTTCCATCTGGGCGCTTTAAGAGTATGTCTTCGATACGCTTTATATCACCGTTGGCTTGAAGTTCGAATAGACCTATACGCGGTGTGTAATCTGCAACTGGGAATATTTTACCTTTGCCTTGTGCTCCAGTGTAGGTAGCGTTAGGCCCGCGATCAGTTAAGGCGTAAAACTGCTTGGCATTGCTGGGGTGTTTAACCATGTCGGAGCCATAACCACCGTTACGGATTTCAAATAATGCACCTGGCTTTGCACCATCTTCTATGTCGTTACGTAATACCATGTAAGGTAAAGCAGAGCCCTGTACGCCGACGGTATTGGCGTCACAGTCATAGACTGTTGAAGTCACTTCGCTATCGGACAAAACACCATCTGTATCGTTATCTAAGCCAGAGCGAATCATTAACCCACCAAAGGCACATTCGCTATTACCAAATGCAAGTAGCTCGTGGTCAACCAAACTGTTTAGACCGTTAGTCGCGCTTGCTCCGTTCGTGCCATTAGTACCGTCCGCACCACTTTCGCCGTTTTCACCCTTTTCGCCATCATCGCCGGCACATGCCGTTAGCAACGTAAATACACTTAAAGAGATTATGGTTTTTCTATACATAGCTTATACCCTGAACGTGTTAAAGCAGCGCATGCTAGTGACAGGGTTTTACATATTAACGACATATTTATTACAAATTTAATTTTCAATCAAAAGGCCAGAGGTTTAGAAATAACTTTAGGAGTCAACGACTTATGCTCGAATGGTACTTTATTATGCCCAACTTACGCCCAAGCCAAGAGGCAAAATAATCATGCTGAAAAGGTGGCATATTCCCCTCTGAAAGGATTATTACTTTTCTTTTTAATGGGCGTTAAACCATCAAGGACTTAAGCTGTCGTCATCTATTTTTAACCATTTAAATCTACGCCTTTAATTAATAGCCCTACATTCTTTAATGTCTTTCATGCTTGCTACACCACTATTGGAATAAGTATCGATGGTTGGCACTTATTAATGCATTAATAAAAAATCAAGCTTGTTATACTCAGTTAACAGTTGCATCGATCTAGTCTGATCGGCCTGTTTTTTTTGATTTTCCCGTTTTAAAAACTTTATCGTTTATTAAGTATGAGCTTACATTCTCAGTAATCCGAGAGAATTCGTAGTACTCATTATATTGCTCTGAAAATTCGAATATAAAGTCATTAATTTACTTAAGGAAAAGCTATGAAACCCGGAATTACCCACAACCTGAAAACCATATCCAGTGATCCAGACAACTGGATTCCTAAATTTCCTAACCCTGCTGATTTTAGATTTGATTATTTTAAGCTTTTACAAGAATCTCCAAATGGTCTGGCAACAGTACATGGAGACGCTCCTACAGTCGCTATCGTAGGGGCTGGTGCAGCAGGTATGACAACGGCAAGAGAGCTGCTGCGTTGCGGGTATCATGTAACAATCTATGAAGCCAGTGGAAGAATCGGCGGGCGTTTATTTACAACAAAAAACCCCTTAGACACACAAGGTGGTGGTGCCGATAATTTGGACCATGCAGGTATGGAACTGGGTGCTATGCGCATGCCTTTTTTTAGTAAACCAGAAGATGACAATAGTATTTTGGGATACTATTTAAATAGTGAAGCTGGGGATAACAAGGCAATACTGACGCCATTTCCAAACCCAGGTGCGGCACCTGGCAATACCGGCATTTACATTAATGAAGGTTATGGGCCACAAGGTGCTCAAACAGACTCGCCAAGTTTGATTTCATGGCCCGAAGAAAGCCCACCAGATAATGTTGTTTTGCAAGAACTCAACAAAAAAGTGAATGAGTTCGGTGCTAAATTCTCAATTCCGGCCCATACCTACTACACGCACAACAATGAGAATTGGTTAATCTGTTGGAATAAAATGGTAGCTCACTATGAAACCATGACCTTCAACGATTTGGTACTGGCAGAGGCTATGTCGGTCGAAGAAATAACCCAAAGTATTAAAGACCCACTTACTTTTAATGGTAATGTCGGCGGCTTTGGCATGAGTGCTGAACAAGCCAGTTTATTGTATACCATCGGTACAGGTGATGGCAGCTGGGGTGCTTTTTATAGTATTAGCTCGTTGTGGTTTTTGCGTTGTACTTTTTTTGGTTTTGATTCCAACTTACAAACCGTTGAAGGTTTAACAAGCCCCTCATCCCTGCCCTTTTTTAATGAGAGCGTTTATGATTCCTCTTCTAAACCTCTAGCGCCGCCGATCTATGAGGGCATCCAATCTCTGGTCGAGTATTTATATTATACTGATATTCCTGGTGACTCGAAGAAATCCTTACATGCTGATAGTAAGCTTTATGTAAGCTGCCCAATAAGCAAAATAGAAAAGAACCCTAACGGTGGTGTGCTAGTGTACTCACCACAATATCCTAATGGGCAACAGTATGATCAAGTTGTTGTTTCGTCTACCCAATGGGCAGCTCAAATGTCGATTGAGTTTTCTGGGTTTTCAGAAACTCAATTACCAGATGCCAAAATAACCACCTCACATACCCAACATAATATTTCTAGTTGTAAATTATTCTTCCCTTTAACCGGGCAATATTGGAATAAAAATAATTACCCAGATTGCAAAATCCCACAAATCATTGTTACTGATACGTTTGTGCAAGATTTATATGGCTTAGCATGGGATAGCAAACCTGACGACAAAGGCATTTTATTGGCAAGTTACACTTGGGAGGACGACTCACTCAAGCTCTTACCTTATGAAGAAGATCGGTTAGCCGAGCTTGTACTTGCTGAACTCCGTAACATCACCATGAGTACGGTTGGTCAGGACATCACTCAGTACATTGACTCGAACTTCCCTGTGACGATTCAATGGATAAAAGAGCCCACCTACATCGGTTGCTCTAAATTATATCGAGCACATAACGAAGCCGATAACATGTTGGATTTGTCTTACAACCAATGTTATTCCTCTGCCTCCGATCTTTATTTCGCAGGGGAAAACTATGGTGTAGAAGGAGGATGGACAGAACCTGCCCTACGCTCTGCAATGGATTGTGTCATTCATATGCTAAATAACAACTCAAATGCGACGTTTAATTGTGCCAGCTTCAATTTTGATCGTGATTACCCTAGCTGGCCCGTAACCGTCTTTGCTGATGTCGCTTGGCAAAAAACCGGAGTGAGTATTCCTGCAGGAGCTACTGCACAGGTGTTCTATATCAGTGGTGAGTGGACAGATAACCCCAATGAAAACGGCGGTGCTTTGTATGGCCCAACGGGAACCCCTCTCGAAACACCAGCTCAGCCTGGTTACACCTTACCGGGCGCAAACGAAGGCGCGTTAGTTGGTAGAGTCAATGGCGGTGATGCCTTTTTAATTGGAGATGGAACCACCCTACCAGCGGGGCTTTCTGGCGAACTAGAGCTATGTATTAATGACGATTTACTAGGGCAATACGGCGCTGGGCTGACTGATAATCAGGGCAGCATTATGATGCAAGTGTATATTACCCCTGCTTAACAATTATGCTTATTCAGCTGTAAGAATAATCAGTTAACTATCGACCGATATTATTTTATAGGCTTTACGGCTTGTATTTTAATATTCGGTCGATTTGCATATAGAAGGAAGGAAAAAGAGGAAGAAACTAACACGGAGCTTATTGAAAAATGAAATCGATATTAATTGTTGGTTCTAGCCGTGGAATCGGGGCTGAGTTAGCAAGGTACTTTTCCCAGTCTGGAGATAAGGTTATTGGGGTATCTAGATCTGAATCGTCGCATTGTGAATGGATAAAGGCCGACATAAGCACCGCTGAAGGCATACAAGATGTCGCTAAGAAAATAGCTAATAAGACCATTGATGCTCTAATATTCTCTTGCGGAATTTGGGAAGACGAAGGTTTTACTGACACCTTCGACTTCCGAAAAACCAGCTATACAGAAACCTATAACATAATGCTTGCTAATCTAGTTGCCCCTATAGAGCTTACAAAAGCTATTAGCAAAAACCTTTCAGCAGCTACAAACCCAAGGGCTATTTATCTTGGCGCTCTGTCGGGACTAGATCACATAGCATCTATACAGGTCGCTTACGCTGCCAGTAAGTTTGGTTTACGAGGTGCCATTCAAAGTTTACGTAAAGCTCTTAAGGCCGAAGGAATTGGTTTCACCGTTATCAACCCGGGCAATGTTGCCACCGAAGAGGTATTAATGGATATCGAACAAGGCGGCATTAAAGAGCAAGTCCCTATCCCCATATCAGATATCATTTTAAGTACAGAAATGATTTTATCACTTTCAATAAGTGTAGAGCTTGGTGATATTAATTTAATGCAGAAAGATAACTAATAGAAGTAAATAGTAGTGGGCTGCAAGCAAGCTTCATTGGAAACCCAAAAAAACTACGCTGTAATATTGGCATAAATCAACACAAGTAACTGCTTATGGGTTTAGAAAACGCCATTGAAGATTCGTACGACAATCATATCAACGACATTTATAAGATCTTATCTGAAGCGATTCTCTTAGCAAACGGCGACGAAACTGAAATCACCACTGCAGAGTCAAAGTTTAAAAAAGGTTTGGCTCACGCAGAAGATATTAGACTTCGTGCCAGAAGATTGGCTGGCTTAGATTAGCCTCAGCTATGACTTTAAGGGCTCAGACACTATAAAAGCCCCTTACAAAAAGTTGCAACGAACAAGTGCGTTCCTCCGCCTTCCTTACTGTAAGCTTCTGCGCTATAGCTTTAGCTAGGCACACCAGCAGGCACATGAAAATCTGTTGGCGTTTCACCCTTTTTTTAGACACAGCGCATACTTTAAGAAAAGTTATACGCACTTATATTGACCCAACTTTCCAGCCTCTTTATTGTAACACTGCAATTTTAAAAATATAAAGAGCACCAATATAGGTGGTCGCCATCACTACTAGCAAGAGTAAATCTGAGTGCTTCTTTACAAGAAGATAGGCCCTCATCGCTCTACTGTTTCAAGCACTGATTCTCAGCGTATCTGTGCCCAAAGAACGAGCGATTTATAAGGCTCGCACTCTGAAAACTAAGCCCTCAAATTGCATCTTTCGCGAACATAATAATCACTCCGCATAGGTGCTAATAAACAACTCTTCACAATATGGTGTCATTATGAAAAACAAGGTAGTTAATTGGCCAGTGCTCGCTTTTGGCTTGGCGCTTCAAGTTCTTTTTTTAAACCAAGCCCATGCAGGCTTTACGGTTTCAGGTACTCAGTTACTCGATGCCAACGGCCAAAACTTTATTATGCGGGGTGTTAACCACCCTCATGCTTGGTATACACATAAAACCTCATCCTTTGCAGATATCGCCGCCACGGGCTCAAATACCGTGCGTGTTGTTTTAAGTGATGGCCAGCAATGGTCGCGTAATAGCGCAAGCGATGTCGCTAATGTTATTTCACTGTGTAAGGCCAATAAATTAGTGTGTGTCTTAGAAGTTCACGACGTGACAGGCTCTGGAGAAAAACACGAGGCTGGAACCTTAGAAAAAGCAGCCCAATATTGGGTAGATATTAAAGACGCTTTAATTGGCGAAGAAGATTACGTCATTATTAATATTGCCAACGAACCTTTTGGCAACAACCAAGCACCAAGCGCATGGGTCGATGGCCATAAATCAGCCATTAGCACACTACGGAATGCAGGCCTAAGCCACACCCTACTTATTGATGCCGCCAACTGGGGGCAAGATTGGCAAGAAATTATGCTTGATAACGCCAGCATTGTTGCCGAAGCTGACTCACTTGCGAATACTTTTTTTAGTGTTCACATGTACGAGGTTTATCAGAATTACGACAAAATCGATAACTATATTTCGAACTTTCAAACCAAACACAACCTACCCATTATCGTTGGTGAGTTTGGCGGTGATCACAATGGTTCACCCGTTGATGAAGACTCCATTCTTGCCGTCTCTGAACTCTACGGCACAGGCTACTTAGCTTGGTCTTGGTCTGGTAATGGTGGCTGTTGCACCAACCTAGATATGGTACATGGCTTTGATAAAAACAATTTAAGCAGCTGGGGCGAGCGTATTATCAATGGCGTTAACGGTATTAAAGCGACGTCTAAATTAGCGTCTGTATACGACACTAATTCGCCTTCACCAAGCCCAACTCCTTCGTCGATACCTACACCGATTGTAACTCCTAGCCCTGTCGTCACACCTAGCCCGACTGTAACTCCTAGTCCTGTCGTCACACCTAGTCCTGTCGTCACCCCTAGCCCAGAACCAGGAGCCTTAACGTGCAGCCATACCGTGATCAACTCATGGCCCGGCGGCTTCCAAGGTAGAATACAAATCAGTAATACTACCTCAACCACCATTAATGGCTGGCAAGTTTCTTGGGAATATGAAGATGGTTCTAGTGTTGCTTCAAGCTGGAATGCAAACCTATCAGGCACTGCTCCCTATGTAGCAACAAACCTTAGCTGGAATCGTCAAATTCAGCCAGGCGAATATAAAGACTTTGGTTTTGTAGGCAAAGGCAGCGGCTCTGCCATGAACGTGCGCTGTCAGTAATCTTTATCGCTAGACGTGCCCGTAGTTCAGGGTACGTCTTAGTATTAAAACATTAGAAGCTGCCGTGATTCCAACAAGTTCAGCTTCTGGCTATTTTTATTAAATACTGTTTCTAACAGCCAAGCCAATAACGGAGGTAATAGTTACCGATAGTAAGGAGCCGAGTAGCACATACTCCGTAAGCTTATGGTTTTTTGTGTTATTTAAATCCCCAAAACGGAATATAGACTTAGCCGCTAATACAAAGCCTATCACCGTAAACTGGCCTGTAATGGTGAAGGTTAATATCAGTGTTCTCTCCAAGTAGCCTATTACCTCCCCTCCAGAAATTAAGCCTTTAGTACTCTCGTTTTCTTCAGGAGTATATTTAGTCAAGATAGAACCAATAAGAATGGAAGTAGGCTTAAAAATAAGAATGTAACTAAGCGCAATGATTAGATTGTTTTTTGTAAAAACCACCGCCCCCAAGCCAGCAAAGGACCACTGTAACTGCGCTGCATGTAAAGCAACAACGATTAAAATAAAAACGTGCAAGGCCTGATCAACAACAAAATACCTTAGCTGTTTTTTTGCATAGGTCTTCCAAAGGTCAATCAGCCAATGTGAAACACCAACGACAAACCACGTACATATCACCGAGCGCCAGCTGGCCGTGAAAAACAGAATAGGAACACAGGCAAATGAAGCTTGCATTATAGCGTGATAGAGCAACTTAAGTGATCTCTCATGCCGAGTGTTTTTATCCTTAACCCATTCAATAGGCTGCAGATAAAAATCAGTAATAACGTGTAATATAAGTAGAGATAACAGTAGTATTAAGAATGCGCTCACAAGAAAAACTCTCTTACTTTCAGTGAGAATAACTGAGTGTATTCAGTTATAAAATTTAATTTTGCAGTGTTGATAGAGCGGTTGATAGACACCCTATTAGCCCCTAATTGCTGCGCAATTTCTTTTTGAGTTATGGGCTTCTGGTTTTTTAACATAATGTATGTGATTGCACTCTGCCGCTCTGTCATCTCTGATACATGATGATCTACATAGCTTGTGAGCAGAGCAAAACAGTCATTAAATGGCGGTGACAGTGTTGTCACTTTTAAGGCATCTGAACTCATATTATCCAGCGCCCTACCCGACAAGGTAAACGCATCACCAGTCGAACTAGCGACAGTATGCCGAATCGACACATCGTGACCAATAGCAACACTGATTCTGCAATCATAACGACTACTGGTTGATAGTAAACTGGTTCTAATAAGCAGTGCATATTTAGCTGCATTTTCAGCATCATCAACTAAAACCTGAAATGCATCGCCTCTACTTATTTCAAATTTATTATTTGGGTGAAGGCTACGAATAAAGGTTAGTTGTGTATTTAATGTGTATAGCAGCTCCTCATAAGCCTCATGTGACAACTCACTAGAACCAATAACATCCCCGCTTAAGACGGCGATAGGCTTATTCTGCTCTTCTTGCTTTAACTCATGCATGATCAGGCCCTTTTACACACTATTAACATCTCGACTATAGTAACCAAAAGACGACACATAATCCAACAGTAACCCAAAATGGGAACAGATGCAAAAGGTAACGCAAAAAGGCTACACCCAGAATCACTAACCTAAATACACTAGATTAAGAAATAAGAGCCTATGTGCACCACTACCCCCTACAAATAGTAACGTAATAAAGGCACCTTATAGAAAAGTAACAACAAAACATTACCATTCAAGTGGCACCATCCACATGCAAGTTCAAATACCTAAACACCCGCCTCCCCCCTAGTTCTAACGAACAGCTTGCCTTAGCACCCCACATAAACAACTACTGATAACTTAGAATCATAGTGTTATTGCACAACCCAGACCAAAGGTTCATGAATACCTCTCAGGCTGCATATAACCCTGATGATGATATTAAGGGACTAAAAACGCGGGTAATGGGCATCATTTATTACGCTAAGCGTACGTAAAAATCAGACTGGACACACCTATTTAACCCCCAGAACCGAGAGGCGGCACATATCGAGGTATCAGAACAGAGTGTAGAGCGATGGAAATACCAACAACTACATTTAGAGACATGCTCATTAAGCTAATTTAGTCACGGACTATTTAGACCGATTAACGATAGATAAGAGCGTTTTTCCACACGTGGACGCTCATTACCCCAGCACATCCAAAACGCTCTAGCAGCATCCATACCATCAACTACATCAAAGTTAACAACACCTATATTGATGCCTTCAAGCTATCAATTTTCTCGAGCTCTCTATCTAGCGCACTGCATTCGAGACTGTCTGTAAGCGTTATGTAAGATAAATGACCTTACTCAAGAATATTTGACTAACATTTCAAACCTCCAGCCTTGTGGGTCATAGCTGAGAGTGTGCTACTTTGCCACAAACGTCTATAAAGGTAAGCTAAACGAGAAGCCCTTCGGATTAGTTATTAATGAGAGCAGCTTAGCTTTTGCCCAATGCGTACATCAAGTTTACGCATCTCGCGTGTAATTTTGGGGCTTCCGTAACAACCGTCATGGCGATGGAAAATATTAGTTATCAGGGCGAGGTGTTCAGCATCTTCTTGTTCACGAAGGCTCGGACCGCGCCGTCGCCAAGAATTGAATCCATCTCGACTGACATCATAAAGGCGGCACATCAGTGATATAGAGTGCTTATCACGATTCAGTTCGATGAACTCGAAGATTTCCCTTTTTGTTGCAAAGAGTGCTGGATGGCTTTTTTTAAAAGAGTGTGCTCCTCCTGAAGGAGATTGTGTTCACGCTCTAGCTTACGCAAGCGCTTTAGTTCCGCTTTAAGCTCTGGATCGATCTGAATATCTTTTTTCTTAGGCATGAGTTGGCCTCGGCGCATTTTCATACGCCAAAGGTAAAGCATAACCTCATGAATATCGAGCGCTTCAGTAACGTCTTTATCTAGCACTCCGGGAATCTCGGTTAAAGCAACTGCGGTTGCCTTAAAATCATCATCGTAGAAATTGTAATGTTTGCGTCTGGCCATTTAGCACCTCCACATAGTTAAGTGAAGGTGTGTGCATTATCGGGTTAGGTTCCGGTAGGTACATAGCCTAAAATAGCTTGCTCTTGGGTTATAACAGGAATGGTATCCGCCACATAGGTATTACCATGGCTTTACAACAACGAAACCAATAACCTATTCAAGACCGAATTATTCTACAAGGCTTCTAAGCGCATTACTTCGACGACCTAAGTTTTAGAACAGGCACTTGACACAGAAAAAACAGATACATTAAAAGGTGGCCCATCTAGCCTCAAGACTAAAGCACTTACTTTCTATGCAAAGGTATACTTAAAAAGATAAAAATAGAACACTCGCAAATTTCTATAGCGAAAACACAAACATCAACAACATGCACCAGCCTACACGCGATCAACCAGACACTGCCCGCTCAGACGGGGACTATGCTGCGAGCTCTTGATTTAAGCCCTCCAGTTTTATTTCCGCGAATCAAGGGCAAGCTCCTTCGAAGCGCTACGCGCCCTTGACTCACAAAAACAAAAGAAAGAATGGTTGACCATAAATTACAAGCACTAAATTATTCGCCGCTTCAGAACCAATCGAGCATTGCATGTAAGATTAGTTTTGGGCTAAAGAAAATAATATATAGGGTACTCACAAGCTCACCTAATAAAGAAACGTTACACTAAATCGTAATATCAAAAATCAACTTCACTATTTTTAGATAGAAATGCCAACCATTACTACCAAAAGACATATAGGCTATTTCACCCTGCAATTTTTAAAACACTACCTTCTTGAGAAACAAACAAAACCAGGCGAAAGTAATTGCCGCCCAACCATATGAAATGTGAGACCCGCACCGGGACTCTTTAAGCTATGGAAGGTTCAACCTAGCCCTAGTTTTGTTATTCAAGATCTCTACCCCCTTGATCTGTAGGCTCAACGCTATTGCTAAGCATTCGACCTTTTGAATCATATTTGTAAGTGCTTATCGACGTATCTGTTGTGACTTTTTCAGGTAGGTTTAAGGTTGGATGCCACTCAGTTTCTATTATATTTTCCTCTGTCGTTCCGACAGCCTGTATTTTTTTAACTTGAAGCCCTCTTTCATTGTATAAGTAAGTTGTTACGTATCCTCGACTATCTGTTACTTTTGATAACCTACCATTTTCAGTATATTTGTAACTTGTATTCGACTCTAAGCAATTACTCGTTTCCTGCCCTACTATTGACTCAATACGTCTAGACAATAAACCTGTCGTGTAATGATAAACCGTTGTCTTACCCAGCGAATTCGTTACATTTACTTTTGGATTTATTGCGTCGTCAAAGTCTGCATATTCAATATCCACTCGCTGTTGTCCATCACCAAGATAGGATGAAACGGCCCTTCCCTTCGCATCATAAATCCAGCTTGAACGTTTTTTACCAGCGAGTGTAGCTCGTGCCGTGAGCGCGCTGGGAAAGCGTGTATCCTCGTATAGATAGCGAACACCGTCCTCCCCATTACTTACCGTCGATAGATTACTTAAATCATCATAGGTATAAAAAATTTCCTTATCCGAGGATTTTATTTTTTCTATTAAATATTTATCGTTATATTCAAAAATCAAAACATCTTCGCCATTCCTTTCAATAGCTTCGATATAACCTAGAGAATCCCTCTTAATACTATATTTTGTGCCGCCACTATATAAAACCGATGAAATCAAACCATCCTGAAACTGAACAATATTGTTTTCCTCATCAATAAACATCCAACCATGCTCATTTTTTTTTAAGACAACAGGCTGCCCAGATTGAGGCTCGTAAACATCATCATCCCAAATGAAAACATAGGTATTCCCATTGGGAACCGTAACTGTTTTTATACTTTCACGCTCGCTGCTTGGCAACGAAGCTACAGAAATACCAAAATCTGATTTAATTAAAAACCTTGCGACAACGTCCCCACTTTTCAAAATTTCACACTGTCTATCCCCAATTAAACGAGAGGATGTTCCAACCGCCAAACTCCCCCCCAGATACTCCCAACGTGTATGAAACAACCACCCCAAATTACACGCTTCCTCGGGACTATTATACCTTTCATTCACTGGCGGAGCAGTTGAAAGAGTACCGCCGCTCAACAGCCTAACACTTTCAGCTTGATGTAAAGGAACTATCCCATCGAGACTGTAATCAAAAGAATGCCTCCAATTTAGACCAATTGCTCTACCTGGGTAATCGCTTGAGGAACTATAAAACCTCGAAAACTGGAATGTTTGACTCGAAAAATCAAGTTCTTCTTGAACCTTATAACCAGAATTCAAATTGATTGGGTTTCCCGCAACAGGGCATGTTGGAAAGTAGGATTGGGCACCCGACAAATAAAACATGGGGTGCGCAGCCATTAAAAAATGCGCATCATGCGTATCCACATCTGGAGATTGTACCCATCCAGCCTGCACAACATTTGCTGGCCCAAAGCATACAGGCTCCACACCGGGCACAAATGTTTTACATCTTTGCACTGCCTCTTCTCTACTGTTGTACCATTCATAGTAGATAGTATATGACGGTGACGGATCATTAACCGTGTAAGAAAAACACTTAGTGCTAGTAATAGCTAAAACCCACACCGCTTTACAAATATTTCTCCACATGATTGCTTCTCTAAATTATCGATTATTCTATATAGTACAGTAGAGTTTTTATCTAGACCAGATTATAAAATAGGGACAACTAAGTGGGTGTCCTTATTATTTTTTCAATAAAAACCAATTCATTCTTTATTTATGATTGGAAATTAGCGCATCAAGAGTGTGTTTTGCATTATCAAGCGAATTTGGAGTAATACTATTGCTTTTCAAGGCCTCTTGAAGGTACGAAATAGCGCGCTTCTCATCCTTTCCAGAAAACCCATCAAGAAGGTATATCTTTGCGAGCTCATAGAGTGCATCACCATCGTCAAAAGAGGAGGATTTTACATACCACGTAATCGCATCTTCGACCCTGCCCATTTTCAAAAAAAGATCACCCAAATTTGATAATGACGCAATTTCGTCCCCAGATGCCGCCTTACTATACCAAAATATAGCTAATTCATAATTTGATTCAACATAATAGCCACACTCGTAAAACACACCCAGATTATTTTGTGAGCTTGGGTGCCCCTTCTCTGCTCCCAACTTAAACTTACTATAGGCCTCTTTTAAAAGGCCACGATCCCAGTCTTCGCAAGCCAGAGAGAATAAGTGATCTAAATCTTTCATAAAAACACTCCAGCATCAATTAACATTGAGGCCCCTGGGGCTGAGGACATGCGAAAGGGTTATTTGCCATAGGTCCACCGTAGATACACTGATTTTGTATTATGTCCCATATAATAATTGGGACAGCCCAAGGTACCTTAGGACCTGGAAAGCCAGCGGGCTTTGGTTTAATAATATTTTTACCTGTCTGAGGGTGCTTATAAATGACCTTATTTGGATCTGTCGGGTGTGGTTTATAATGTTTGAAAGGATTCTTAGACCCAGATGCTTTACCTGTAAAGCCTCGCTCTCCTTTCCCCCCTCCACCTTTCTTTGCCAAGCCATATGGATCATACCAACCTACTGGGTTTTGCCCTACATAACCATACAAATGATTTAGAGACTCGTTTGCAAAACCAGTTTCCTCGACAACCCCAACCTGAATAGCAACTTTTAATGCTGGATCACTATAGTCACGTAAGATACCAATCGGATCACTCTGAATATACCTACCCAAACTCGGGTCATAAGTCCGATAGTAGTTATAATTCATCCCCGTTTCCTCATCAAAGTACTGCCCAGGAAAACGAGTATTTAATTCAACTAACTGACCATCACCATCGGGATCCTCATTTATATCAACCTCACCAAATGGTGTTTGACTTTCTACCTGCCAAACTACCGTTTGGTTTTCATCGGTCAGTACTTGTGGCGTACCTAAGTGATCACTGTGTACAAACAACAATTTGCTTTCAGCACATAATGACGCAGAGAAAAACACAGACAGTATTAACAACATATATTTATTCATCATTAATTCCCCTGTGTATTAACTTCAAGATTATCAAAATACGCTTTTTGCTCGGCCCAAATATATGGCGCGACAGTTCCATGATTCAAGCTGTCATCAACTCCGCTATACCAAAGTTCACCATCAAGGTGAACCTCAATAACATTACCAATTGCGCTGACTTCAAGTGCGTATTCCTGATCAATAACATAATTCACCGTGTCGGAGTGCAGTGTCGTCACTACACCATCCACCATTTTTATCAGCTTTCTGTAAGAGCGCTGAGCATCCATTACAAAACGATAATAATTATGCTGATCTTGCAATCTAAACGACAAACCTAAACCGTCGTCATCACTTGAGCGCAAGGTCACACTCGCACGATAATCCATCCAAGCTAGGCCAGTCTTGTAATAGATAAAGCTGCCGTTTTCCATATTACTGAGATCATGAATATTGGAGTTTTGAACTAGCTCACCAGCCTCTACGGTCCAAACTGATGGGCCACCTGTTACCCCCAAATCAACAATCGACCATGACTCTAATGACTCAGCCATATCAAAACCTTCTTGCAACAAGCTCATATTAGATGCGGCATTAACTCTGATAAACAGCTCTGTTTCCGCTTTACCAAAACGACTATCCACAATACTTGCCGTAATCGTATGCAAACCAGAACTTAAGTCGGCCACCTGAAGAGCGGTACCATTACCTAAATCACCGTCAACGCTTGAAGCCCAACGAATACGCGAGCTGAGATCCCCGTCTTCAGCATCACTGGCTGTCGCTGCAAAATGTGCTGTTTCACCTAAGGTAATATTTGTACTGTGATCTCCAATGGACATCACCGGTAAAGTATTTTCTATATTGGCATTCACCACTTTGAGGTCATCAAAGTAAGCATTCTGCGCACCCCAGACAAAGAGTGATACCGTACCTTGAGATAAAGCGTCATCGGTACCTTTATACCAGCGTTCACCATCTATTTTTATTTCGATCTGATCTCCGATCGCGCTGATTTTTAGGTCATAGTCTTGATCAATCACATATTTAATTGTGTCAGAATGCAAGATGGTTTTTTCACCATTTTGTACTCGTATCAACTTACGTAGAGTACGCTCATGATCCATAAAAAATCGATAATAATTATCTTTATTTTGCGCTCTAAAAGATAAGCCCAAGCCATCATTATCAGAAGAGCGTAAGCTCACACTCGCAGTGTAATTTGT
This sequence comes from Agaribacterium sp. ZY112, assembly GCF_041346925.1. Lineage (NCBI taxonomy): Bacteria > Pseudomonadati > Pseudomonadota > Gammaproteobacteria > Cellvibrionales > Cellvibrionaceae > Agaribacterium > Agaribacterium sp. ZY112. Next base: position 2,601,590 of record NZ_CP166840.1, on the reverse strand, counting down.
CCATTCGCTACCTGGTTCATAATATATATAACTACCCGCCTCCGCATCATGCCACTTAAAGATATTGGAGCTCTGAACCAGCTCTTCATTTTCAACCGCCCAAACTGAAGGGCCTTGATTATCACCAATATCGACAATCGCCCACGAATCCAGCGCACTTGCATCATCAAAACTTGTTTGCAATAAAACATCTTCAGCGTAGATGTAAATATCTAAAACAACCGTCTGATATTGTTGATTGCTGTCTTGCACTTGAGCCTGAATCTGATGAGCACCAACAGATAGATTTGAGATTATCAACGGAGAACCTTCACCAAGAAAACCATCAATAGAAGATGACCACTGAACGCTTGAAGGAGACGGTATTGTATCTAACGGTAGAGTTAAGGTAACGTCATCACCAACTAATGAACGCCCTCCAACAACAGAGGTACTAGCAGGAAGTAATGGAAGCACAGGCTCTTGCGCCTCAGTTAAATACGCGACCAGCTGATCATTCAGATAAATATACTCTTCAACAAAGGTGCCCGTTTCATCACTAACTGCGATTAGTTGCCCTTGGCTGTTATAGTGAAAATAACGAACACTAGAACCCTGTGATTTTAATACACGCTGCCCCAAATAATTATGCCTGTAGTGTATTTCCTGCCCTTCAATACTGACCGATTCTGGGCGATTATCCACACCATAAACCCAGCTCATCACTTGCTGCGATAGATCATCTATTAAATTACCATTGGCATCGTAAAATAAATCTCTAGAGCCACCTTCGGTATTCACCTTCTGCAAGCGATTAGAATCAGCTGCATACACATAATTTTCAGTATCGGTTGAATCTTTAGTAATACTACGACTTAAGCGATTACCAACTTGGTCATAGATATAATCTACGTCCCCATAGGCTCCACTCGCGCTTTTAACTTGATCAAGAACCGTATAGTCAAAACGTTGCGAGGTTTGTATACGCTCATTGTTATCTAACTCTGTAATATTGTTATTTGTATCGTAACCGTACTCAAGGTCCAATACATTCAACGACCCCGAGGCTGCCAAAGCAGTAAGACGATAATCCAAATCATAGTTAGCTGAGTGAACAACACCATTGCCATAGGTCCAGCTACTTACAGGACCAAAGGGTAAATATTGAATTTGTGCAACAATGCCCTGTTCACTGCCGCCTTCTGCCTGAGTGTATAAAGCCTGCACTCGCCCAAGTTCATCATACTCATAACGAACTAAGCGCCCACTTGGATAACGTGTACTCTCAAGAAGACCTGCAGGAGAATAGGTATTAGAAATGCTGAACGGATTACCATTTATTTGGTAATCTCGGTTTGTAACTTGTCCAAGAGCATCATAACGATAACGGGTATAACCACTACCATCATTTACCTCAGCCAATTTTCCTCGGCCAAAATTAGAACCCGCTTCAAAGTCGTCATAACGATAGTTAATATTTAAGCTCGGTGCATTGGCATAGTTAATACCCGTTAATCTATTCAGAGCATCGTAGCTATAGCTAACTTGAACACCATTAGCATCAGACTGATTAATGAGATTACTTGCATCATCATAGACATAATCCGAAACCCCTGTATCAGGGCTGCTTAGCTTAATTAAGTTACCTAGGTAATCGTATTCATAGCTTGTTACATTACCTCGCTGATCCGTAACGGAGGTAATTTGATCAGAACTGTTGTAAGACAATGAAATAGGGTTGCCCGCTCTATCAATGCTTTGCTCAATTCGATTTAACGCATCGTAATTATTTGTATTTAAGTTAGCAAAAGAATCGTAGGATTCAATAAGGTTGTCATTAGCATCGTACTTATAGCTGCTACTCTGCCCATCATTACCTTGAGCCTCCATTAGGCGGCTTAATTCGTCATATTTATTCAGCTCCTGCATAACAAGCGAGCCATCAGCAGCATACACCTTAACGCTCAACACATTACCTGCAGCATCAAGGCTATATTCCATTCGTTCATTTAATGAGTTTACAACAGCGGTTAAACGGTTAGCTGCATCGTACTCCAAAGTAAAAACCCCAGAAGTAGCTGTAGTCACTTGCACTAAATTACCAACACCGTCGTACACTCGGCTTTCAGACACAGTTTGTGGTGACGATTCAATATGTGTGCTTTCTAACCAACCTCTTATATGGTAACCATAGCGAGTTGTAACGCCATTTTCATCAACAACTACACTAGGGTTTCCATAAGCATCGTACTCTTGAATCTGCACCTCGTGCCCAAGCGCATTAGTAGCTTTGGTTAACAAGTAATTATCATTGTATTCAAAAGTACTAACATCATTCACATCAACACGAGGACCATCAACAGAGGTTACTTGACCCGCATCATTGTAAGTATAACTCGTCGTTGTCTGATTCGCCCAAGCTCCATGTGACACACCAGTAACGGCCAGAACAGCACCATAAATAAAGTGCATTTGTTTAGACATAATCGTCACCCCTAATAAAGTCCATCTAATTTTCACCATGTTAATTTTTTATAGAAAATAGCTCAATTCAAAAAACTTTTAACGAGCCAATTCTGTTCTATTCAAAAGGCGGCCTGAATCATCATAACTAAAACTAATAACTCGATTTGACTCTACTATTCTGAGAGGGAGATAAGAAGTTTGATCCCATTCTGTAGAAATGATTCGCTCTTCGGGGCTACCTTTAGTCTCGACCCTTTTAACCTCTAAACCGTTCAAATCATAATCATAGTCAGTGATTTCGCCTGAAAAATTAGTAAGCTCATCTACAAAACCATTAGCATCGTATGTATATGATCGACTCCCACCAACACAACTATCTGTTGCTATTCCCTCAACCTTTGACAAACGCAAAGCGCCGTTTATATTAGAGAATTCGTATTTTGTTTTTTTTCCTAATGAGTTGGTATGAGTAACAACATTGCCAGAATACATCATCGTTTCACGGTCAGTATTTAGAGCATGATAACTAAGCACAACACGTCCTAATTGATCATATTCCCAGAATGCGTAAGGAACACCATTCAACCAACGTTCTGATAACAGCGAAGAATCTTCAGATACATACTTATAAATTTCATATGAACTATCTTCCCTAGAAAGTTTAGTCAACGTGCCATTACTGGCCCACTCATAATTTATGGAAATATCACTCGATAAAGCGGAAATTACGCGCCCAAAATCATCACGAAGCAACAGGATTGACAGCTCCCCTTTTTTTATTTCCATTTGTTTACCAGACCTACTAATAACTACATTAGCAGCGACCCCATCCTCTACTATTCGCTTTAGATAACCAGCCTCTACATCAAATACCTTTGTTATTTTCCCCGTTTTAAAAAAGAGTTCTCCCTCCTCTTGATTAATACTTGAGCAAATACCTCCAACTACTGAAAAACAACCAGGAGCAACTTCTCTATAGGGAAATTCTTCCCCCCCCCTTTGAATAAACATAAACCTCGGTGTCATCTAGTGTTAATACTGCTCCCCCTTGTTTTAACTGTATTAGAGATTCATCAAAACCAAAAGACCAAACACCCTCTCCCCCATACTGTCGATAACTACGCAACAACCTTAATCCTTGTAGTTGAATATCTACAAAATCTTCAGTTTTTCGGCCAGTACTCACCTCAATTGGATTCGACACTTGAGGACATTGAGAGGGATATTTAACACACATGGATGTCTGCTTATCAAAAACAAATCCATACGGACAAGACTCCCCCTCACGAGTAACACTAACGCTTCCCTTAAAGTCTCCATGCGGACGCTCTAAATCATAACTACATATATAGTTACTATCTGACTGATAAGTTACTTTGAAATTCGATAATTTATCATCTGGACTTGAATAGTAGCTTTGGTACCAACTAAAAAAAGACTGACACGCTTGATAAGCAGTCGAATATTTACCAGGAAAACTCCACTGTATTACAAAATCATATGCATAAGAAGAAGGTGGAAACATAGAAAATGCAACCAAGACAACTCCTGTAACGACCTTTTTATAATAACAACCAAACATAGATACTCCTTACTATAAAGAAAACTGGCTACTCTCCCCGCCCCAAAGAAGAGTAAAACCCTCAGATAAGAGAACATATCTAGACAATATTAAATAATTATTGAAACTATTTAGAAGCGTCGATAGAAGACTATAGATAGAATGGTGCGCTTCCCACGCTAATAACATCCATCAATTAGAACTAGAAGACAAATCATACAGATATAAAAAAATCAGTAAATAACCAATTAACCGCCCCTTTTAACTTACTAACCCCGACAATGCAACTACAAAAACCACTTCCAACTCAAAGTGTCAAGCGCCAAAAAAAGCATATTCACACAAATTTGATTTATTTAGTTTTTTAAAGTCAATTCTTAAAAGTATTTTCACTAGCAACAAAACCAAACAAGGAAACACGTCCCCCAAAGCAGCTTGCCAATACCCCGCCACTGCCACAAAATGACCTATTAATTCAGTTACTTATAAAGGACTTACCATGTTCTCACGGATTGGCGCCGCAGTTGGTACTGTAGTTATTGCCGCAGGTGCCACTTGGTACCTTAACCCATTTCAAAACCAGCCTGGTAATGATGCCCTACTTAGCCAAGTTCCCGCTGATACGGTCTATTTCTTTGGTACCTCAGGCAACCACGAGCTTGCCAAGCTGATGCAGAACTACCCTATCAACATCACCAGCAAGTTCGCTACCAACCGCACGTCCTTGATCATCATAAGTAAAACGAGCATAAAGCGAACGAGATGATTCGTTTATGTCTTTTTGATCATAAATTTCCGTCAACAAGGTTTTGTAATCACTGTTCTGGTAGGAGAATTCACGATGTCCTGCACGCTTACCAACATAAGGGTGGCTTATTAAATCCAACACATAATACCCTTGGTTAAAACCAAGAACCTTAGCACCCCACTCAAGGTCAACCGCCTTACCAGTATTATCTTGAACCTTCACTAAAAATGATGATTTCGTCCAAGCTGAACTTGGCGCCAGACCAGAAGGGTTAGTAATGTAGTGCTCATAACTGAGCTCAATGCTTCCACCATCGCTATGCCGTATTTCACTTAAAGCCCCAAAATCCCCCTCATAAACCAGCTCATGAAATCTTCCCGAATTAGAATCAATCACTCGCTCTAATTCACCTAGTCGATTAAAAAGATACTGTTTATCTTCACGCCTATCGGTAATACGCCACTTATCATCTTCCGCCTGGATGCTTAACCAAGGATAAACCTGCGAGCTCGAATTCAGATGTGTAAACACAATTTTTTTTAAATCACCACGATGCCAATAAATAGCTCCACCACTAATCACCAACCAACTGGCATAATTATGCCTCCAATAGCTATAAGCGTAGCGTGAACTAAAAGCATAGCGCTCAGTGTAGGCATACTCTGTTGTTCCAGCGGTCTTATGTGGCCTATGCAAAAAAGACTGGTTAGGAGCCCTATAAGTTAAAGCATAAGCCATTTGCGCTTGGTCAAAAGCAGGGACCGTATCAGCAACATAGGTTCGACCAACACCTAGACCAACATGCCCTCGTCCAAGTTGGTATTTATTACCCAATAACTCAAGCCCTGTATGACTCCTATAATGCATCGTTAGCTCAATAGGAAATACATTGCCCACACCTATTAAAGGCTCATCACGATACTTATCACCCTCAATAAAATCTATTGGGTTTACGCTAGTTGTACACGCTGTATTTTGTGCCTGAGTAAATGAACAACTTGCCGTAGACGGATCCCATGCTTGCCCAACGAAACATGTAGCCGAGCAGGTACCCGAACCCACACCATTAGACGTATAACCAAGAGGGCATACAGGCTCTGTTAAAAGACCAGAAACATACCCATTCGTACTCTGCCACTCCCCATCATCACGATAGCAAGTAAAAACATAGTATCTTGTCTCAGGATGTATCGAGGTACAGTCACACGAACTCCCGTCATCAGAAAGGCCTGCACGACGCTCTGCACTGGAATCACATAAGCCATTTAACGAAGGGAATACTTGATTACCAAACTCCTTGTTGTAATACCAATCTACGGCCAATAAGTCCGAAGATACTAAAAGTAATAAAAAAAACAAAAAACGTATGACAAGAATACCAACAAATAAAAACAAAAAACTACCAGCACTACAAAGTGCTACTTACCTGCTCTCTATACCTACAGATCTAGACAAAACCTAGTTTGTTAATAAGCTTTCCTTTGAAACAAGCCGACCGTCTTCATCATAATGAAACACAAGGGTGCGTTCAGGCTCAATTACCTTAGTTATACGGTTTAAACTTGGATGCCACTCGGTGGTGATCGTGCGCTCAAGCACGGTGCCAACCGCTTCAGTACGTGATATCTCTACACCTCTGTCGTGGTCATACTCGTAGTTTGTAATCTGGCCATTGTGGGCTTTCTGACTCACAAAGCCTTTTGCATCATAAGTAAGCGTAAAATCACTTTGCTGACAAGCCGCTGTCGGTTCGCCCGTTACGCTTTTTAGGCGTACAACGTCGTTTAGCTCTTCAAAAACATAAGATGTTTCTTTGCCTAAAGCGTTGGTTACTATTCTATTAAACTCATCGGTATAGGCAACACGAATAGCGTCAGCTCCACCAGCCAATGCGCTGTAAGTAGCGCGACCAAGATCATCATACTCAAAATGTGCATACAGCCTTTTAGAGCTTTCATCTGATGTACTTTGGTCATATATATGAGTGAGAGCTGTCGCGAAATTGTCATCTCTATACTCGTAGATACGCTTAGCTGAAACCTGATTTATATAAGGAACACTGATACTGGTAATAAGCTTAGTTTTTTGCATGCTTCCTAAGTGTGTTTTATCCCAGCTAATATCCACTTTACGACCAAAGCTATCAGTCAGCATGATAGGGAAATACACCTGCGCGCTTGTCAGCCAAGAAAACTCCGAAGGTTCGGCATCATAAGAATCATAGCTAAACTCAATATAGCTACCATTAGAGTGGGTTACTCTGTCAATATCGTAGCTGCTCCCCGTCTGCGCATTGTAGCTTCGCTCGACGTAAGTTAGCACATGAGCGGCACCCGCTTTTTGATCTTGAACCTCTTGCAATCGACCTCGCTCATCAAAAAAATACTCTCTCAAGTTTCTTGCGTCACTCACTTTATAAGAAAAGCCACTCACATTTTTTGTCAGCGTGTAGTTAACATCTGAAATAGAGCTCTGATCAAGAGCAGAAAATAGCAGAGGGTCCCCCTGAGGCATATAAAATTTATAGACCCCCTCCTCTTCTCTCAACCAGTATGAATAATTATGACGCCAATACTGATGCTGTATTAGCCTTGTGTCTAAGCCATCAGGTGAAGGAAGAACCCAACTGTTATTTGACATATACGCTTTAGCAGTAATTTTCTGAGCCACACCTAATACTTTTATAGCCTGGGGGCGAACTCCCCTTAACACATCAGCAAGAGGAAGGTTCACACCACTTCCACGCTCTAAGCCCTTATTACTTGTGTAATGAAAAACCAAGTCAATTGGAAAATACGAACCTATTGATATAACACTCTTACTTCTGTATTTATCACCATCAATGAAGTCAATAGGATTAGAGGAAACTGAAAGACAGCTATTCTTTTGCTGCTGGTCATAACAATTAAGCCCTACAATACACTGTTTAACACACTGTTCTTCATTACCTGGATCCGAAATATATCCATAAGGGCAGATCTTCTCATCTTGACAGCCACCTGGTTCAGCCGGATAAGTAGCACCAGATATAGGGGTACGCCCAGCATAACAACCACCTCGGGAGATAAATACCTGATTAAATATCTCAGTAGTATTACCATCAAGCGTCCCACTAGTTTTGATAATACAGGGAGAAGACTCTTTTAACCGAGGCGGAATATTTTCATCAGGAGCTCGATCAATAGCAGACGAAAGATGCGGGTTAGAGACCGCATGACTCGATTCAATCAAAGAGCGATAAGATTCGCAGGCAGCGTGTGCTGATGGAAACTTTTCTGGGCTACCGTTAGAGGGCATTATTATGTAATAACTTGTAGAAGCGAGGCAGTTCGCCCCCAAAGCAAAGAACAGTATCAGTGCGAATAGCTGAAATAAACTTTTACACATACAAAAAACCTTCTAAAAACCAAAAGTAATTACTTTGCTTTCTCAGCCCCCTAACGACAATATATCAAACCGTGTTAAACAAGTATTCAATGACTTATAAACCCAAAGAAAACCGCGCATCCCACGCTAACAACACTAAGACCAAGATGAGAAAAAATAATACAATATATCACATCAAAGTACCGATTTATCTAGGCTTTAACTTGTGAAATAACAACAGATGTTACAACAGACACACCTTTATTTTTAATCCTTGCCAAAGAAAGCCGTTCTTTGAAAAAATATACGTAACAAACTTGATTAATTCAGCTTTTTTATTAAGCTCAAGCACTCAAAACAACACTCCCCCCAACAGAGCCAAACCAAGAAATCCCGCTTAACACCAAAGCAGCTTGCCAATACCCCGCCACTGCCACAAAATGACCTATTAATTCAGTTACTTATAAAGGACTTACCATGTTCTCACGGATTGGCGCCGCAGTTGGTGCTGTAGTTATTGCCGCAGGTGCCACTTGGTACCTTAACCCATTTCAAAACCAGTCTGGTAATGATGCCCTACTTAGCCAAGTTCCCGCTGATACGGTCTATTTCTTTGGTACCTCAGGCAACCACGAGCTTGCCAAGCTGATGCAGAACTACCCAGTTGGCATGGGCACGCCTTCGCAACAAGCCACGATGGACTCTATCGAAGATATGGGGGCCGACAACCCAGCGATTGCGTTTTTCTTTGAGCTGTTTTTAAAACCCAGCCTTAGCAGTACAACAGCTGGCGAGCTAATCAATAAATACGGTTTGGCCGCAGGTGGGCCTGGTGTATTTTATAGCCACGGCATTGTGCCCGTTATGCGCGCCAAGCTTGCCGATGCTTTAGTTTTTGATCAACTTGTGGAAGCTGCAGCCCAAAAGAGTACTTGGACCTATACAACAGAAACCTTTGAAGGGCTTACTCTTAAACGTTGGCAGCTTAGTGAATTAGATGATGAAACTAGTTTCGACTTTGTTATCGCTCGTGATGACAACTTCGCCACACTTACCCTATTAAATAAAAACGATGACCCAGCCACAGTCAAAGAGCGCCTTGGCCTTAGCAGCCCGAAAAATAATCTCGCCTCTAGCGGCGCGATTAGCGCCATGCGAGAAAAATATGGCTTTCAACCCTATATGGATGGCTATATCCATTTTGAAAACCTAACAAAGCAGCTTCTCGATTTAAACAACAGTGACCTTGGCCGCGATATGGTGCGCTACCTTCCCGCTGATAGCGTAGCCAAGCTGGAGAGCCTAAACGACGAAGCGCTTAAGGCCGACATTCTTAGCATTGCCAATGCTGTACCGCGCTGGGTATTTGGTTACAAAAAGCTAGAAGTAAAAGGCAATACCATGCTGATGGACTTCGACGCTATTCTCGAAATTAACAACACGGTAGTGACCGATGAACTCGTCAAACTGCGCGGCCACTTACCCAAGCACGTGCTTTCTGTAAGCAATAAGCTCTTTAGCTTTGGCGCTGCGGTAGACAGCTCTAACCTAGTACTCAGTTTAACGAATTTATGGGGCGCTTTTGTGCAGGCCGATTTTAAATCGGATGCCTTTAAACAAGCTCAAGAACAGGCCAAACAAGGCAACCCTGCCATGCTTGGCATGTTCATGGGCATGGTGCAAGGAGTTAAAGGTGCAGGGTTGTCGGTATTTGATGTTGAGCTAGACGCTGAATTCAACCCAAGTAAAGTCGATGCGCTGTTTAGTGTGGCCGCTGAACAACCAAGCACTACCGCTGAAATGGCAAAAATGCTGCCACCACTTGCAAACTTAGAACTGCCCGACGATGGCACCGCCGTACCTGTGGTATTACCCATGGTGCCAGCCGAGCTTGAGCTTAAAGCGGCTATTAAAGGTAAACATATAGCTGTATTTATTGGTGATAAAGCAAGCGCCGAAGCTGAAAAGCTCAGTAACGAAGCACTTGAAGCCAACGGCCTGATCGCCACCGGCTTTAACTACCGTAAACTCAGCACAGTCATGGATGCTCTGCCTATAAGCGTGACCGGCGCCCAAAGCTGTGCCGCCAAGCAAGAACTACGTGAGTTTATGCGCCAAATGCAAATGGACTTTATGCTGAATTACGACACTGGCCCAAATGGCCTTGTAATGGGCCTAAGCGGCAGTGTTGAAGCTCTAGAGACAGCCAAGCTGAATGTTGGTGGAAACTATAAAATTGAATACTTAAACGATGATTGCGAATGGGAATATACCGGCATGGAAGTCATCAACAGCGATGGCAGCGGTAGCTATACAGAAAAGGATGAAAAAAATAGCTGTGAGCTCTACAACACAAAATACACATGGGAGCAGCAAAACACTAAATTAAGCTTTAAATTCTTTGATACAAAAACACGTTTAACTTGCGACGAAGAACTTAAAGTAGAAAAAGACCAAGCTGACCGTTGTTATATGCTCAATGTAGAAGACCAAAGCTTCCAGTGCTTGTTTAGTGCAGGCACTGAAGAAGCCTTTATCTATCGTTATAACAAGATCTGATTTAGGGCACGATACCTTGGGGCAGAGTAAGTACCCTCCCCCAAGGTATAATTCAAACATATGAAAATAATTAAAGTACTTAGCTTAGCTCTGCCTCTACCGTTAATGCCAACAGCAGCTCTGGCGTCAATGACACCCATTTCAGGAAGTTTTAGCAATACGGAAAAAGTGCTAGAAAAACACTCAGGATTAAAAGAACACTTACACTCAAAAACAGCACAAAGAATCAATTTACTTGTGACTGTTAACGATGAAGGGCAGCAGTTTTTTATTCAATGTTTCAGGGGTGGTAAAGCTGGCTTTGGGGTAATAACAAACTTTAAAGACAGAAAGATCAGCAGGGAAGAAATAAACGCAGGGCCAGAATGCCCCGCAAGTAAACTAAGAGTTCTATTAGATTACGAAGAAGCCATCATCAGCTTCGGTAACGACTCCCTAATTTTAATGCGTGGCGCCATAGACGTACCAATAGAAGATTAAGAAGTGGCTTAGAATATACATGACCTTAACTTGGAAAAAACACACCGCTCTCTCCCCGTCCGAAGTATCAGCTCCCGATTCACGTAAATATCATGTCTATCGCTCTGAATGCCACAGCACTGATGATGCCAGCCTTAAAACCGCCGTAACACAGTGCATTGATAAGTCGGTCTCTTATCTGAGTGAGAATATTGATGAACAATCTCAGTATTATTTGTGCGAGTGGAATCTTATTCATCCGACCCTGACTATTGTTGTTACGGATGACAAAAAAGAAAACGACGGACCCATTGTCATTAAGTGTTACTTTAATGGCTTAGATGAACTCGCACATGCAGATGAACACGCCGATAATATACGTTTCTTGATCAGTAACTATTTAACAACCTGCTCAGGTTTTATGCGTTATTCATTGATCGCCGTGTTTAATACTGGCGAGCGCAGTGATTGTTCGCTTCTATAATGGCGATACAAACGGAAAAACAAAAGCAGCCAATGGGCTAAGCAAGGAAGACTATGAAAGATAAACTATGGGAAGTCGATTTTGAAGGCCACAAAATCAAAGCCATCAACAAGGTATCGTTATTCCCGCCTCGCACGAGTGAGGCGCTTGAGATAGATGGCGAACTTGTGGAGCACGTTAAAGGCAGCATGTACCGCATGTGCTCTAACATCAGTGTCAATCACACCCTCTCGGGTAAAGAGAGAAACATTGAAGTGAGGATGGCACAAAAAACGGGGCGCCTTGGTACTGGCTGCCAAATATTTATAGATGGCACCTTAATTGGCGGTGATAACGCCATCCGATATCCTGACCCAGAAAAAACTCAAAAGAAATTCGAAAAAGGCTTTATCCATCACCTGCTCAGCACAGGCTTGTTACACTATGGCCTGCCCTACGCATGCATGATGACAGTAATAAACTTAGCCAGCATGGGGCATAACTCGATCAGCATAATGATGCTTTTGTTTATCTTCTATGCGGTATTTTTTGGCTCTATGATGTCTTACTTTTCATGGCAGTCGATTAAAGGTGTGGTTTCAACAGCTCATGCTAAAAATACAAGAGATAACTCACGCACCTAAATTTAAAACAACGAGTTAAACCGCTGGATATATTTATACTACCTAAAGGAAGCAAGCTATGCCTGTATTAGCCATCATAGAAACCAATATATCCGACCCTTCCTGGTTAGAGGCCTATACCGAGCAAGTCACACCTATGCTTGCCGAGATTGGCGCTAGATACCTAACTCGAACTGACGATATTGAACTGATTGAGGGGGATAATAAGCCTCAGTTCTCAGTTGTCGTAGAATTCCCATCTAAAGAGGTGGCTTTAGCGTTTTACAACTCAGAAGAATACCTGCCTTATCGCACAGCAAGGCTAAATGGCTCTAGCAGTAAATTCCTACTTGTAGGCGTAGAAAACGGCACAGAATAACAGCCACCTTTATAATAAAACCCAGCCACGTTAATAGCTCGCCCCAGCCACTACAGCTCCTGCTTCAATACATAACGCAAAGAGCTTAAAGCCTTGGCCCAGCGCTTGGGCAGTTCGTCGTAGTCGAGGGCATCCAGTAGGTTTTTGATATTTAAACCTAAAGCGGTATCCCCCTCTATCAACAGCTCACGTTCAAAGAACAAGGTGTCTGGGTCTACACTTTGGCTCATCAGTTTTAAGAAACCGACACTGGTGGCGCTGATACAGACATCCGAGTCAGCTTGATTCAAGACACATAGACGCGCTCCATCAAAGCTCAGCACCCAACTTAAGTTACTGTGTTCTAGGCGAATAGCGCAGCTCTTCTCTTGCAAGAAGTCGAGCTCACCATCATCAATCAGCGTGATTAAGGCATCGTTAAGCAGGCTTTCGATCAGTTTTTTTTGCACAGGAAACGGGGCCGCATGCAATACACTTAAGGCAGGTTTACTGGCGCGCTGTAAAGGCTTTATCTTTTTAGCAAAGCGCATGAGTTTATCGGCAATGGTATTGACTGGGGCCTTTTTAACGCCTTCACTTGGCTTTGTAGCTAGACCATTGCCCATCTTAGCTTCGTCGCTGTTGATTGTTTGCGCTGCACTCACCTTTTATCCCCCTCTGACTACTTGCTTTAAATACTCAGTCTAACGAGAGCAGGCTTGCTTAGCTTGATAAGCGTCAACAAGCGTCGGCGCCAGCCGATTAGACTGCTGCGATTCTTAACACAAATGGGAAGCCCTATGGAGCTTGTCTGCCCAGCTGGCAGCCTCAATGCCTTTAAAGCTGCTGCTGAAAACGGTGCCGATGCGGTGTATATCGGCTTTAAAGACGAAACCAATGCCCGCCATTTTGAAGGCCTGAACTTTAATGACCGAGCTGCAGCCAAAGCCTTAAGTGTGGCTCGTGATCGCGGGGTAAAGCTGTATGTGGCTATTAATACCTACGCCAACTTTAGCAACTTTGGCCAGTGGCAATACAGTGTTGATCAGGCGGTTGCCCTAGGGGCTGATGCCATTATTGCGGCCGACCCCGCCGTACTTAAATACTGCAGTGAACGTCACCCAGAGCAAAATCTCCACCTAAGTGTTCAGGCCTCGGCTACCAATGCCGGCGCCCTACAGTTTTACAAACGACACTTTGATATAAAACGTGCTGTGTTACCACGAGTGCTATCGTTGCGCCAAGTAAAAGCGCTGTGCCGTACAAGCCCAGTCGATTTAGAAGTATTCGCCTTTGGTAGTTTGTGCGTCATGGCCGAGGGCCGCTGTTATTTAAGTTCATATATGTGTGGTGAATCGCCCAATACAGCCGGTGCCTGTTCTCCAGCTAAATATGTTCAGTGGGAAAAAAACGGCAGCCAGCTTGAGTCTCGTTTAAACAATGTGCTTATCGATTCTTATAGCCCCGAAGAAAAAGCCGGTTACCCAACCCTGTGTAAAGGCCGCTTTGATGCAGATGACAAACGCTTCCACGCCCTTGAAGAGCCAACCAGTTTAAACACCTTAGACCTTATTCCACGCTTACATGAAGCCGGTGTGAAAGCCTTAAAAATAGAAGGTCGCCAACGCAGCCCTGCTTATGTTGCCAAAGTAGTGTCGGTTTGGCGCGAAGCCTTAGACCGCTATAAAAATCAGCCCGATGCATTTACGGTTGATGAACATTGGTCCAAAGAACTAAGCGCTCTTTCTGAAGGCGCTCAAACCACTATTGGCGCTTACGAGAGAGCTTGGCAATGAAACTAACCCTAGCCCCTATTCCTTTTTATTGGCCTAAAGCCCAAGTCATCGAGTTTTACAAACAGGCCGCCTTGTGGCCGGTTGAACGAATAATTGTCGGTGAAACGGTTTGTTCTAAACGGCGTGAACTTAGCAGCCAAGACTGGTTAGAAATAGCTCAAGAGCTCCAAGCTGCGGGCAAGGAAGTTGTACTGAGCTCCTTAGCTTTAATTGAGTCTGAATCCGAATTTAACAGCATTAAAAAACTTTGTGATGCAGGTTTTGAAGTAGAAGCCAATGACCTTGGCGCAGCCGAGATTTTCCACCAAGCGGGCCTCAGCTTCTCTGGCGGCCACTTTCTTAATATTTATAATATTGAGTGCTTAAAGATATTAAGAGAAGACGGCTTACAGCGCTGGACCTTACCTGTGGAGCTAGGTAAAAAAGAACTGATACCTTTCTTAAACGTCATTCAAGAAGAAAAATTAGATATAAAAACAGAAGTATTTGCCCACGGTTATTTGCCTCTGGCCCTATCGGCACGCTGCTTTACAGCCCGCGCTTTAGATAAGCCTAAAGACCGCTGTGAAAAAATATGCCTGAATTACCCCGAGGGTATTGCAGTTGACAGCCAAGAAGGCCAGAGGCTTTTTACTATTAATGGCATTCAAACCCTATCAGGTACCGTGATGGACTTAGTCTCAGAAGTTGAAGAGATGAAAAGCCTCGGTGTCGATGCCATTCGCCTAAGTCCAAGCCGTTTTGATATGGAAGCCGTACTTCACAGTTATCGCCAAGCAATAGACGGCAATAGCACTAAAAGCATTATTCGCGATCACTGCAACGGTTATTGGTATGGCAGCGAAGGCATGAAACGAGTTGAAGATCAGCTTGAAGTGTTGATGTAAAAATCATGGGGGCTGCTGTTTGCCCCATGAGAGCGTAGACTCTTTGTCATATCGCTGGCCTAACTTAAAACAAAAATTAGGCCGGACTTTTGTAGAGCCAAACTAAGCGGGCTCTAGCTCTTTCATTGCCTCTAACATAGGTATCGTTAAGCTTATATACGCTGCCGTCCAAGCGTCCTTTGCTTCTTCACTCCATGCATCACCAAGCCCCTGCTCCAAAGTCCACAATAGAGCCTCCGCTACAGGCTGAAAATGCTCTTCTTTAACACCGTAACTGGCATGCCCTCTGCCAAGGTTTTGCAAAGCGGGGAGTAAGCTATCTATATCATTTAAGCCCTTTACTGCCACGCCCAGTATGCTCATCAATTTTTTACCCTGCTCAGCGATATCTGCTTTAAACATGGGTTTTACTTCAGGGGCAATTTCAAACAAACGCGTGTAGAAAATTTGCGCCGCCTGATCAGCTATAGGCTCCACACTAGAAAAGTTGCTTTGCACAAGCGCAATTTGCTCTGGACTCATAATCGATCTCACTAATTTGAATTTATTGATACACAGATTCAGATCAGCAAAAACCAAACCAAGCTTATAGGCAGCAAGTACAGCCCCCAAATAAAGCGAATACGCGGCCCACTTAAACAAAAGAGCGATTAGCCAAACAAAACAATGCACAAATCATGTGCAGAACACCAAGGGCTAGCTTTAAAATGCCACAACACAGTCTTAAACTGGCTAGCTAACCACTCCATACAGGCCATTGAGAATGGATGCTCCATGGGCCAGCCCCATTCTGTTCCAGGCCTAAACCATCACCTATTTCCATTCAAAGATAAGATTTAAAAACACCTTGAATTAACGATGGTTAACAGTCAATACGATGGAATAGATAGCGCCATAGGAATAAACAAGCCAAACAGAGCAGCTTTAAAGGCAAGGCTAAGACCCTTGCTCTCAAAAAACCATCAATCCAAGCTTTTAGAAAAGCGCTTCGCTGCGACAATCAAACCAAGCGTAAAGATAAACATCAGTGCGAGTGCGTCATGTACAAGTGACTGCACTTCTGCCCCACGTAATACCGTTGCTCGGATCATACGCATAAAATGGGTAGCCGGAAGCACTTCTGCAATATATTGCGCAGCCTTAGGCATGGCTTCAAACGGAAACATAAAACCGCTTAAGAGTATCGAGGGCAATAAGATAAACACCGTCATTTGCATTGCTTGTAGCTGGGTTTTGGCGATGGTTGAAATAATTAAGCCCAGAACCAAACTTGCGGCAATAAAGAGCAAGGTCGCCGCATAAATATGAAACAAAGAGCCTGCAATAGGCACATCCATTAATACATGCCCTAAGAACAAAATCAGTGTTGCCTGAAATAAACCGATAAAAATAAAGGGGATTATTTTTCCGAGCATCAGCTCTATGGGTTTAATCGGTGTGACAATCAGCAGCTCTAAATTACCCCGCTCGCGTTCACGCACAATAGCAGTGGCGGTAAACATAACCATGGTCATGGTTAAAATAACCGCAATTAAGCCCGGAACAATATTAACGGCCGAACGACGTGTAGGGTTAAAAAATAACGCCACCTCGAAGGTCGGTGTTTGTTTGCCTTGCTCTAAAGCCGGATCGTAAAACAATTGCTGCATAGGCATAGAGCGCAAAGCTAAGATTGCCGAACCTAATACCGTATCTGAACCATCCACCATCCATTGAGCCAGTACTTCGTTTTCAACAATGCGCTGACTTAAATCACGAGGAAATACCAAAGCCGCCCTTACCTCGCCGTTAACAATGGCATTTTGGGCTTCTTTTGGGGTTTCATAATAATGGGTGACTTGCACGACCTGTGTAGCCACCACGGCTTGTTCGATAATCTGTGCGGCTTTGCTATTGCTTAAATTCACCACCCCCACAGGAATATTGCGCACATCGGTATTAATGGCATAACCAAATAGCAGGAGTTGAATAAAAGGAATCATCACCACCATGCCAAAGGTCATTTTATCGCGGCTTAGCTGCGCCATTTCCTTTTTAACAATGGCGACAATACGCTGCAAGCTTAAGATCATTGTCGCTCTCCTTTAGTGACCGAAACAAACACATCCTCAAGACTTGGCCGCGCTAGCTGGGCATCGATATCACCGTGGGCATGCAAGCTTGCCAATACGGAATCGGCTTGACCGGGTTCCAACAACACCCGCAAAGCTGCACCGGCTTGGCTGACGCTTTTTACCGAACTAAGTTTACGTAACTGTTGCTTGAGATCGGCTAGACGCTCGGCACGAACCTCAAGCACTCTTCCCTCTAACTGCTCGACTAAACGCGCAGGTGAGCCCTCTATACGTAATTGCCCCGCTTCTAATACGGCAAGGCGATGGCAGCGCTCGGCCTCATCCATATAGTGGGTTGCCACCAAGATGGTGGTGCCACTATCGGCAATCTCAAACAGTTTTTCCCAAAATGCGCGGCGGTTTTCAGGGTCAACCGATGCCGTAGGTTCATCTAAAAATAAGACTTCAGGCTTATGTACGGTTGCAGCCGCTAAAGCGAGACGCTGTTTTTGGCCGCCACTCATATTACCAGCACGCCTTGAGGCTAAATCACCAAGGGAAAATTGCTCTAAGAGCTCGCTTATTCGTGCCGCTAAACTCTTTTTGCCAAGGCCGTAAATATCACCCACAAACGTCAAATTCTCTTCAACGCTTAATTCATCGTATAAAGAAAACTTTTGTGTCATATAGCCTATACGCATACGCAAGGCTTCGGCTTCTTTGGGCAAGCTCATGCCCAGTACATTAACCTGACCGCAACTGGGGCTTAACAAGCCACAAAGCATGCGAATAGTCGTGGTTTTACCGCAACCATTGGGGCCAAGAAAGCCAAAAATACTGCCTTTGGGTATAGCAAGGTTTAAACCATCAACAGCGTTAAAGTCAGCAAAACGTTTACCTAGGCCCGAGGCCAAGATGGCCAAATGTTCATCCGCCACCTTGCTGTTTGTTTTATCACTTGGCTTATCGCTTGTTTTATTACTTGGCATAACAGCACCTTTTGCTAATGGCCTAAGGCGCTGGCATATCAATTTCAACAGGGAGCCCGCTGGCAAGGTCTTTATATTCGAGCAAATCAAACTTGGCGATATACACCAAACGCGCTCTATCGCTTTCATTTAATGCGTAATACGGCGTAAAAGAAGGCTCAGAAGAAACCCAGCGTAAGCGCACTTGGATAGGCTGTTCAATACCATCGACGTGCATGTTACGAATATCACCCACTTTGAGTTGTGAGCGCCACGGCTCAGGCACATAAACACGGCCATAAGGTGAATCATCGGCCAAGATAACGGCCACCGTTGAACCACTGAGTACCCGCTCGCCTCGATGCCAAGGTAGGCTATCTAAGCGGCCATCGCGGCTGGCAACAATGCTGAGCTCATCGAGTTTAATTTGCTCTAATTCGAGCATGGCTTTAGCCGCACTCACCGCTGCTTCGGCCTGATCAAGCTCTTCTTTACGAGTGCCATTTGTGAGCACCAATAAATGCTGCTCGGCGCTTTTTAATAGCGAAGCACTTGAGTCACGCTGAGCGATGGCTTGGTCTAATTCGGCTTGGGTATTCAGTTTCTTTGCCCGCAACTCATGGGCGCGCTTATAGGTTTTTTCAGCCACCGTCAGCGCCGCTTGGGCGTTGCTAACATCGGCTCGGGCAGCGTTAATGTCTTCAACACGGGCACCGTTGCGCAACTCATCCCACTTGGCATCGGCTTGTTGTAAATCGGCCTGAGCCTTAGCCACTATGGCTTTTTGACGCCTATCATCAAGCTGAAGCAGTAATTGGCCCTCTTTAACCATGCTGCCTTCTTGTATCGGCTGTTGCATGATAATTTCAGAGGCGGTGGCTTTTAATAATATGCGGTCACGCTCCAAAGTACCCAGAGCAGATGACGCATCGTTTTTACACGCCGCCAAAAGAACACACAGAGAAAGAATAATAAGGCGAAACATGCGCCCTCCTTGGATGCAAGCTAACTGTCATTGTGTATAGGCCTTTTTCGCAGGTAAACATTCACTAGAAAAAGAGCTATTAGAAGATGAAATAAACCGGCAACATAGCAGTTGCGCGTAAAATACAACAGTACTTAAACAACAAACGGGAACAGGAACTGAAACAAAAATAAAGCCGACATAAATGGGCTAATACTTTTTGTAGAACACAGAACGGCGCTTAAGACTCTTCGTCCTCTAACAACATATCGCGCTCTTGTTTATATTCCTGATAGCTTTTTTCAGTACGGGCAATACATTCATCGTAGGTCGAATAAGGCTCATCGACACACTTAGAACGCTCATTGCTCTGCCCAGCACTATACAGCTGCTGATTTGAACAGCCGCTCACAATAAAGCACACACATAGAAAACCACATAATAAACGCAGCCTAGTTCCTTCTAACATAATAAGTACCCTCCAGCTAATAAGCCGATCAAGCTATGTATTTGGCAGCTAGTCTAACTGAGTTAATGGCATTGAATCTAGACATGCCTTAAATAGAAGACAATACAGGGGAATCGCCGTTTAATATCCTGCCCTAGAACTAAAAAAGGGTAAACAAAGAGCGCTAACATCACGGCGCCCTTTGCTTACCCTTTTTACAGCTTACATAATCAACAAAAGCCTATCATTACTTATAAAACCAATTCAGAGAACGGAACTCTTGGCTTTACTTCAGCTTCAGAGCTGCTTGTGGAAGCGCTAGGCATAGCTCCTTCGTCATTGGCCGGCGCAACATCATCGCTATTAGCAAGATACACCTTTCTTAAACTGTCATTAACACGCGTTTGCCAGCCTTTACCTGAGTCTCGTAGCACTTCGACCAAATCGGCATCTAGGCGAATGGTGATTGACTTCTTAAGTGCACGCTTTTGCTTACCTCTAACCTTTCGAATAATGTTCATCATTTAAACTCCGCATAAGTTGAGTAAATCCATCTACAGGTTGAAATACGAAAAACTCGTCGTCGAAGACATGTTGAATTTCGTACAGTTTTGCAAGTGAGGCATTTTGCTTGTGATCCGAAACCAAGCTCCGGATTCCTGCTAGTGCAACTTCTGGGATTTCATCCATCCACTGCAGCTCCGGGAACTCAATACATAGGCCGACATATCGTTTATCTGACTCTGACCAGCTAACGCAAAATGTAGGATGTAGTACTGAAGAATTCATAAGAAACACCTTGTTGGTTTACAGCCTCGTCCTTACTTGGCTTGAACTTAGTTTCGGTCAAAACGTACTTACCAACTTGACCACAAACGCCAAGCATTTGACCGCTTATGCAAAGGGCCAAAAACAAGATGAAAGAGGTGCCAAAAGGCTGACAGGAGCTTTAAAAAGACCAATAAAGACAATGATTTCGGCTACATAGAGCCACTAGCACAGCTTGTAATAGGGGCATAGCTATAGGCAGGGACAAGGGCACATGCGCTTGCCTAGAAGTAGACGCATAAACGGGAAGGCAGCTAGGGTAAAAGCAGCCAGAACCAAGAGCGATAGCAAAGCGGCTACAGCCCATACCATGCCCTATTTACAGTGTTCTAGGCCTGTAGTTTAAGGGTCTGAGTTCTAAGGCCTGCTAAAACCTATAAGCCAAGCCTTAAAGGCGCTGCAAGTACACAGGTGATAAGTAATGACCTAAGCCTGTTTCACTCAAAACTAAAAAGAAGTTAAGCTGGGCTAGCAGCTAAATAAGTATTTGATCTAGGCAGGCTATTATTCACTTAGCTGAACAAGCGCTTTACCTCACTTTTACCGACATGCCAGAATCAAGGCATCAAGAAAAAACAATAAAGGGTCCACGAATGATTGCCACAGAACTGATCGAAGAAATCAACCTATTGCTGCAATTTGACTTAAGCAGCTCACAAGTCGGCTTAAAAATTCACAGCACTGCTGACGCATCCGTTATTGCTGCTGCCCAGCGCCTGTATGAAAAAGGCCTAACCGATCACGTTGATGGTGGTTATCTAACAAGCCTAGGCCGGGAAAGTGCTGAATACCTGCAACGATCAATGACTATTCTGACATCAAAACCCGAACTACCAGTGACATAAGTGACTGTTTAATTCGCCTTATTGCAAGGTATCTATCTACGCGTTATCGCTCTGTCATCAAGCTCAGCTAAAGAAAAGAGTATGAGCTTAAAGCCATACTCTTTTCTATTCAGTACAGCGCGTAACGCTGAGCCTAGTAGGTATTAAACGATGTCGTAGTTTTTAAGTGGCAGCTCTCGATAGCGTTTGCCTGTTGCAGCAAAAATTGCATTACACAATGCCGGAGCTACAGGCGGCACACCTGGCTCACCTACACCACCTGCTTGGCTATCGTTATTTTCAATAATGGCAACTTCAATTTCTGGGCACTGCGCTATACGCAGCTGCTCATAGTCGTCAAAGTTACTTTGCTCTATGACCCCGTCTTTGGCTGTTAGCTCACCATAAAAAGCCAAACTTAAGGCAAAGATGACCGAGCCCTCTAACTGAGCTGCAGCACGCTCTGGATTAACAACAACGCCTGCGTCCATCGCCATCCAAACTTTCTCTACTTCAATTTTGGAACCTTTAGTCACCACTTTTACCGCACAGGCGACATTAGTACAAAAACTTCTGTGCACGCTGATACCCAAACCCTGCCCTTTGGGTAAGGTTTGAGGCCAAGCACTCATGCTTGCAACTTTACTTAAACACGCTTTTAGGCGCTGAGTATCGTAGGGAAATAAAGCAATATCAGAACCGTAGTTAAAATAATCGGCACCTTCTTTAGTGAAATCGATATGACGATCTTTGCCGATAAACTCTAACCAGAATTGATAGGTATCTTTGCCTAAGTAACGCGCAAGTTCATCAACATAACTGCCTATCGAAAAACCGTGACCAATATTACTCACCGAGCGCATCCAGCCATAGCGCACGTGTGCGGGTCCTGGGCCACTGGTAGAGAGAATATTGGGCACATCAAACGGGATGTCTTTCATACCAAGATTGGATTCAAACGCGATACCCGATGCGCCTTTGGTGAACAAAGAGCGAATACCTGGGCCCGTATCTTTGTGACGCCAAGCGCTTATCGCACCGTCTTTATCAATAGCGGTACGGATACGCTGATAAGTACATGCCTGATAATAGCCATTTTTAACATCATCTTCGCGTGTCCAGCACACCTTGATAGGCAGGCCACTTTCCTTACTTAATAAGGCCGCCTCGACCACAAAGTCTTGTTTACTTTTTCGCCCAAAAGCACCACCAATTAAGGTGACATTCACAGCCACATTTTCTTTTTTGGCTCCGAGCTGTTGCACAATATTATCAACAGCAGCTTGCGGGTTTTGAGTTGCAGCCCAAGCCTCTACGCGCCCGTCTTTATGCCAAATAGCCGCAGCAGCCGGTGTCTCCATCGGCATATGGGTTAAATCAGGAATATAATAACTTTGTTCAAACTGTCGTTCGGCATTGGCAAAGGCTGTATCAACATCGCCTTTAGTGCGATGGGTTTCAGTAACGATATCAATGTCGGCTTCTAACTGCTTACGATAGGCCGCGCTGTTATACACAGCATGTGGGCTGTCAGACCAGCTAATCTTTAGTTTTTCACGGCCTTTCATCGCCGCCCAGGTATTCGTGGCTATGACCGCAACACCACCAAGGGGCTTGTAGATTAATGGCTCCTGCCCCGTTGGAATTTCTATTACCTTAACAACACCGGGCACCTTAAGCGCTTGGCTTGAGTCCAGTTTTTTAACCGTCGCACCCAGTACAGGCGGCCGCTGTATAAAAGCAATATGTAGGTTTTCTAACTCAACATCGATACCAAAAACAGTCTGACCACTGGCAATAACATCCGCATCCACGTTTTTGATAGCTTTATTGCCGATAAACTTAAAATCACTTTTTTCTTTTAAACTCAGCTCTTCTTTTTTAGGTACTGGCTGAGTTGCTGCAAGTTCAGCTAAGTCACCAAAACGGGCTTTTTTATTGCCAGCATAAACAAAACCATTTTGGGCCTTACAGTCTTTAACATCGACATCCCACAGCTGTGCAGCTGCGGCCTCTAGCATTTGTTTACCTGTTGCACCGGCTTCTCTTAAGGCGTAATAAAAATTGCGAATGGAACTGGAACCATCCGTATTCTGACTGCCGTATTTCTCATCACCTTGGGCCTGAATCACCTCAACCTGATTCCAGTCAGCTTCTAGTTCATCGGCTACAACCATAGGAATACTTGTGCGCACCCCCTGCCCCATTTCACTGCGATGGCAAATAACGGCAACAGTATTATCTTTGCGTATTTCTAAATACACGCTGGGTTTAAATAGCAGTTCACTTTCGTTGACACCGGCTAAAACACGCGGAACCATCGTGGCTGCAGGAATACTTGCACTAAGCACAAGTGATGATTTAGCAACACCGGCTAATAAGCTGCGGCGACTGATATTTTCAATACGGTTCATTCGCCTTCTCCTATTTCACTTCAACAGCTAAATCAGCTGCCAATTTAATGGCTTGTTTAATTCGCGGGTAAGTACCGCAGCGGCAAATATTGCCTTGCATAGCCTTGACAATATCTTGCTCGCTAGGCTGTTTTACCTTTTCTAATAAGGCGGCAGCACTCATCATTTGCCCACTTTGGCAATAACCGCACTGCGCAACATTCAGCTCAGTCCAAGCTTGCTGAACGGGGTGGCTGGCATCCTTACTTAAACCTTCAATAGTAGTGACTTTTAAACCCTGCACACTTGAAATAGGTAACGAACAGGATCGCATAGGCTGGCCATTAATATGCACCGTGCATGCACCACACAAACCTTTACCGCAGCCAAATTTAGTGCCTTTTTGTTTAAGCACATCGCGCAAAGCCCACAACAAAGGCATGCTTTCATCTACATCTAAGCGCTGCTTTGTTCCGTTTAATTCAAACTCAATCATCTCAACCCCCATTATCTAACATCTAGCTTAATGCCTAGATCGCACCTAGCTAACATGTACATTACAAGCGTAAACCCAAAGACCCACAAAAAACTTAAAACAAGCCTTACTACAAGGGTTAACTTATTTAGCAAGTGCACTTAGCCCATCCACTAAGTGCGCTTGTTGTACGTTTAATTCACCCTGTTAATTCTCCGTATAATTAACAGGGCTCTCTATTATTTTCTCTACTCTTTCCTCTATTCTTAATGAGTTTCTGGAAAGTGCGTTCTAAAAAGCTTTAGATCGTTTTCTGTATCTAAATCCACAAAGGCACGGTCGAGCGCTACTTGCTCACATAAACTAGCATGCTGTTTAAGCACTCTACGCGCACCAACATCAGCCGGTAAATTCAAAAATAATTCTAAATGCTCAAACTCACAAACAAGTGGTGGCCCAAGAGCAGAACGAGCTTTATTCACTGTATGTGTTATCGGCTTACTACTGGCCCGCCAAGCATCAATACAGCTAATATAATGCCTTGTTTCAAGCTGCCACTGATCGACAAGTGCGATCAATAAAGCGCTTTTTGTATTAAGCGCATGTGCCGCAGCAAGGCTGACACTTGAGCCCATTCCACTTTGCCACTGTTCATTGTCTAGCACACTCAGTTTATTTATAAGCGGTGCTAGCTGGTCTTTTATACTTTGAGCCTGAAAACCCAAGACCACAACAAGCTCAATGTCCAAACGCCCCTGATAATGAGCTTGCACAGCTAGTAACTGCTTAAGCTTAAGACTAATCCAAGGCTCAACATCAAAATGCGCAGACAGTGCTTTATCTTCACCCTGCGTGTTAAGACAAGCTAATAAACACTTATTTTGCCCTAAACGCGATGACTGACCTGCAGCCAATAACGTTAGACTAAGCCTCTCTAACATAAGTAAGCTAAAGCCTTTTCTTTCTGTGATGAAGAAAAGAACAATTGCAGTTCAGCACAAATACTTAAAGCAATAGCTTCTGGGCCTCGCCCACCTAGGTCTAGACCAATGGGCCCATGTAAACGCTTGTCCTGAGCTTTATTGGTAAGCCCCAAGGCCTTAAGCAGTTTTTGCTTACGCTGCTCTGGCCCCAACAAACCAATATAATTAAGCGATGAGGCTAGAGCCAACGCTAGGGCTTGCTGATCACGAGCTAAGTTATGGCTCATAATTACAATAGCCGAAGCCCCACTTAAACTGTGTTCACACAATGCTGTAGAGCACACGGTTTCAAATTTTGAAGAAAAACGTTGCAACTGTGCTTCGCGGTGGTCACATACTCTTACGCGCCACGCTAATTGCTCGATCATAGTGATCAGTGCATCAACATCGGGGCCTGCACCAACAATCACCACTAAAGGTGCGGCTTCAACGGGAATACACAGTGTATTGTTCTGCGTTTTATCCTGTCGCTGATCTAGCAGTTCTTTATGGGTATTTTGAGCTATGGTGTCTTCACATTCAGCCTGTTGAGCCTCTACATATTCAGCTTTGTTGGTGCACAGGCTTAATTTATAGCAGCCTTGCCCGCCACCAGAAAGTGCAGCCAATACCCGATCAAAATATAAAAATGCATTTGCGGGATTAATAAGCTGAAGTACTAATTCAACTTCGCCTTCACAACCAGCTCCCAAGCCCCAAAGCACGGCTTCTTCGCCTTTTAAATCGTAATGTAAGAGTTTGGGTTCGGCGGTAGAAAAAACGTGTTTAGCATGCAGGGCGATATCGGCTTCCAGACAACCACCACTTAACAAACCATAACAACGGCCCTGCTCGGTGATTAACATCATCGCACCCGCTTTTTGATAGCTTGCACCACGGGTACTGACAATACAGGCCAGCACATAGCTCTTCTGTTTATCAAAGGCCCTTAACAGCTCACGATAACTAGTTTGCATGTTCTTTACTCTCTAACAGCTCGAGCAAAGACGTCCACGGCAACATAGCGCACTGAACTCGCACTGGGAACGCTCGAATAGGCGTAAGCGCTTTATAAGGCTCTGGAAGCTGATCTTGCTCTTCTGAGAAATACCCTTGCAAGGCCTTATAAATCGTACGCGCATTTTGTACATTCGTATCAGCGAGATGTTCACATAAAAGGCTGGCTGAGGCGCGACAAATAGCGCAGCTATCACCATCAAAGGCCACTGCTTTAATAGCATCACCTTCTCGCTTTACTTGCAGTTCGATCACATCTCCGCATGCTAGGTTGCTGCCCTTTTTATATTCAGCGTTTTCTAGTTTTTGTTTAAAACCAAAGGGCTGCTTATGTAGGGCCAGCAGTTGCTGCTGATAAAGGGCTAGCTCACTCATTCACCATACCTACTGGCTCATTGACGACAGCTAATAATTCGTAGGCCCTCGATAAAGCCTTGATAAATAAATCCATATCTTCTTTATTATTATATAAACCCAAACTCACTCGGCTTGAGTTACTTACATTTAACTGTTTGTGCAAGGGTTGAGCACAGTGCAAACCTGCCCTTAAAGCTATATTCTCTGCATTAAGTAACGAGGCCAAATCGTGGCTATGTAAACCTTGGCAAGTAAAACTGATTAACACGGGCAGCTCTGCCTTAGTATTCTCACCAACTCCCACATCGCTGGCACTGATATCCCAACTCAGCAAAGGCTGAACAAAATCTAAGCTATTTAACTTGCCCAGTAAATAGCTTATTAACACGCGCTCGTGCTCTAATATCTTCTGCCAACCAATGGAGTCTATAAAATCAATGGCTGCATGCAAAGCCACTATGGCTGCTATATTAGGGCTACCGGCCTCATAAACTTCAATCCCCTGGATAAAACTGGCTTGCTGCCAATCTACCTCAGTCACAATACCACCACCTAAGCGTGTGGGTTTAAACTCTGTTTGCGCAGCTTTACAGACATACAACACCGCACAACCCGGACCAGCATAGAGCTTGTGACCAGAAAAGACATAAAAATCACAAGCCCAAGACGCCACACTAGCAGGAACGTGAGCCACAGCCTGTGAAGCATCAACTAATAGTCGGGCCCCCACTTTATGAGCAATAGCAGCCCAAGCACTGACATCGTTGATCACACCTAAAACATTACTCACTTGAGACATGGCAAGCAGCACTGTATTGTCATCAACGAGTGCTTTTAAGTGGTTTAAATCGACCTGACCATGTGCATTTAAATCAACCACCCGCAACTGCGCAGATGCTTGTTTGCAGACCTTTTGCCAAGGCAGCAAATTAGCATGATGCTCTGCTGCACTGATCACCACATTTTGCCCAGGCTTAAGGCGCTCACTCAACCAGCCCGAGGCCACCATATTAATGCCCTCTGTGGCACTGGAGCAAAAAGCCAGCGTATCGGCACTTTCAGCTCCAATAAAGCGTGCGGCGGCTGAGCGAGCATCACGCACTAAACGAGTTGCCGACTCGGCTAAACGGTACTGACCACGCCCACTGTTAGCATGCTGATAACGCAAATAATCAAAGACGCGTCCACTGACACATCGAGGCACCAAGGCGGTAGAAGCGCTGTCTAGATAGATAAGCTCAGGCTCAGTATCAAATACCGAAAATGCTTTCTTAATACCACTTATATCAATTGCGCCCACGTAAAGAGCCCCAACATGTAAAACTAAGATGCTAACATGATGATCTTAAAGGCACAGTCAAATGAGCTTAATGGCTTGGAATAGACGATAAATACCCTACTCAGCGTCCCCAGCGATAAGTCAAAGACAAAAGCTCTATAATGACGCATACCTTGAAGAGCAATAAAAAGAGAGCAACCTTAATGACATGACTGAATTCACTAGCGCTTAGACTAATGAAGACCATTTCGAATAGAAAACAGGTTTGTATAAAGAGCGGCTTAGCATAATAAGCCACTTAACAAGCCTAATAACTCAGAGAGAAAGCGCACAACGCGCTTATCGATTAGAATCACTACACGCTTATAAGTACCCCTAGATACATGAAAACACCCAAACGCCTACAGCCTCTTGTTGATGATGGTTTAATAGATGAAGTCATCAGCCGTCTCATGAGCGGCAAAGAAGCCGACATTTTTATCGTTCGCTGTGGTGAACACATTCGTTGCGCCAAAGTTTATAAAGACGCGGTAAAACGCAGTTTTAAAAAAGCAGCCCAGTACCAAGAAGGCCGTAAAGTTCGCAGCGGCCGACGAGCCCGTGCTATGGAAAAGCGATCTAACTATGGCCGCAAGCAACAGGAAGAAATTTGGCAAAATGCCGAAGTGGATGCTCTTTCAACCTTAAGCCGTGCCGGTGTGCGTGTACCTGATACTTTTGGCTGTATTGATGGTGTACTGCTAATGGAGCTTGTCACAGGTGAAGATGGTGAAGTAGCACCACGCCTAGGCGAGGTCATGATGTCTGAAGAGCAAGCGCTTGAAGATCATCGTTTGATGATGCACTACATCCAACTGATGCTTTGTGCGGGTATCGTACATGGTGATTTATCGGAATTTAATGTCTTAGTTGACGAGTACGGCCCCGTTATTATCGACCTACCTCAAGCCGTCAATGCCGCTGCCAATAATAACGCCCAAGCCATGTTCGAGCGCGATGTAAATAATATGCGTCGCTATTATGGTGAATTTGCGCCTAGCCTATTACAAAGCCAATACGCTAAAGAGATGTGGGCACTTTATGAAGAAGGTGAGCTCAAGCCTAATAGCGAATTAAGCGGCAACTTTAAAGATGATGCAGCCAGTGCTGATGTTGACTCAGTGATTGCCGAAATTAAGGCCGCCTTTGAAGAAGAGCAAGAAAAACAAGAGCGTATTCGCGACGCCAATGAGGGTTTGTAAACAGGGGCAGAGAAGCACTCTGCCCCGCTCTAGTAGGTTGCTCTACCACAGCTTACTTAGCGAATGAACACCAACAAATAGCAAAGCGCAAACACTCACCCAAAACAAGAAATTAAACATAAAGCCGGCAGGTATCAGTTTCTCTGCGGGGTCGCGTTTAAAACAAATCGCTGCAAATACCACAAGTACTAGCATCAAGGTTAAAGCCAGCGCCCCAAATACCACCATTTGCACCGGTGCCTGAAAGAATAAAAATAAAGCCGTCCACAGCAGTGGGACAAACACAGCCAAGCCTTTAATTACCTTAGAGCGCTGCTCTTCGTTGTAATAATCAAGCAAGCCCACTTGCGCAAAACCATCGGCAAACATACGTGTAGCGGAGACACCGGCAACAAACAAGGTAGAAAATAAAGTAACAAAAGCCCCAGTTAAGAAAATATAATGAGCATAGTCACCAAGTATGGAGGTATATATTGAAGATAAAGTTGAGATAAGCTCTCCGCCTTCAGGAACCAAGCCTTGCGAATGTAAAACCGATGCACCAAGTAAATAAAACGCAGCCGTTGAAAGCGAATAAATACACAGCGAAAGCACTCCATCAAGGTACATTACCTTGAGCCAACCTTTGGCGCGCAAAGTCCAAGCCTCGGTATTGTCACGCTTGCCAACACTACGCGCATAGCCTTTTTCTAAACACCAATAAGGGTAAGAAATAATCTCATCAGCCCCGACGCCGGTAATACCAAACATCGCCATCGCTAGACCAAGGCTCGCAAGAGGTAAGTTCATCTCTAAGCCTGAAGCAATATCTGACCACTCAATTTTAAACTCCGTAAATTGCACCGAGCACACTGTATATACGGTATAAATACTAAAGAGCCCAACTAAAGTAATCGCAAATTTTTCAATAAAAGGATAATCACCGCGATAACACATAAATGCAGCCAGAGAACCAACGAGTATCGCACAAGCACTAATCGGCAGTGCCGGTATAGCCAAATTCAGCACCAAAGCCACCCCACCAATAATGCCGCCGTACTGGACCATCTGAAAACTTTTCAGACCTAACCAAGTCCAAACTGTCCAAGAACGCCCGCGTAATCTTGGCCCCGGAAGCTGATTAAACGACTCAAGTGTTGTCTGCGAACTTAATATTGCATGTTTTCCAAACTGTAGCTGTATAGCTACCTTGGCTATACAGCTAAGAATAACAACCCAAAGCAAGATAAAACCTGCTTTGGCACCAAGGGTTGTGGTTACGATCAGCTCACCAGAGCCGACCACATTAGCGGTAAGAATTAAAGATGGCCCAAGATGCTTTAAACGTTCTTTAAAGCTCGCAGGGGCTGCTTGAATATGTTTAGCCGAGAGAGTGTACTGATCCATATGGGTATCTATTAGAATTATTTTTAGTTTTTAGTGTCTATTAACACGAACTTAAGCATCTTCTCTACAGGCTGACTTAGCCACAGCATTAAGGCCCCTTAGCACTGAATATTAAGAGCGCAGATACAAGTGGTAGAGAGTTAAGATCGTGTAATAGGAGTAAGTGTCACATGTAATACAGCCATCGTAAAGTAAGAGCCCTATAGCCCCTTCCATAATAAGGCCATAGACTTGCAACGAGCGTTAGAACAACTTGTTCAAATATAAGGATATATAAATGGATGCTAGCTTAGTTACAAGCCTAGGTGACGTTGGTGTACCCGCGGCCATTATTGCAGCCGCTTTGGTCACATGGATTTTTCAACCCATTCACAAAAAGCTCTCCTTAGCATCAGGCAGCCTTACCCTTGTTACTATCTGCCTTTATGTCCCTATTGAACTCTTCCCCAAAGCTCAAAATGCTTTTTCATCCGCCGAACTGCAATTAGAACCCGAAAAGTTCTTTGTCTTTAACGAACTAGGGAAGACCACTGACTTTACGGCCAGCTGCAGCAGCGGTAGCCGAGTAATCGCGCAACGAGTCATTAGTGCAGCCCAACCACCTGAATGGCCTAAGCGAAAACTGAATATGAACATCAATCCCGATGCTGATTCTTATACTCTTAACGCTAATGGCGAAGCTGTAGGAGTACTTACAGAGCACACCCTCAACAACTTAGGCTTAGTAAAAGCCTCAAGCATTAGAACTTGTAGCCGGCCTCACTTTGTTGCTTCATCAAAAAAAGTTTATGTCGGCGATAGCTGGGAACTCGGGCATATTAGCCCTAATCTAGGGCAACTGCGCCTAGACTTTCAGGGTATTCAAGCAGGAAAGGCCCTTGTTTCCCTAAAATCATCCATCTTGGCACACCCCAAACCAGCAAGCCTGACTATTGCAAATAAGTCTTTTGATAGCCAAACTTTTGAAAGTAATTATGAGCTTATGGTGCAAGTGCGTGAAGCCGACTTTACCCGCAGTAACGGCCAACAATGGGCTGCGTTTACGGTGATTGTTTCGGAGTAGGCTTCAAAATAAACTTCTGATCCAACTTAAGTATAAGTACGCACCCTAAAAGTGATACCTCTAAGCGCAAGTCTTAATTGATAAGAAGGTCAAAAGCTAAAATAACTCACAGTCTCTAATAAACTGTCATAGAGACACGAGATCTATAAGGTTAGAACTCGATTTCAGCAAGCTTTTTATGTTTTTTCTCAGCAGTAATAGGTAATTCTAAACTGTAGCCAAAGTGTTTAAAATCAACAGCATAGATCTCTTTCACCAAACTAACAGCCTCGTCTGTATAATAGCGGCTAATTTTATCGTTTGCGTTTTTCCCGTGGCGCTGCTCACAAGTAATATATTGTTCAAAATCATTACAAATCTTAGACAATACAAACCTAAAGTCTCTATCCATCGACTCTAGCCTACCAACAAAATCAAAACGCATACGATCATGGCTAGCCACATAATATTGGGGCATCCAATGTACATCCATGGTAGAAACAGGTTGGTTTGAAACTGCCCGTAAAAAATCAACAAAAGAAACGTCAAACAAATCATCAGAGCAATTATGGCCAAGCTGAAGAAGTATCTGCTTTCGCTGAATACTAGAATACCCACCACATATCTTTTCTAGGTACGCAGATAAAACTCTAGTGTAAGGATTTCGTACAAAGGTAAAGGTAAAGGGCTGAGCAACAAGAAATCGATCAAAATCAACCAACTCATGGGCACCACACAAAGGCGACACGCTTTTATCATGAATCTCTATAGGGTGGCGCCATATTTTATAAGGACGTTGCAATTCCAGCTTTTGAAGGGTTGATATCACACTACTACACCCCGACTTAGGAGTTGAAATAAACAAGTAGCCATAACGTTTAGAGATATTAATCGCTAAATCAAGCTCCTCCGGTGGAATATGAGTACAGTACTTCGCTAAAAGCACATCAAGATTAACATACACACCATTAGCACGTGTTTCGACAGAATGACCCACTATTCTTCACCTTATTTGCAGCCAAGATACACATAAGAGTACCTATAGCAAGACATATTATTATGATTGTAGATAGAGATTTAATAGTTTATAGGCGCTTATAAGAATGCATAGAAAGAGCCTAACAAAGATCCACATCCATACGAGACGTAACAAGCAATGCAGTAAATAATATGCAAACTTTGAATAGCCGGGTTACAAAGTACCCGGCCACCCACCTTTATTCTAAAATAAAGGAAAAGCTAGCAACAAACTTACTCACCAGTATAGGTAGGATAAGTTGGAGTTGTAGGATTTGAAGGAGTAGTAGGATTTGAAGGAGTAGTAGTAGGACCAGTGTGACCTTCATCACCAGAGTACGGGTAGTAGCTAGTAGAAGGACAGTAGTAACCACCAGATACAGCTTCAATTTCACTTAACTTAAGTTCACGAATTTCCATGATAATTTCCTTAATCATTTATTGTATAAATTTATGCAACCAAAGACAGTTGCTTCCATATCCCCTCCCAAAAAGAAGGAATTCTTTTATACCCTACTAAAATAAACTAGGGTTATATTCTCACCTTAAATCTATATTTAGAAAACCAGCTAAGCCGCTACCCGCTTTGCTTGATAGTACATTCTAGTTTGGCCATTTCTTTCAAAAGCTAAAAATCGCATTTTCCTTAAATCACGCAGCAACAAAGGTTTTGCCTCACGAGCCATTCCAGGGGCAAACACCACCGAATCAAGCCAATATAAATAGCCATCATCCCATTCATAGGTATAACGCAAATAAGAAGGTCTAATCAGTTTAGCCCTCATGGTTTCGGTTGTAATTCTTGCAATGGTGTAATAACCAACTGGCACACCATCTGCAGTACGTAAAATCACCAACAAACCACGGTGGGCACAATTAGACAGCAGGCTTACATCATGAGGGCTAGAATTCAAACCCGAGTTTGCGCGCAGCATGATCGCTTCAGCAAAAGAATCTTCTTCTTTAATATTTAAAAACATACTAAACCAAACACTCCAACTCTTCGCTCACTAGTAAACGATCAAGCACTTCGAGATAACCAGTAAAGTCATGACCGTACAAAATAAGATCCTTATGCCTACTATGTAAAAACCCCTTCAATTCATCAAAAGAGGAAAACAAAAATGTTTTATTTAAATACTGGTCCACAAAAGTATATTTAGAATCACTATAATCGAAGGTAACTTTTATGGAGCATGTTTCAAACAACACAACCGCAGAGTCAACCGGTGTCGCCATAATCCACTTTATCGACTCTCTAACCCCTTCGATAAACCTAGGAACACAGTTAAACTTATCATCAGAATCACACTGTTTATAAACGTACTCTTTTAAGCTTTCATCACTATTAGAATATACGTAGGAATCCATATTAAAAATTCTTACGAAATATGCTCGACGCATTGAAACAATGATCTTTGACATAGCAAAATGAAGTACATTTTCTTGGCTAACACCGGCTTCTTTTGCAGCTTGCTTCCATAGTTCAAGACACGCAGAGGTTTCTACCGACACACGCTCCCCCCCCTCTTCATACAGTGCCACAGCAGAAGAAAACAATTCTGACAGAAAAATAACAAGCAGGGAGTTTTGGTAGCGGTCTGAATACGATTCAAGCCCCATAGCCAATGAGCAGACATCGGAGCTTATTTTTTTAGATAAAACCTCGATGCAAGATTTAATCTTAGGGTCAGAAAGGTCAACACCGTCAAGCCCTAAAAGGAATGGGATATAATATTCAAAATAGGCCTGAGACTGCTCGATATAGTATTTGGATAGTACGTCAGGGTTTAGCTCTATCCGATTAAATTTAGCGAAGCTAAGAACACACTCCTGAACTTGAGCAATGATTCTCTCTTGCTCAAAATTCAAGGAAGGATTGAGATCAGATTTGTATAAGCGCCCCACTCCATAGTTTGTTTCCCATGTATCAACCCAGCGTCCATCGAGCGATATGTTTGATGGGCTGAGTGCGTTGTGGGCTATACCGTATATTTTTGCAAAAGCTAACTGATTGGCGCTTGCTGACAAATATTTACCCATAAACTGGATATAACCATTTTTACCACCGAGCAATTCATTCAGCCGTTTATTAGCAATACGCGTTCGACCAGTATCCGACTTGGCGCGAATCTGTTTTGATATAGGCTGAAATATAGGGCATTGAATGAAATGAGCTGGGCGTATAAATGCCTCACGGACTAAAATAATTCCGTCGCCGCGCTTAAGGTAATAGTCATCAGGACCATAGGTTTCAGGGTTATGAGCAACGTGATAACCAGCTTCAGCAGAGACATGAATAATACCGTATATAGCAACGGTACCTAAAGGTAGAATTTCATCTAAAACAAGCGTACTTATCACCTCTTGCAGAGAGGTTTTTAGGTCTGCTCCTCCATAGGAATGGTGCAAACGTAACATCTTACCTTCAAGAATATTTGAACCTATTCCTTTGAGCTGAAAACGATCAAATGTACCTGTTCGAACCCCGCCACCATGGGCCAATGTTCCCGCCCCACCATAGCGCTCAGCTTGTACTGTAAGCGTATCATTAATATCAAATTCCAAGCCCTCAAAGCACTCGGTACCAGAAATTCCGTAAGCGAATGTATCACAGAACGCATCACTATTTTTTAAGTGGTGATATTCAGGTGGAAGCGAAAGTATAGCTTCGGAATTCACCCACATGGTTTTTGCATTTTTAAATTTTGTACACGTCGTGGGAATATTTAATTCTTTAAACTGACTAACTGACAACATTTTATTCTCCAAGCTTCCTGCCATCCCTTTTGAAAGATGAATATCACGCCAAAAATAATTTTATTTTTATGAAGATCAGCAAGAAAACATCAAAAGGCGAAAAAATACTAACACCTTATTATTTTTTTTTACAAGCACAGACATGATATTTGACGCCATTACAACAACAAGTGGCGCGATAAACACCGCGCCTAATTGTATCCACAACCAATAAATATCAACTGTTGACATGCAAATATCGGAATATATGCTATGACACAAAATAAAAAGCGCCAAACACAGCAACGCATACGTTAAATTGGCAAGCACAATGAAACCAATACTAAAGCCCCAGCTTTACTTAATGAAAAATGCTTAGCAGTGAATAACACTGAGATCGCTAATACACCCCAAAAAAAATAGAGCAATAAAACACGCTCATTTATTGGATTAATTAACTTTACTATTTGGATGTAGAGTGTCGACATTATTTAGAAAGGAAGCTCTAGACACCCAAAGTCAGCATTGGTATAGCGATACACTTATAGCTCAACCACCTTCATTACGACTTTTGGTTCTTCTTTCCTTAGTATTACTTATTACGTTAGTTGGGTTTGCGGTCCTTGGGCAGTACACACATCGCGAGCGTGTGTCAGGCTATTTAGTACCAGACAAAGGCTTAAGCCATGTATTTGGTGAGTATGGGGGATACATCACCAAACAACTTGTTGACGAAGGCAGCTTTGTTAGCAAAGGTGATCCTTTATTTGAAGTTCGATCAGAAAAATCCAGTACTAGTGGCGATATAAGCAGCCAAATCTCTCATAACATCCAAACAAACATTAAAAACATACAAGATGACATTGCTATCTCTGAACAGCTTCATAGAAAAGAAAAAAGAAAACTACAGGATACCCTCACATCCAAAATCAACGAGCGAAAAATACTTCTCCTCCAAGAGCAAGAACGAAAATTATTTATCAAAATAATCAAAAAAGATCTAAATAATTATGCTCGCCTATATAAAAACAAGCAGATGTCTGAAGCCGAGTTAAACTTAAAAAAAATAGAGCTGTCTCAAGCTGTCATTGCACTTAATGATACCAAGTTTAGAATAACATCATCGGACTCAAGTATAAGTAATCTTGAACACGATTTAGAAGCTATTGATCTTACGCATGAGCAAGCCAAAAGCCGTGACGAACAGCGTATTTCGGAGCTAGAGCGTAACTTAATCACAATCAAATCCAATTCCTTTTATGTTGTTAAGGCCCCTATATCAGGCTCAATCAGTGTGGTACTTGCTCGACCAGGGGAACGAGTAGATCTAAGAACACCTCTAGTATCTATTCTGCCAGAAAACAGTAAGCTAGAAGCTCATTTACGTGTCCCTTCACGCGCTATTGGTTTTAGCCAAGTTGGACAAGAGATAGAAATACAATATGACGCATTTCCATTTCAAAAATTTGGCAGTTTTAAAGCGATCAACAAATCTATTTCAAAAAGCTTAATCAACAATGGCGAGCTAGATCCAGCTCAGCAAGTTTATTTAGTTAAAGCCACGCTTGAAGAGCAAACTGTTAACACAAGAAATAGAACCATTGAATTGCGTGCAGGAATGACATTCTCAGCCAATATGGTCGGAGACAAGCGCTCTATTATCTCTTGGGCTTTTGAGCCTTTACTCAGTTTAAAAGGGTATTAAGGTGAGCGCACTTAACTTTTCATCAAGAAAGAATGCAAAACTGGTCTTGCAGACCGAGGCTGCCGAATGCGGGCTTGCCTGTCTCGCTATGGTGCTGAGCTACCACGGACATGAAATAGGCCTTCACGAAATACGCAAAGAACACGCCATTAGTATTAAAGGTGCCACTTTAAGCCAACTAATGGCCGTTGCAGAAGATCTTAAGCTAGATACAAGACCCTTGCGTATTGATATGGAGGCACTCGAAGCTATCAAACTTCCAGCTATCCTTCACTGGGATTTAAACCACTTTGTGGTTATTACCAAGGCATCAAAGAACAGTATAACCATTCTAGATCCGGCACTTGGAGAACGAAAGTACAGCCCCGACTATGTATCTAAGCATTTTACCGGCGTTGCACTTGAGTTAGTCCCACTACCTTCTTTTGAAAAAAAGATTGAAAAAGAACGCATCAATCTATGGGACTTCGCTAAAAGTATTCACGGTTTAAAATCAAGCTTGATTCAAGTCTTAATTCTATCTTTGGTACTGCAAACGATTGGCATCGCCATGCCCTATTACATGCAGCTCGTCGTTGATAGTGCCGTTGTAAATAACGACAAGAACCTTGTGCACACCTTAGGCATAGGCTTTTTATTACTTTCATTTTTTAGTGTTGGCATTAGTCAAGTGAGATCATGGGCCCTACTATATATGGGTACCAGTTTTAATTACCAACTTACCTCTGGTCTATTTCGCCATTTAGTAAAGTTACCTTTCAGCTGGTTTGAGTCGCGCCATGTGGGAGATGTTGTTTCTCGCTTTGGTTCTGTAGGCAGTCTACAACGAGCCGTCAGTGACTCTCTTATTGGTGCAGTCTTAGACGGCATTATGGTTGTTACAACGCTAATAATGATGTTCTTATACAGCCCCAAGCTTGCCGCCATTGCTGTTTTTTCAGTATTCGTATATCTGGCTTATCGCATGATATTTTTCTACCCAATGCGCGCGGTCACAGAGAAACAAATTGTTGCATCGGCAAAGGAAAACAGTCACTTCATCGAGACATTACGAGCAATCATGCCTTTAAAGATGTACAACCGTTTAGAGGTTCGTATATCGATGTGGCAGCGAAAGTTTTCTGACTCCATGAATGAATATATTCGCGGTGAAAAACTACGCATTGCTTATAGCATGGTAGATGGCATCACCTCGTCCATAGAAAGTATTGCCATCGTATGGATAGGCGCTCTACTTGTTATTGAAAATGAGTTTAGCATTGGCATGCTGTACGCATTTGTAGCCTGGCGTGGACAGTTTTCAGGAACAATACGTTCACTTATTAACGTTTATTTCGAATTTAAAATGCTCGGTTTACATATGGATCGTATAGGCGACATCGCACTGACTGAACAAGAAACAGCCAGCCGAACAACCTATCTTGAAGACAAGAAAACAACTAAAGGGGCGTTAAGCATATCAAACCTATCCTTTCAATATTCTGAGAGCGAAGCCCCTGTTTTTAGCGAGGTGAATTTAAAGGTTAAGCACGGCGAAAGTATTTCGATTATTGCGCCATCTGGTTTTGGTAAAAGTACACTGCTTAAAGTATGGGCAGGACTACTCAAACCAACGGAAGGCAATATCTTTGTTGACGAGCAAGATATAGAAAAAATTGGTCTTGCTAGTTATCGTTCTATTTGTGCATCTGTCATGCAAGATGACGTGCTTCTATCTGGTTCAGTAGAAGAAAATGTTAGCTTTTTTGACGAAAAGATTGATGTTGAAAAAGTCACTCGCTGCCTTCAATTAGCCCACGTATTTGACGAAATAGCAGACATGCCCATGGGCTTAAAAACCCTAGTGGGCGATATGGGTAATGCTTTCTCAGGAGGGCAAACACAGCGAATACTTCTTGCTAGAGCCCTATATCAAGACCCTAAAATACTTTTTTTAGATGAAGCCACAAGCCATCTAGATACCGCTACAGAAACACTGATCAATCAAGCGTTAAATCAACTTGCTATCACCCGAGTAGTAATAGCACACAGACCTGAAACCATTTTAATGTCAGACAGGATCTACGATTTCTCACTAAGAGAAGATATTACAAAAGCCGACTATAAACTGAAGCATACCTCCTAAAAGGATTTCACATGAGCAAAGCACATGAGCAGGAACTAACAGCAGTAAATGATGAAGTGCCTTTAAGGCAAAAATTTGCATATTCTACAGGTTTAGCCGCCGACTTTTATGCTATCCAAAGTGTGAATCTAATGGCAATGATTGTTTATAACGTTGTTCTCGGTGTAAGCCCTTTGGTTATTGGCACTATTATGGCCACCGCTCGTTTCTGGGATGCTTTTGCCGATACATTTATTGGTAGAGTTACTGATAATTACCGCTCAAAATACGGCCGAAGAAAGCCATTTATTCTTATCGGCTCCATCGCAACTGCAATTACGCTGCAACTCATCTGGTTAGTTCCAGAGCAAGCAAGCGACTTATTTTCAGCTATTTATTTTACCGTCACCCTCTTTCTATTTTATACCGCTTACACTATTTTTACTGTTTCATACGAATCTTTGGGCTCAGAACTAACACCAGGTTATGAAGCAAGAAATCGTCTTTTTGCCTTCCGAGAAACCTTAAAAGGCCCAATTGGCCTTGGGATTCCATGGCTTACAGCAATGATGTACTGGGATATCTTCGATTCGCCTTTAGAGGGCGCTAGATATACCGCATTAGTCGTTGGCGTACTCATTGTAGCAGCCGGATTTATTACCGTTATAGGATGCCGAGAACGCTATCGCTCGTTAGCTAAGGAACAGTCTAAAGTCACTTTTAAGCAGTCTTTATCCGTCATTACCAAGAACAAACCCCTACTCTTTCTAGCCACCGCGGCATCATTAAATTTATTTGGTATATTTTTAAATGGCTCTTTAGGATTCTATGTTAGCACCTACTATCTTTTTGGTGGTGATGCTGAATCTGCCACTATTCTTGGGGGCTACGGCGGAACACTCGCGATAGCTGGCGCAACATTAGGTGCAGCATTTACTATGCGCTTTCTATCCGATATTGATAAAACAACATTAGCTCGCTACAGCTTATTATGCTGTGCCATTTTTAATGCGATTCAATGGTTTACCATCACCCCACAAAACCCCTATCTATCACTTATATCCCTACCTCTTGCAAGTGCCGCTAATGCCGCGTTTTGGGTGGCAGTAGCCTCTTTAAAAGCCGATGTGTGTGATTGGGAAGAGCATCGCTCAGGAGAACGGCGTGAAGGTGTTGTATCAGGTGCGATGAGTTGGATGTGCAAACTAGGCATATCACTGGGTTTGCTTTTCACCGGCAGTTTATTAAGTATTATTGGTTTTGATAGTACCTCAAAGAATCCACCATCAGCTGAACTATTAGCAAATATGAAGCTTAATTATGTTCTTGTTCCAACTATTTTTTACTCTATCTGTTTCTGGATTATGGGCTTTTATCCGCTATCAAAACAGCGCTGCTCTGAAATTCGCGAAAGTTTAGAATTAAGACGCGGATGGGTCTAAAAACTGATCGTTAACTATGTTTAATTTCATTGCGCTTCAACGGTATGTAACCGCGAAGCGCAATTTACTATAAACACAACAAAACCTATCCTATTCGTAGGCCACTTAAATACCTGTCCCATAAGCTAGAACATTACCAAAATAAAACCAGAGCACCATTATGTCGGTCGCCTTGGAGTCATCTTGAAAGCAAGCATAAAAAAAGTACTCAATTTCATTTCATTTAAATTATTGCGTAGCTCGGACTATCGCATATATTCAACACAGCTTTTTTATTACCCCAAAGTACAAGCAAATGTATCAAAAGCCTCAACCATGACAGGTAGTGGTACCTTGCATATTGGCAAAGCCTGGCATGGCTTTCGCTACTATGACTCACTCTTAACCGTATCTGCTGATGCACAAATTAAAGTAGACAAAGACTTTGAGATTTTTACAGGCTGCCACCTTGTTCTCCTACACGGTGCAGAATTAAAGCTGGGCAGCGGTTTCATCAATATGAAGTCCACCATTTACTGTTCTAAAAAAATACACATTGGTCACGGTGTTGCCATTGGTGAACATGTCTGCATAAGAGATAGCGACGATCACGATATAGGTAGCGGTAAATCCAAAGCGGCAGCAATTACTATTGGTGACCATGTGTGGATAGGTATGAATGCCACCATTCTCAAAGGCGTGACCATAGGTAAAGGAGCCGTCATTGCAGCAGGAGCTGTTGTGACACGTGATGTGGCTGAGCGCACTCTAGTAGGTGGTGTTCCAGCTAAGCTCATCAAAGAAAATGTAGACTGGAAACCCTAACTATTAATTAATTCAACGGTATCTTAGTGATAAGGCACCGATAAAATTCTCGTTAACGCTCAAATACAAACCCGAGCACGAGTTCATACCTTCTTAGTTATCGCCTCCAATTACAAACAGATTTTTTATTAACCAGAAAACAAGGCGCTTGTATAAAGCATAAAAAAGCCAGGCACGGGGTACCTGGCAAAAGTACTAGCAAGAGGAGATAGGCCTGATGAACATCAGGCCTGAAGGGTTAACTTACAAAAACCTACAAACAAAGATCACCGGTTACAGTAGGAACTGGAGCAGAACTGCCATTTGGCTTGCTGCCTTGCATTCCAAATTCTACGGTTTGACCAGGCTCAATCTTAGCATTCCAACTTAAGTTGCTTGCGCTATAAGGGTTATTACCCGTAACAACAGCATTCCAACCATTAGTGCGGTCTGAACCAGCGGGGTAAGACCAGCTTACGTTCCAACCATTAACCACTTCGTCACCATTGTTAGTTAAACGAATAACCGCGACATAACCGGTGTTCCATTCATTAGAAACCACATACTCACACTGTAAGCCGCCACCCACTGGTGCGCTTACAGTAACGGTGTCACTGATAGTGTCGCTGTCAATACCATCAGAAACCGTCAGTTCAATAGCGTAAGTACCAGCAGCAGTAAAGCTGTGTGTTGCATTAACACCACTTGCGCTTGTACCGTTGAAGTCCCATGTGTAAGTAAGCTGATCACCATCAGCATCGCTGGAAGCAGATGCATCAACCTGTACATTTAAACCTGTAACGGTTGAGCTGAAGTCCGCAACGGGAGCAATATTAGCCGGTGCCATCATCGCATTTAGCTCTAGGCTAGCTGAAGCATCTAAGTCATTGCCATTAGTATCTTGAGCAATCACCTCAACCGTGAACATGCCTTCGTTTGCTGGAGCATCAAACTGAACAGAGTTAGCTGTTAGGTTATTGGCCACTTTCACACCATCTACCAAGACATCCACACTCGCGGCATTGGCTACGGTAAAGCTTAAGCTAACCGTGCTAGAGGTATAAACATCACTGCCATTAGCTGGGCTGTTAATAAGCACAGAAGGAACAACAGGCTCACTGACCGATACACTAATAGTCGCTTGATTAGATACACCACCGGCATTATCCATCGCGGTATAAGTAAAGACGTCAGTGCCAAAATACCCCATATCAGGAATATAGGTGTAGCTATTGCCAGAGCCTGAAAGTGTACCGTGAGCTGGGCTAGATACATCGTAGCTGCTAATGCTGCCATCAGCATCTGTAGCACTAAGCATAATATCAACCGCCATGTCAGCTTCGGTACTCACAACAACGTTGTCAGCCACTGGCGCACAGTTCACACCAGAGTCACCACCACAAGAAGCGCCAGGCTCTTCACCCCAAACAAGAGTGCTGCCATCGTATAAGGCGATACGAGGTGCTTTTTTATAGGCGTTGCTGTAGTTGTCCCAAGATGGGTCTGCTGAGTTATCCCAATCTGAAGCGTTGGTATTCGTTGGTAAGCTTAAACGGAACTGCACTTCTTTTTTATGATCGCTTTGGCCACCAGGGAAAATATCAACACCGCTGAAATCAATTTCGGTGTAATAAATATTGTCAGCAGGATCACCCCATGGCATTAACTGAGTATAGCTACTCGCTTGCGAATAAGCCGTGCTCACGGTGATGTCGTTGGCACTATAACCTGCAGCCATC
This sequence comes from Agaribacterium sp. ZY112, assembly GCF_041346925.1. Taxonomy (NCBI): domain Bacteria; kingdom Pseudomonadati; phylum Pseudomonadota; class Gammaproteobacteria; order Cellvibrionales; family Cellvibrionaceae; genus Agaribacterium; species Agaribacterium sp. ZY112. The sequence continues at coordinate 2,558,558 of NZ_CP166840.1, read as the reverse complement.
TCAGCACTTAAGTCAATAAAGTAGCGTAATTTAGCTTCATTTAAATTAGTCGCAGGCCATGCCGAGCGATTATAAACTCGCGCGCCGATTTCAATATGACGAGGGCCTGTAGCATTAGTTTTTGCTTCAATAAAGAATTCATCATCACGAACTTCTGGAGCAGGGAACTGATTTTCAGGGATAGGATCACCACCAAAATCAAGGTACAAACGCGCAAGTGCACCAGTAAAGCCTGAGTTGTAATCGGTTGCTACTTCATTAGCGATGTAGTCACCGCGGTCATCAGAATACGCATCACCTGTGCCGGGGCCACCAACTAAAGCGCCGACTAACAAATGACGGCTCTCAGCAGGAACCGTTAAACTATCAGCCCAAGTACCATGAGCTCCACGATGGTGAGGGTTTTTAGGCCCATTGTCCGACATACCGATCTGGAAAGAGTGCCCTGCAGGGTTATCACCCATGATGTATTCCATTTGGCCTACAGCAAAGTCGTAATAATTTTGCGCTTTGCTTAAAGAGATATTCTCAGCCTTTAGGTAATCAGAGTAAATAAGGGCAATTAAACTGGTGTTAGCTGCGTAGCGAGTCGCTCCCCAAGTATCAAGCTGAGCTAGGCCACCTGCGGTGTAATTAACACGCTGACCTTCGTAGCCTGTACTCCAATAATCTAACCAGCGCTCAGCATCATCACGATACTCTTGCTCGCCAGTTAATTTCGCCATCAATACGTAAGAGCCATATCCTTTATCATCCCAAGCGTGAGTCCACTTATAAGACTTAATCGTGCTTTGTTGCTCAGTATTTAGATTAGCGTAATCGCGTTTAGCGGCATCTAAGTAAGATTGCTCACCGGTAGCGCGATACATCCAAATAGATGACCAAACCAGCTCATCTTTATAGCCGCTCCAAGAGTTATAGAATGCAGTTGCATCGGTAATACAGTCACTGTACTTACCTTGATAGGTATGAGCAAACTGATAGAGGCTCTCGGCATGAGTTTTTAATTTGGCCGAGTAAGCTGGATCATCATCTTGAAAAATCATTGAAATAGCAGCTAAAGCAGCTGATGTTTCACCTGCAAGATCAGAGCCTGGGCAGTTTTCATCAATTTTGTAACTTGGGCGATTACTAGCAGCACGACTAGTTAAGTGTACAACTTCTGGTGAACCCCACCATGCATGGTCGTCGCTACCAGTCCCAACTTGGCCGTAAAGCACATTGTCTGAAGGGTGGGCATTAACAAAATAATCTGCAACAAAACGCAAGTTATTTTTAATATGTTTCATTTGCCCCGTTTGCTCATAGGCTTCAGGGTTTTCGATCACACCCCATGCCAGCATGGTGGCAGATGCCGCCATTGGGAAACCAAATTTAACGTGATCACCGGCATCAAACCAGCCGCCGCTCAAATCGACACCCACATCGGCGCCATCGTTAAGAACAGCGTCAGCACGCCATTCAACACGGTTCCAACTAGGCAGCACACCGCCTTGCTGTGCTTCATAGAAGTAAATCGACTTTTGCAGGGCTTCACCATAATTAGGTGTGGCTGCTTGCGCACTAAATGCTGCAGAGGCTACGGCCACCGCTAGCGAGCTTTTAAGAAAAAAGTTTTTCACAATCAAACTCCTTTTGCGCCCACAGCATCCCTGTGAGCACATATTGGTTAAGAGAATTAAGTTAAAAAATGACTTAAAGACCTAGCGGCTCATCGCCACCGTTTTGATAAAACTGCTTCACCGTCAAGCCGTTAGGGCCCAATGGAATTTCATGATCCAAGCCCACATAGCGGCCCTGCTCATCTTGCCAAAGCACAGGCTCTAGCATGTTGTACTTAGCTTCATCCCAAGTTTTCCAGTCATGGCCAAGCAAACCACCGGTATCACCTGAGTTAGGGTTTAAGCACCAGAATGTGTGGTGTAACTTATACTCATCAATCAGTGATCTCATCGCCTCGAGCCAGGCTTCATTAGGCCCACCATCAAGAAAACCGCCCCACTCACCAATAAGTAGTGGCGCTGTTCCATCTGTGTGAATAAATAACCAATTGTCCTGCCAAACATCGTTGATAAGGGTCTCTTTAGAGAAACCTGGATAAAACCAAGACTGTTGGAAAACCAAGGGGCCGTAATCGTGCGGGCTGTACATAATCTTGTCTTGATGACCGGCTACTTCAATAGGCAAGTCAGCCACACCGCGTAAGTTTCCGCCCCACCAGTTAAAGTGGTAGTCATCTTCATTGCGAGAGGTCCACGTCTGACCATCAACAGGGTAAACCTCGATGCCTTCAATCATAATTAAGATATCAGGGTGAACATCCAAAATTGCGGCTGATAATTTCTCGGCAATGTATTTCCAGTTATTTGCATCTGTACTGGTATCCCATTTAGCAAAATCAGCCTCTGAGTGCGCCTTACCATGAGGCTCATTCTCTAAATCAAAGGCAATAACCGTGTCGTCGTTTTTATAACGCTCAGCTAACCACACCCAAGTATCAATAAAGATTTTTTCATCAAATTCACCCTTATACCAAAGAGGTGCAATGTGCCCCATATTGTCAGCTTCTGCAGAATGGGCATCCAATAATACTTTCATACCGTGGGCTTTCGCCTTAGCCAAGAAAATATCAAAGATCTCTAAACTGTTCTTATTCGCAAGGTCAGGGTTTGCGTAGTCATTAACCTGAGGCGTAACGGCATTACCTGTCATCCACTCATGAACAATCTCGGTGGAAAATGGCACACGAATTAAGTTGATGCCACGATCAGCCATTGCTTCAAGGGTTTCATCCAAGTTGGCGCTCCACAAACCGTGGAAAACACGCTCGGTAGTATTAAAGCCAAACCAGTTAGCGCCTGTTAGCCAAACAGCTTGACCCTCTTTATTAACAATGGTGTTACCAGAGACGCTTAACCAGTCATCAGTATTACCACCAGCGATAGGAGGCATACTTACCACAGGGCTCGGCGTTACTGCCGGTGATGGTGAAACCTGTGGGCTTGGTGACACCAGCGGTGATGGCGAGACAACAGGTGACGGAGTTACCACAGGGCTTGGGCTAACAACTGGGCTTGGAGTCATCACTGGGCTAGGTGATGGCGACGGCATGCTGCCCTCTTCCCCGTTAAAGGCAATCACAGCAGGCATAGGAGCGTTACCAGGAGAGGCAATAAAACCAAAATTGACCGACTCACCCGGTTGAATCAGGCCGTTATAATCCAAATTGCCTATAACGTAGTTATTACCTGTTTGGGATATGATTTTTGCATTCCAAACCTGGTCAATCTGAAAGGGAGAACTAAAACTTAGAGTCCAGCCATCAACGGCGCTGTTTTCATCATTAACGATTTCAGTCAATCCCTGAAACGACACACCCCAATCGCTTTGTGATGTCATAGTTACTTGGGCCGCATTGGCTGTAGACGACAGTAAGCCAGCAAGCAGCACACTTGTAAGTGTCCTGTTCATTATTATTCTCCAAATAATTAAATAGAGGTTATTTATTTATCAAGCAGCTCTCATTAATCAGCTATAAATGTGAACAAAAATAATGAAGGCTGCCTGAACATAAGGGCAAGGTAGTTAAGGCCTCAAGGTATGTCGTCTAATTCATGGTATTGCGCTAAATCAAACGTTCACTTTTATGCAATGAAAATACAAATACATGCAAAATCGCCCATAAAATAAGGGCTATAAGGGAGTCGTCGCGTCAGCGTCAAAAAAACATCAACTTGCTTTTTTGTGAAGTAATTCCGAGCCCAGATCATGGTTAAAAGAAAGCACACTTGCGATTATTTTTTTAATAAACTAGTGTCACAACAGGTTAATAGAAGCACGTTAAGACAAAGGAATTCAGGTAATCGGATATGTCCCAAATACTATTTAACGGCCATGATTTAGCACTAATTATCACCATATTATTATGTGTTATTTGCTCCTTCCAAATAGCAAATCTGCCAGAAAAACGCACTTCTTTTTTGGTCTTTTCCTGTGGCTTTTTTGTTAGCAGCGCCGCCATTCCATTAGATATATTAATCAGCTTTGGTGCAGGCTTTCATCCATGGGTCATCAGCCACGCGCCTAATATCATCTATCTATTTGAGTTTGGAGCCTGGCTACAAGCTCCCTTTGGCTTCTTAATGATCGCAAGCCTCCTTGATAAAGACTTTGAACTTAAACCAGCGCACGCACTTATCTTTTTGCCGTTTATACTGCAAATCAGCCACCAAATTATTCTATACCACAGCCTACCAACGGATGTGAAAATAGAGATGCAGCAAAATCACAGTGTTTTTGACTTATCTGTATCGCTATTTTTTGTTCAAGTAGCACGCGAGATATTCCGAGTTGTGCTTATTATGATGTCATGCCATATCCTTTATAAGCACTACAAAATACAAAATAAGAAGCCTCAGCTGGGCGCACTAGAAATATTATGCTCTGGCTGGCTTATATTTGGCTTATTAGGCATTTTAGTGTCGGTATTACTGTTAATTCAGTCACATTTGGGCGCAAGTATGCCTATAGAGTTTTGGGGCTTAAGCCAAAATTATTTTGCTGCATTATTTTACCTTATCTTGGTATTGCAACTTAATCGCGATGCTATTCAACAACGCAGCTACCCTGCTCTGTGCCTCAAACCAAGTATTGAACAAACTCCCAATATAAACCCGGAATATGTAAGCTTGCTGATGCAACTTATGGAGACTAAGAAACGCTATACAGACCCTGAACTCTCACAAGAATCTTTAGCTCAAAGCATGGGCATATCTAAACGAACCCTATCGGCTGTTATTAACGGCCATTACGGTTGCAACTTTGCGGACTTTATTAACAATTATCGCCTAGAAGAAGCCAAGCGCTTATTAAGAGAAGAGAAAAACAGTGCCGTACTTGATGTAATGTATGCCTCTGGCTTTAACTCTAAAGCCACATTTAACGCCCTATTTAAAAAGCTAGAAGGGCTTACGCCGACGCAGTACCGAAAACAAGAAGCGCTAAATGCTTAGAAAACCTAAAGGCGCTCACATGAAGGGTGAGCGCCTCGTTTTTTATCACTTATTTTTTTTCGAGCATAACCTTTCTAAAGTACTCACCCTGTTGGGTCGGCTTATAACTCCAACCTTCATACATATTTGGTGTCCAATCTGGGTCAAACACCCAAGCCACCCAAGAAGCTCCCTTGGCATCTAGATAGTCCATAATTGCCGGCCCATAACTCATGTCATCATTAATAACAGGGTAATGACCACCGCGCTCTCCTGTTCTCATCCAGCCAATTTCAGTTGCCATAAGGGGGGCATGCTCAGTGACAAAACCAAATTTTTCATCCCACTGCTTAGCCTGAGTAGGCCCCTCAGCTTTTTGAGGATAAGGGTGAGAAACATAGGCAACATTAGGCCTGTCTATCAAGTCACCACGCGCTTCACTCAAATCATAAGCCCAATCAAAGCCTGCTACTAAAGACACTACCGTTGGGTCATAGGCAGCAATTAAATCAATTAACGAGGTATTAAAACGCTTCCACTCAGGCCAAGTTAACTCACCAAAGCGGCCATCACCATCCGTTGGCTCATTAAACAACTCATAAAAAGCAACAGTAGGTACATCTTTATAACGATGCGCTATGGTTTGCCAGAACTGCTTGGTTTGATCCATATTTGTTCTATACATACGGTGCTGATAAAGTCCCTCAAAGATATTACCCATAGAGTGCCAATCAAATACCAGATAGATATTGAGTTCATTTGCCCAAATAACTGCTTCATCTAATAAAGCGATATAGGCTTCTTCGCCTCGGCTTTCCCAAGCAATTGGGTGAATAGGTAAACGAATAAGGTTAGTGCCCCATTCCGATGCCACTTTAAAATGCTTTTTATCCCACTTTCGGTTCTTTTTAAGTTTATCTGGATCGGAAAAATTCAAGCCCCTAAAAATAATTGGCTTACCATCTTCATCAACAAACTGATTACCTTTAACCGAGATATAAGGCATATCATTTTTTAAAAGCTTGGTATCAAACTGCTCAGGATAAGGGGTAAACCACCATTCCCCATCACCAGGGTGAGATGAACTTTCGGCCAAAACGTTTGATGTAAAAAAACAAACACATAAAAATAAAAACGCAGGTGCTACTCGAGAAGACATAGGTCCCTCCTTGTCTGTTAATAAGAAACTGCTATTGAGATTAAAAAGCCTGCAATCAAGCTCCGGGCGCTGGCCCTGTACTTCCCCGAACGATTAATTCGTGTTCAAGAATATAGCGGTCTTTCTCCGGCGCTTTTTCATCTAATAAATTCATTAGTAGGTTTGCGCAGGTTTCGCCGATCAACTCAGCTGGCTGAGCAATGGTTGTTAAAGCGGGAGAAAAATACTTAGCAAATTTAATGTCATCAAAACCAATGATGGAGATATCACTGGGTACATCAAAACCGTGCATCTGTAATGAGTGCATAGCCCCCAAGGCTATTTCATCGGAGAAACAAAAAATAGCCGTTGGTCGTGTTTTTAATATCAGAAGCTTTTTGACAGCAGCCTCGCCATCTTCAACCGTATAATCAGCCTTAATGATGTTTTTCTCATTAACTGAAAGCCCCGATTTTTCCATTGCTTGCTTAAAGCCTTGTAGCCGGTTTTGACTTGTCGGACAGTCCATATCGCCTGTGATAACAGCAATATTGCTATGCCCCAAATCGATTAGATGCTGAGTTGCATCCTCACCAGCTTTGGCATCGTCGATGGTCACCGCTGGCACACCTCTAACACCGGTAAACTCACCACCGTTAACAATAGGCGGCAAACGATTTGATTCCGCATCACCGCCATCGGTATCAAAAGGGAGTCGGTGGGATAATAGAATAATTCCGTCTGCCTGACGGGATTTAACCATCGCCGCGTATTCACGCTCCCGAAGTGGTGAACACTGAGTATCACCCAATAGCACAGAATAACCACGAGCATGAGCCACTTGCTCAATAGCCTTGATAATTCCAAAATTATAGCTATCTGCAACATCGGGAATAATAACAACAATATTTCCGGTTTTAGAGGTACGCAGGCTCACGCCTAACTTATTCGGTGTATAACCTACCTCTTCAATTGCTGCGAGAACTTTTTCACGAGTAGCGTCAGCGACACGGCCAGGATTTCGCAGTGCTTGTGAAACTGTTGCCGTTGAAACACCAGCTTTTGCTGCAACATCTTTAATCCCAACTTCGGCCATATTCATTCTCGTTATTATGCTTTAAGGCTCGAACCAAGAGCCGCCTTGCTTGAAACACCTGTGCGCTATCGCACACATTCGCCTGCAATGGTATGCTCAAGATATTACTGTAAAACGTTTTACAAATCTAGGTTTTTAAGTATCTCAGATCTAGCTCAAGGAAATAGAGAAAATGAATAATAAAACACAAAAAATAATTATTGTTGGTGGAGGCACTGCTGGCTGGATGGCTGCTGCTGCACTAGCCAACGATCAACGAGAATTAGATATCACCGTAATAGAAGCTCCCAATCTAGGTACGATAGGCGTAGGTGAAGCCAGCATACCCGGCATACGAAATTTTAATGCAAGCCTTGGCATCGATGAAATAGACTTTATAAAAAAAACACATGCTACGTTTAAACTAGGTATCCAATTTGAAGACTGGTTTAACAAAGGCTCTCAATTTTTCCATCCATTTTCAGACTATGGTCAACCCTTAAACGGCGTCGACTTTCATCACTACCTTTATCGCTGTCAAAAAATCAAAACCAACCCAAAAGAACTAAGCAATTTCAAGCTTCAAGATTTTTGCCTAGCTAGTCAAGTCGCCCTTGATAATCGCTTTGCCCAGCCAAGCGTAGATAGTGGCCATAGTCTGTCAGATTATAAATACGCCTTTCATTTTGACGCATCTCTGTATGCAAACTACTTAAAAGACTATTCAATCGAGAGAAAAGTAAAACATATTCAGGCCAAAGTTAACGAAGTACATCTAGCCCCTGACGGCAACATCCTCAGCCTCAACCTTGATAACAAGCAGCAACACAAAGCCGACTTATTTATTGATTGCAGTGGATTTCGTGCACTGCTTATTGAAGGCGCACTAAAAACCGGTTTCACCGATTGGTCTCACTGGCTACCTGTCAATAGCGCCATAGCCATAGCAAGTGAACCCCATAAACAACCGTCACCCTATACTCGATCTTGTGCAAAGGAAGCAGGATGGATCTGGCAAATTCCCCTACAGAGCCGCTTTGGTAATGGCTATGTTTATTGCGATAATTTTATTAGTGATGATCACGCACTAGTTGAATTAAAAAAATCCATTAATGAAAAAACAACAAGCGAAGCGCGCCAACTTCGATTTAAAACAGGCATAAGAAATAAGTTTTGGAATAAAAACTGTGTCGCCCTTGGCTTAGCCAGTGGTTTTCTTGAACCACTTGAAAGCACCAGCATATCGCTAATTCAAACCGGCCTGTCTAGGTTACTTATGTTTTTCCCTGACAATGGATTTAATAAAGCGGAAACTGATGAAGCCAACCGTTTAGCCTTAATAGAAATGGAGAGAATTAGAGACTTTATTATTCTTCACTATAAATACAGTCAGCGCCAAGACAGCGATTTTTGGCGTTATGTACAGGAAATGGAAATCCCCGACACCTTACAACACAAAGTAGAACTCTTTAAACACGCTGGCCACATGAGCAGCTATGAGCTGGAATCATTTGGGCCATCAAGCTGGTTAAGTCTGTTTGATGGCATGAATATACGCCCGCAACACCAACATGTTGCTACCGCCTCACTCAGTCACAGTGATTTAATTTCTGGTTTAAATAACATGAAAGACCAAATAAAAAGCACATCTAAAAAGGCCATGACACACCAAGACTTTATCAACAAACACTGCAAAGCCTTTTAGCAATATTAGATCAACCGAAGAAAAACCATAGACATAAAAAAAGCGCGATAGCAAAGCTATCGCGCTACAAAGGACACGAGCTTAAGTGATGTTTACATTTTGTAACGGAAGCCTAAACCATAACGAGGCTCATAGTAGTTCTGGTAGACCTCTTGATCTTCCCACTCCATATAATAGGTTTCATAAGATCCCGTTACATTAGAACCATTCATATAAACACTGAAGTTATCGTTGATGTCGTAGCTAGCCGACACATCAACATAAGAGACCGCATCTTGATAAACATTTAAATTACCAGAGGTACGCCCTTCTTCCGCTAAGCGCTCTGAACGATAGTTATATGCAACACGAGCTTGCCAAGGGCCTTCTTCTAGCCAAAGAATCATATTCGCTTGGTGCTCTGAATTATCAGGGAAGGCTAATTTATCACCTTTAATATCTTTGGCATCTTGTTCACTAGGCGACCAGGTGTAGTTAGTATCAACACCAAAACTCTGCATAAAATTACTGGTAAAGTCACTAAAGGCAAAACGCCCCGCAAGCTCCAATCCATGCAATTGCCCGCCTTCACCTTGTACTGGTGTCGTAGCAAAAATTGTGCGGCGAACAACACCATCAGGATCTGGGAATTGCATAGGCACAGTACCCTGCTTAACAAAGCTATCAACATCAATCAAAAATGCTGCCGCACTCATATTACTAGCATTACCCATATACCACTCAACCGATACATCGTAGTTGGTTGATTTCCATGGATCCAAGGCCGGGTTACCGCCTTGTGCAGCCTGATTCACTACAAACATATCTAGTTCGGTATTTAATGAGGTTTGCACTGTTAGTCCATCCCCCCAATTACTAAGATCCAAAGGCGTTATGTTCTGCGCATAAGCTGCACGAATCACAACATCTTCAGCTACATCAAAGGCTAAGTTAAGAGCAGGTAATAAATCGTCCTCTTTTACGCGAGTAACAACATCACCTTCATCAACATTAGTATTGCCGTAGGGTAATTTAACACCCGCAACATTTTGTTTAACGATACGTTCAGAGGTAATAGAACGTAGGCCAATATTACCGCTCATAAGACCGTATTCGAAATTACCCTGAATATAAAAGGTATTTTCGTTGTAATCTAGATCATAGGTCTCACCTGGAACGACTGCTTTTTGAGTTGAGCCAAAGACACGGTTATGGAAGGCTTCGGGATCATCATAATCTTTAGGGTCTACCGCCCAAACACCAGGAACACCGGATACTGGGCTAAAGTCATCATAGAATTTAACATTGTTATTAGCGTTAAGTGGAATTGGAGGCAGAGCTGTATAACCCTGGAACTCGCCCGCCACCATTTCTCCTGCAGAACATGAGTCCTCACCGAGCACAACGTCCGTTGCCTTCCACTGAACCAAGCAACCCTCTTCATAGAATGGTGAAAATAAATGATATTTCTCTTCTTGCACGGCACGCTGAGCCATACGAAAGCCAAGGTCGACACTGGTAAAAAAGTTATCATCAAACTTATAGTTTCCATCAACGCGGAAAACATCTAAGTCAGCACCACTGTTACCATTATTTTCTGACGAGTAAGCGCCAATATTATAGCTATCAACATTAGCCATATAATCACGCATGGTAGAGCCTGCAGCCAAGCCACCGGTTTGCGGTGCGTCAAAACCGCTCCAACGCGGGTGATCACCCGAATTGTTATACGTTAGCACCGGCGCGTCTTCATAACCCAGTGGATTTGGAGGTACAAAGCAGCCACCTTCATCGCCCACTGGCGTATTGCCATCACAGTACTCAGCAGGATAAAACGGATTAATGCCCGTTGCAGAACCGTTGGTAATATCCCCTTCGTTATAACCATGGCGTTTTTTGGAATCCGCACGCCCATTTACATAACGTACGCTCCCCGTTAAAGGGCCGCCGTTATCGTAAAGTAATTCGAAGTTTAAATTGGTAGAACTCTTTTTAAAGCTATCGTTCTGAGAAAACGACTTAACACGGCGTGCATCGATATCGATTTCTTGCCAGGTTTGCCACTCTTTTAACTCACGTGGATTATCTTTATCCTCGATTCGAGTTTCAATTCCAGTATTACGATATTGAGTTGGCGTAAAATAATCCAAACCCTGCCACTTATTGGTAGCACTCATACCCACTTTACGGTTGTACTCATCCTCGCTTGCGTAAAAAGCTTCGGCTATAAACTCAAAACCTTCACCTAAATCAGCCTGAAAAGCCGCATTAACACCATAACGCTCACGCTCAGTTACCTGGTTCCAAGTCACCACACCTTGAGGAGCAATATAATGATTCGGCTGAGTTGCCCCCCAGTCATTGACACCATTTACCCAGCCTGAATCACCCGGCTCAGTAGTGTTAATGCCATTATAACTATTGGATAAATTAGGATTCGAAAATGCGCCAGAGATCATCGCGCCAACTTTATCATTACGCCATGAAAACAAAGCACTTGCCGAAGGGTCCGTCTCTTGTGTTTCTTGGCCACGCTGTACTTCTAAATTAGCCGTCGCCTGCATGCCTTCATCAAAGTTAAACGGCCGCCAAGTTTTTAAATCAATGGTACCTGTGATACCCGCAGAAGACTGATTGGCTGAGGTAGTTTTAAAAACATCCGCGCCTTTAAAAAGCTGAGCGGGTAAATCAGAAAATGAAGGCTGTACAGTAGTAATTGCACCTGCACCTAAATACGCTTCGCCATTTAACTTCGTTGCAACCTGCGGTAAACCACGCAAGCTAACATCTGTACCCTCACCTGCGGAACGGCGTATTTGCACACCAGGGATACGCTGTAAAGAATCAGCGATAGTTACATCTGGTAATTTACCAATATTGTCAGCCGAGAGTGAATCCATAACAACGGCCGATTCACGCTTGATGGCAATCGACGTTGCTTGCGCGGCTCTTAGCCCCATTACCAATACTTCTTCTTCGGCAATTTCAGCATCTTGTTGTTGAGCTTGAGCCATTGCAGCCGTGCTAAATAACACACACGATGCCACGCTTAGCGCTAAAGCCTTTTTTCTAAAGTGAGGGTGTGCACCAAGCACGGAGGTTTTATACACGCTGTGATTATTTGGGTTTTGCTTTATCATTATTTTCCCCTATAGAGCCAAGCAGCGAGAAACGGCCCCGAACGACATACAACCTGCCGTTATCGTAATAGCCTTCGCTTGCATTTTTATTGTTTTTGCGAGCCATTAGCCAAATGTGATTGACTCAACAAAACTCGTAATTCCATTTATCCATCACCTACGCTGACTTTTATTTTTATAAAAACAAAAGAGATCGCTTACTGCGGCATGGACCCTTGAGACAGTAAAAGTAAAACGTTTTACAAAAATCTTGTCAACCACATACTACAGCTTTGAGAAATTGAAATATAAAGAATGTGAACAACATCCATATAGATGAAGAAGCGCAATACTTACGCTGATTTACACGCCAAAACAGTATTTTTTATAATTTAAAACCATCCTTTTATAGCGATTTCATCTTTAAAAACTCTTTTTAAATGCTACTTGCATGTCAAATGACGATCTGATTGAATGTAAATCGTTTTACAAGATAATAATCATAATTAAATTCAGATGGAGCCTGGACTCATCATGCAGCTACAAAGCCTAGATTTGATGATCATTTTTGCCTACCTCAGCGCAACAATAGTGATCGGCTTATACCTTAAGAAACAAGCCAGCAAAGATTTACGCAGCTACTTCCAAGGCGGCAGAAAACTCCCCTGGTACATGCTTGGCTTATCCAATGCCTCTGGCATGTTCGATATTTCCGGAACGATGTGGCTTGTCACGCTTTGTTTTATCTATGGACTAAAAAGTATTTGGATACCTTGGTTATGGCCGGTCTTCAATCAAATATTTTTAGCCGCATTTTTATCGATGTGGCTACGCCGATCAAATGTGTTAACCGGTGCCGAATGGATTCAAACTCGCTTTGGGAATGACTTGGGTGGGCGCTTATCACATATGATTGTGGTCGCCTTTGCTTTAATTAGCGCACTTGGTTTTTTAGCCTATGGATTTGTTGGCATTGGCAAATTTATGGAAATTTTTATTCCTTGGGAAGTGGTCTCTCCTTTTGTGCCATTTGCGGTAGCACCCGCTTATGTACCTCACGTTTACGGTATGTTTTTTACCAGCATTGCCACTCTCTATGTGATGCTCGGCGGCATGCTCTCTATTGTTTGGGCCGATGTTATGCAGTTCACCATTATGACCGTCTCGGCCGTCATCATAGCCGCAATAGCCATCATGAATGTCAGCCCAGAAGCCTTACAGGCAGCAACGCCTGCAGGCTGGAGCAATCCATTTTTTGGAGCACAGCTTAATTTAGATTGGGGCGGCATTATTGATGAAGTCAACGACAAAATCGTTAATGACGGCTATACCCTCTTTAGCATCTTTTTTATGATGATGCTATTCAAAGGCGCCCTTGTCAGTTTTGCAGGCCCCGCCCCCAACTATGACATGCAAAAAATTCTAGCCACACGCTCGCCAAGAGATGCGGCATTGATGAGCGGTTTTGTTTCAGTCGTACTGATGCCTATTCGCTACCTTATGATTGCAGGGTTTGCCGTGCTTGCCGTGGTCTATTACCAAGAGCTTGATTTAATCTCTGGTGGTAAAGTTGATTTCGAAAACATACTGCCCTCTGCCATCAAACAATTTGCACCTGTTGGTATTATTGGCTTGATACTAGCTGGTCTACTTGCAGCCTTTATGTCTACTTTTGCAAGCACGGTTAATGCCGCCCCCGCTTATCTTGTTAATGATATTTATAAGCGTTATATCAACCCTAAGGCCAGTGATAAAAAGCTCGTTCACTTAAGCTATTTAATATCCGTCTTGGTTGTTGTTATTAGTACTGCAATTGGATTATTAATTGAGAGTATTAACAGCATTTTGCAGTGGCTGGTATCTGGTTTGTGGGGAGGCTATGTCGTATCCAATATGCTCAAATGGTATTGGTGGCGACTAAACGGTATTGGCTTTTTCTATGGCATGCTCGCCGGTATTGTTGGGGCCTTGTTCTTCCCTCCAGTATTTAAAGCCCTCTTCCCAAATATTGCCTCAGATATTGTACCGCTTTATCTGTTCCCGTTTTTGCTGCTCTTTTCGGCCTCTATTTGTATTGCTGCAAGCTTATTAAGTAAAGAGGAAGACCCAGATGTACTTAACTCATTTTACAAAAATGTACGTCCTTGGGGGTTCTGGGGGCCAGTTAAGCAACGTGTTAAAGCACTAGACCCAAGTTTTGAAGAAAACAAAGACTTTAAACGCGATATGTTTAACGTTGTATTTGGCATCGTTGCGCAAACCACACTGGTTGCCATGCCTATCTTCTTGGTCATTGGTGAATACCAATCTCTTATTATCGCCGGCGTTATTTTTGCAATAACAGCCAGCGTACTCAAAAAATCTTGGTTTGATCATCTTCCCAAAGACCATAACGAAGACGATATAAACCCAGCAAGTAGCCCTAGCTCTGCTTCACCTCAGCTAGCCGCCCAACAGTCTTAACTTATACCCACGCGGCCTTAGGGCCGCACGCCTTAGAGGAAAGGAAGTACGGATGGAAAACACTGAATTTGGCCACTTTGATGATGCAAACAAAGAGTACGTCATCACTAATCCACTTACCCCTAGCCCATGGATTAACTACTTAGGCAGCGACAGTTTCTTTTCGCTTATATCAAACACAGCTGGCGGTTATAGCTTTTACCGTGATGCCAAATTTAGGCGCCTCACCCGCTATCGCTATAACAATGTACCTAGTGATGATGGCGGCCGTTATTTTTATATAAATGACGGTAAGGATATTTGGTCCCCTGGCTGGAAACCATGCAAGACCGATCTTGATGCTTATGAATGCCGTCACGGTATGAACTACAGCCGCATCAGTGGACAAAAAAATAACATTAAAGCCGAAGCACTCTTTTTTGTTCCTCAAGGCGACAACCTTGAAATACAAAAAGTAAAATTAAGTAATCTTGGCACTGAGAAAAAAACTTTCCAACTGCATTCTTTGCAAGAATGGTGTTTGTGGAATGCTGAAGATGATATGACAAACTTTCAGCGAAACTTTTCAACCGGTGAAGTCGAAGTAGAAGGCTCTACCATCTACCACAAAACAGAGTATCGAGAGCGCCGCAATCACTACAGCTTCTATCACGTCAATGCAGACATCACAGCTTACGACACCCAACGAGAATGCTTTCTCGGCCCCTATAATGGCTTTGAGCAACCGGATGCTGTTATCAATGGTAGTAACAACTCGTTTGCCCATGGCTGGTCACCTATCGCCTCACATCAGCTCACCATTAGCTTAGAGCCGGGAGAAGAAACAGAACTTGTCTTCTTACTTGGTTATGTAGAGGTGGACCCAAATAATAAGTGGCAAGCACCCAATATTATTAATAAACACCCAGCTAAAGCGTTAATCGAAAAATACGATACAGCCGCTAAAGTTCAGAAGAGTTTTGATGAGCTTTGCTCATATTGGCAAGAGATGCTAAGCCATTATCAGCTACAAAGTAACGATAACAAGCTGAATCGCTCCGTCAATATCTGGAATCAGTATCAGTGCCTTGTGACCTTTAATATGTCTCGCAGCGCTTCCTTCTTTGAAGCGGGCATTGGCCGAGGAATGGGCTTTAGAGATTCAAACCAAGACTTATTGGGTTTTATTCATATGGATCCTAAGCGCTCACGCGAGCGGATCTTGGATATTGCGGCGATTCAGTTTGAAGACGGTTCGGTCTACCACCAATACCAACCTCTTACTAAAAAAGGCAATGCCGCTATTGGCGGTAATTTTAACGACGACCCACTTTGGTTAATTGCCTCTAGTACCGCTTACATAAAAGAAACCGGTGACTTCAGCATAGTAGAAGAACCCGTACCTTTTGATAATGACGGTAATAATGTCGCAAGCTTATTTGAGCACCTGCGTCTATCGTTTGACCATGTGCTTAATAATTTAGGGCCCCATAAATTACCACTGATCGGTCGAGCTGACTGGAACGACTGCTTAAACCTCAACTGCTATTCCAGCGACCCAAATGAAAGCTTTCAAACCACAGAAAACCAGCAAGGCGGCATAGCTGAATCGGTGATGATTGCAGGCATGTTTGTTTATTACGGAAAACAATATGCCGAGCTTTGCCTAGAACTGGGTAAAACAGATGAGGCTTTGCGCGCTCAAAGCGCGATTAAAGACATGGAGCAAGCCATTGAGCAACACGGTTGGGATGGAGAGTGGTTTTTACGAGCTTACGATGCCAAGGGCAATAAAGTCGGCACTAATGAGCACAGTGAATCCAAGATCTTTATTGAATCGCAAGGCTTTTGTGCTATGGCAGGTGTTGGCCGTGAGAACGGTAAAGTTCACAGTGCATTGGATGCCGTAAAAAATATGCTCGATTGCGATTACGGTATCGTCTTAAATTACCCAGCTTTTACAACGTACCATCTTGAGTACGGAGAAATATCAACTTACCCACCAGGTTATAAAGAAAACGGCGGTATTTTTTGTCATAACAATCCTTGGATTATGATTGCGGAGGCCAGCATTGGCCGTGGTGATCACGCTTTTGATTATTACAAAAAAATAACTCCTGCCTTTCAGAAAGATGTAAAACGCCGAAAAATAGAGCCTTATGTTTACGCTCAAATGGTAGCTGGTAAAGAAGCCCCCTTACCCGGTGAGGCTAAGAACTCTTGGCTAACAGGCACAGCAGCTTGGAATTACCACGCCATCACTGAGCACATACTCGGGGTTAAACCTTCTTACCAAGGTTTAGAGATAGACCCTTGTATTCCTTCAGGTTGGGAAAGCTACAGTGTGACACGCCGTTTCCGTGGAGCTAGCTATGAGATCAGCATTAAAAACCCAGAAGGTTTGAGCTCTGGCATTAGCTGTATTCTGGTAGACGGTAAAGAGATCGACTCTAAACGGATTCCACTAGCAAAAGCAGGAAGTAATGTGAAAGTTGAAGTGCTATTAGGAACATAAAGAAGCAACATAAAGCAGGAGCATAAACACCTAGAAATCATACCGAAACGATCTCCTCCCCTTGGCTGCGCACTCTTAACTCAAAGCACATAGCCCAATGTGCTTTGAGTTAATACTCTTATAAATGATTAGTACATCTATAAGAGCTATCGAGGCTATTACGCTTTCAAATAGTTTTTATAGTTAAACTGTGCGCAGTATTTTTTTAACAACTAAATCCGTAGACAAGAGTATAGAAACCGGCATCAAAAACGATATAGATAATAGCTCAGAAGGCAATATACAAGACGACGTACAAGATACATAGGAATTCACACAGAATCTCATACAAAAACGGCACTATCTACGCGCAAGACTTCTGTGCAGGAGTCTAATAACGGGAAGATAAACTGCCCGACACTACATCGAGCAGCTGAATTAATCAGGGATAAGTTCTAAATGTACTCGGTTATGACGCAGTGCTTGTTGGTTCCACTGCCCAGCAGTAATAATTGAATCTGTGCTAGCAAGGCTTTCTATTCCACTCGACATCAGGCTAAGTCGAATATCATTATTAAATAAGGCCGGTACACTCTGCTCCATTTCAATATAGGCATCACTGATATAGTTCGCCGCTGGGCGTTCATAATTCAGCGTACTTAACAGCAAACAATCACTGTAGTGTTTATCTTCTGAGGCCAACTTTATTTCTGAATCATTAAACTCAACACAGGCATCACCAAAATGAAAATCTAAGGCTAGTTCCCCCTGAAAGCCTGCATTACTCAAACGACGAATTAACTCTTCAATTTTTCCAACTTGGGCTTCACTTAGCGGGCTTTCTTCAAAAGCAAAACTCAGATCCGTACTAATCGCCCAACTCATGGCGTCCATCAATTCACTAAAGCGCAAATCGGTAGATTGCTCGACCAGCTTACTTTCATTCACACTGTTGGCCAGCACGGTTAATGCTTGCTGAGTTGCCTGACTACGCTTATCGAGTACATTATAAGCTTCATTTAAAGCAGCGATTTGTTGCTGTGCTTGGCTTCGTTCATTAACGATATTCGCCACCAGTAATACACAAGCGCATACAAGGGCGGCCACTAAGGCCAAGGGTGTTTTAGCAGGCTCGCTTTCTACAGGAGCGATGATATCCAATTCAGGTTCACTAACCGGCTCATTGGCAGCCTTTTTAGGAGACTGTGTTTTTTTATTAATTTCACTGCGTAAATTACGTACGATAAAACGCGAATTATCGGAGATCTGCTGGCGTACATCGGCAATATGTAATTCAAATAATCGAGCAACTTGAGCACGAATCTCTTCGATGGTTGGTGTTGCCCCCCCTGCTCGTCGCTCAACAAAATCAGCACCCGAATTTGGCGTTGATGTGCCGTTAGCTGCTGAGTTCGCCTCAGCATCAGCTTTTTTCTGATCAATTTTCAGATTTTTTAATACACGTTCGATATTGGCAGGCTTAATAATTTCTTTACTCAAAATATCCAGCGCACCTAAAGCACGTGCCTGCCCCAAATAAACATCGCCTTTTTGTGATGTATACATCACCACGGGGATCATCGCAGTTGCGGGATTATTCTTGATAATACGTAGTGCTTCTAGCCCATCCATACCTTCCATATGGTGATCTAGGAAAATAACGTCGGGTCGATTGTAGCTAAGATAGCCCAAGGCCTCTTCGGCGCTAAAAGCAATATCGATATGTAAATCGTAGCCCTTTAATAAGCCTTTTAAGCGAGCCTGAGCGGTTTTACTATCATCAACAATCAAAACACAGGGCATAACAAGATCCGTATTATTCTTAAGCTTTGGAATTATCTGAGAGCACAACTAATACTTAAGACCGAAGACAGTTCAAAAAACATGCAGCGCAGATAAAGACGGCCCTAATCTACCATTGAGCGTAGCTACAAGTTCCATGAAAGAGAGGTGAATGTGATCTAGATCGCAGAGCATTTAGCGATTTTGAGAACAAGATCAGGGGCATCTTTTATGTATTCACAAAAACACGGCATTAAGCCCTAAAAACCCACTACTTTGGTCTGAGTTTGTTTAAGTTTGCCCAAATTGGGCCTGAGTTAGTATGAGCTGCGCTGGTGCTCTGCTGCACAAGCCAGCAAACAAGGAGCCTCGCTACAGCCAGTACTTTCAAGCCTTTGCCAGACTTAAAGAGCCTTGATAGAAATCACAGCCCGCTCCAGCACGGACATTATCATAAGCGCCAATTTCACCACCTTCTATGCGGCCCTTGACACTATGAACGACAGCAGCAAGCTATGTAGCTACGACATCAGCCTCTCTTATGCCGATAACTACGATAAAGGGCCGTTTTTCAACGGCGAATTACGCTCTCGACCAAAGCCTACGAGCACCATTACACTCTTTGACCAAAACCTTAACTCTCGGCTCGGGGTAGCTGCCGGCCCTCTGCTTAACAGCCGTTGGTGCAAACTCTACGCCCAACTTGGCTTTGACCTACCAGTGTATAAAACCGTGCGCAGCATTAGCCGCGCCAGCCACCCAGCACCTAATTGCTTATATCTTAATGCCCCCAGCCCTTTTAGCGCCGACGATCTAAACCAGAACATCACAGCAAGCCATGATGCCAACGAGATAGAAAAGATCAGCATCACAAACTCCTTTGGTGTCCCCTCGCCCGAGCCAGGGATTTGGATGAGAGATGTGGAACTGGGCAACCAAAGCATGGGCAAGGGCCAGTTAATGATCGTATCAGTGAACGGTACGCCCGGCTTAAAAGAGCGCAGCCTAGAAGAAGATTACGCCTATGTTGCCTCCCTCGCTAAAGAAGCGGGAGCCAAAACCATAGAAGTCAATTACTCCTGCCCCAACTTAGGCGGCAGTAAAGAAGGCCAACTGTTTGCAGACCCGGAAAACTCCGCGCGTATCTCCAAAAAAATACGTCAGGCCATTGGATCAACCCCGTTTATGATCAAACTAGGCTGGATGCCCGCAGAACAACTCAAGCACGTTGTGCATGCCAACCGCCCTTATGTAGACGGCTTTGCAGCGATCAATACCATACCAAGGAAGATCTTAGACACACGAGGCCATCAAGCCCTAGAAGGTGAAGGCCGAGCAATCAGTGGAACCTGTGGTTATGCCATTGGTGAACTTGCCTTGCAGTGCACCCAAAGCCTCGTAGATATTCGAGAACAAATGCACGACGACTTTGTTATTTGCTCCGTCGGCGGCATGATGACAGCCAATGATTTACAACAGCGGCTTGATCTAGGAGCCGACCTAGTAATGAGCGCAACAGCGGCAATGTGGGACCCATATTTGGCCAATAAATTTCATAGCCAATTAAGCAGCTTTAGCGCTTAAACATCGGGTAAAATTAAAGTCACAGCTCTTACTAAAGCGCGCAACAAATCATGACTTACGATGAGTACAACCAGTATTGCCAGAACCTAACTGCAAGCACTCATGTTGTTCAATGGGGCGGCTCTCATGTCTGGAAAGTAGGAGGAAAAGTTTTTGCGGTTGGTGGCTGGAATAAAGACGGCCTAGGTTGTGAGGCTTATTCATTTAAAACCTCTGAACTTAACTTTAATATCCTGAAAGATGAACCTGGCTATAGGCCCGCTCCCTACCTTGCCTCTAGAGGCTTCACTTGGATACAAGCGTGCGACATGTCCATCGTAAAGCCAAAAGAGCTTAAAGAGCACTTGCTCGTATCTCACCATATTGTGTCGTTAGGGCTTAGCAAGAAAAAACAGAGAGAGCTGGGGTTAATAGAGGATTAATAAGCTCTGTTTCTAAAACTCAAAATAAGTTTAAGCTCTAGCGCATTAATTAATTGACTGCGAGAGGATTGATTCCCGCCCCCCTTAGCGCTCACCCTGCGGGCGGCTTAAAGCCGTCAAAAACGGCTGTCGTGCCGTTTTTTCGAACCGGCAGATATCGCCTCGGTCTACTCGTGTTTCTAACAGGCATAAAAAAACCCGCTCAATGAGCGGGTTTTTTTATGTTTGGTCGGAACGAGAGGATTCGAACCTCCGACCACCACACCCCCAGTGTGGTGCGCTACCAGGCTGCGCTACGTTCCGAGTGTTCTCTCTTTGAGAGAGGCGCCATATTACCGTCTGAACTTACAATTGCAAGCTGCAATTGGCTATGGGCCTTAGCTTTTGAGTAACTCTAATAGCTGCTCTAAATCTTCGATCATTTTTGCAATAACGACTTCTTGTTCTGAGCTTTCTGCACCTTCGGCATCGCTGGTCATTTGTTGACGAGCACCGCCTATGGTGTAGCCTCTGTCGTAGAGTAAAGCACGGATCTGACGAATTGTGAGTACGTCATCGCGCTGATAATAACGACGGTTCCCTCTGCGCTTAACAGGCTTAAGCTGAGGAAATTCTTGCTCCCAATAACGCAACACATGCGGTTTGACAGAGCAAAGTTCGCTCACTTCACCAATGGTGAAGTAGCGTTTACCCGGGATGGGGGGCAATTCGTCGTTATTGCTCGGTTCCAGCATACGCTTCAACCCTTACTTTCAGTTTTTGCCCAGGCCGAAATGTGACTACACGACGTGCGGTAATCGGTATTTCTTCCCCTGTTTTGGGGTTGCGCCCGGGGCGTTCCTTTTTCTCTCGCAGTTCAAAATTACCAAAACCTGATAATTTAACCTGCTCGTTGTTCACCAAAGCATCACGGATCTCATTAAAAAAGAGTTCCACGAGTTCCTTCGCTTCGCGCTTGTTAAAGCCGAGCTCCTCATAGAGACGCTCAGCTAGGTCTGCTTTAGTTAACGATTCTGTAATATCGTTATCGGAGAGTGGCATCCAAGTCCCCTTCGAGTTTACTGATTACCGCATCAATTGCAGCATTCACTTCTTCCTCGTTAAGGGTGCGCGATGAATCTTGAAAGGTCAAGTTAAAGGCAACACTTTTTCTTTCAGAATCAATGCCTTCGCCACTATAAATGTCAAAAACCTTTAACTGCTTCAAATGTTCGCCTGCTGCACTTGCAATCGCTTTTTCCATCTCTGCAGCCGGTGTCGTGCTAGCTACAAGGAAGGCAAGATCACGCTCAACCTCTGGATAACGAGAAATAACACGGTAACTAGGCACACTTGCTCTGAGTATAGGTTCTAGGTCTAACTCAAATACAAAGGCCCCTTTTTTCAAGCCAACAGCTTTAGCGAGCTCAGGGTGCAAGGCCCCAACATAACCCACTTGTTCACCGTCTATGCTCACACTGGCACATTGCCCTGGGTGCATGTGCGCTAAGCTTTGATCAGCGCTAAAGCTTACTTGTAATCCACCTACACTAAGTAGGCTTTCAACATCACCTTTGATGTCGTAAAAATCAACACGTTCCTTAGAAGCCAGCCAACTAGATGCTTCTCGCTCGCCAAATATAAGGCCTGCAATACCATCAACCTGATTCAGCTTGTCGCCTTCTAACTTAAAGCGTAAACCGCGCTCAAACAGGCGTATACGGCTGTGTTGGCGCTTGGCATTGTTAACACAGGTTTGCACTAACCCCGGCAACAAGCTTGTGCGCATAACACTTAGGTCGGCACTAATAGGGTTGAGTAGCTCAACCGCTTCAGCATCGCCAAAGAAACGTTGCTGCAAAGCCGGCTCGATAAAGCTATAAGTAATGGCTTCACGGTAGTCACGTCCTACTAACTGTGCAGCTAGCTCATCAATATGCTTTTGAGTTTCACTCTTAGTTGGCAACTGCTGAGGAACAAAGTTTGTTGTTGTCGGCAAGTTGTTATAACCATAGATACGAGCTAACTCTTCAAGTAGATCAGCCTCGATACTGATATCAAAACGATAGCTCGGTACTGTGAAACTCCAGCCTTCTTCATTCGTGTCAATCAGCTGCAGACCTAGGCGGGTCAGAATCTCAACAACATCCGTATCTGGAATGGCAAAACCTAAACCTGATTCAATACGAGCCCTGCGCAAGCGAACCGTTTTACTCTGTGGCAATTTGGCTGAATCTTCAGCAAGCTGAACCTGCCCTGCTTGGCCGCCACAAATATCAATGATTAACTGAGTGGCACGCTCCATGGCTTCAGCAGCTAAGTTGTAATCAACACCGCGCTCAAAACGGTGGGAAGAGTCCGTGTGCAAGCCGTAGTTACGGGCCTTGCCCGCTATTGCGATCGGATTAAAGAAAGCCGCTTCTAACAAGAGATTACTACTCGTTTCGCTCACCGCAGAGCTTAAACCACCCATAATGCCTGCCGCAGCAAGAGCCTGCTGCTCATCGGCAATAACCAGCGTATCGCTTTTTAAACTAAGCTCTTGTTCATCAAGCAGAGTCAGCTTTTCGCCATCTTCAGCCATACGTACTGTAATAGCACCGTTGATGCTGTCTAAATCAAAGGCATGCATGGGCTGGCCCAGCTCGAGCAGTACGTAATTGGTAACGTCCACCACGGCATCAATAGGTCGAATATCACTACGGCGCAATTTCTCTTGCAACCAAAGCGGGCTAGGCTTACTGATATCCACACCCTCAATAACACGCCCCAGATAACGAGGGCAGGCATCGCTGGCAGCTAAATTAATCGCAATTGATTTAGCACTTGTAACTGGCGCTTTTTCGAATTCAGGCTGCTGCACATCACAGCGATTTAATACGCCCACTTCACGGGCAATACCTTTAAGACCTAGGCAATCTGCACGATTTGGTGTTAGATCCACCTCGATGATATTGTCTTCTAGCTGCAAGTAACTGCGTAGATCTTCACCCACTGGGGCATCTGCGGCTAATTCCCACAAGCCACTGTCATCGTCGCCAGCCTCAAGTTCGGTTTGACCGCAGAGCATGCCAAAACTTTCAACACCACGTAGTTTGGCTTTTTTAATTTTAAAGTTGCCAGGCAATACTGCGCCAATCATTGCAAAAGGAATCTTAATACCTTCGCGCGCATTTGCTGCACCACAGACAACTTGAAAAAGCTCGTCATTAGGGCCTTTAACCTGACACACACGCAACTTATCTGCATCTGGGTGCTGCTCAGTCTGTTCGATTTGACCGACAACAACACCGCTAAACTCACCGGCTACGTTTTCAATGCCATCGACTTCAAGGCCGGCCATTGTTAGCTGTTCAATTAGCTCTTCGGTATCAACTTCTGGTTGAACCCACTCTCTTAACCAGGACTCACTGATTTTCATATCACTTCACTGTCTTAATTTTTTTGATGACTTGTGCAACTAGGTTTAGATTTAGGCAGCCTTAAAACTGCTGCAGGAAATCCAAGTCATTTTCAAAGAATAAACGCAAGTCGTTTACGCCATAACGCAACATAGCCAAACGCTCAACGCCCATACCAAAAGCAAAACCACTGTACTCTTCGGTATCAATACCACACGACTCAAATACATTAGGGTGAACCATGCCGCAGCCCATCACCTCTAGCCAGCCGGTGTTTTTACAAATGCGACAGCCCTCACCAGAACAGTGCGTGCACTGAATATCAACCTCTGCTGAAGGTTCGGTAAATGGAAAGTAAGAAGGCCGAAAACGCACAGGTACGTCGGCCTCAAAAAAAGCTTTAAGAAACTGATCCACAGTACCTTTTAAATCGGCAAAGCTCATTTTCTTATCAATCGCCAAACCTTCGACCTGATGGAACATCGGCGTGTGGGTTAAATCAGAATCACAGCGGTAAACACGGCCCGGGCATATAACACGGATAGGAGGCTTACTGGTTTCCATTGTGCGAATTTGCACAGGTGAGGTATGAGTTCTTAATACTTCGCTTGGGCTGATATAAAAAGTATCGTGCATCGCACGTGCGGGATGGTGCGCAGGAATATTGAGGGCCTCAAAATTATGGAAATCATCTTCGATTTCAGGCCCCTCTGCCACGCCGTAACCGGCTGCACTAAAGATAGCCTCAATACGACGCAAAGTGCGAGTAACAGGATGCAAACCACCGCGTTCGGCACGTCGGCCATCTAAGGTGACATCGATGGTTTCTGAAGCGAGCTTAGCTGCAATAGCCGCTTGCTCAAGAGCCGTTTTCTTATTTGATATTGCATCAGCAACTTTGGTTTTTGCCTGATTAATTAGCTCGCCCGCTTTAGGGCGCTCTTCAGGGCTTAACTTGCCAAGCGTTTTTAATAGCGCAGAGATCGCGCCTTTTTTACCGAGGTATTCAACTCGAATTTGATCAAGCGCGGCAAGCTCGTTGGTGTTCTCAATTTTGGCGAGCGCTTCGTCGCTCAGCACGGATAGGTTTTCCATCTTTGTTCCAGCAGCGTTGGACTAACAACAATATCAAAATATGTGTGGCCCGATACTCATGTTTCGGGCAATAAAAAAGGGAAGCGCCTACGGCCCTTCCCTTTTTTGTAGAAAGACTCGCGCGATTAAGCGGCAAGTGCTTCTTTAGCCTTAGCCACGATAGCGCCAAATGCGGCTTTATCGTGAATAGCTAGGTCAGCAAGAACACGACGATCAAGAGCGATGTCGGCTTTTTTAAGACCAGCGATTAGACGGCTATAGCTTAAGCCTTCGTTACGAGACTGAGCGTTAATACGCGTAATCCACAAAGCGCGGAAGTTGCGTTTTTTAACACGACGGTCACGGTAAGCGTATTGACCAGCTTTAATTACTGCCTGCTTAGCTACGCGAAATACACGTGAACGTGCACCGTAGTAACCTTTTGCAGCCTTAAGTACTTTTTTGTGTCGACGACGGGCGACAACACCACGTTTTACTCGAGCCATTTAAATATCCTCAAAAAATAATGATTACTAGGGTTTACACTTCACGAAGCATGCGTTTAACGTTTGGCACGTCAACAGCATTAACTTGGCTAGTGCCGCGAAGCTGACGCTTACGCTTAGTAGTCATCTTGGTCAGGATATGGCTCTTGTGAGCGCTTTTGCGCTTAAGACCTTTTGCAGTTTTTTTAAAGCGCTTTGCTGCGCCACTGTGTACTTTAGCTTTTGAAGCCATGATTAATACTCCAGAAGTTCATCATGATTAAAGTTAAGTCCCCTCAGGCAGCTAAAAGCCCGGCGACTCACGTAAGTGACTCTCATCACCCCTGCCCATTTAAAAACACAAAACAGTAACTGTTTTGTCTATTTGTGGCTGGGCAGCCACCTCAAATTCACAAATATAAGCGACTACTTTTTCTTTTTAGGCGCCAATACCATAATCAGTTGGCGGCCTTCCATTTTTGGATATTGCTCAACTGTTGCAATCTCTTCAAGATCATTCTCGATACGCTTTAACATCTCCATACCGAGCTCTTGATGGGCCATTTCTCGCCCGCGATAGCGCAAGCTACATTTAGCCTTATCACCGTTTTCAATAAACTTAGTGATATTTCGCAGCTTAATCTGATAATCACCCTCTTCCGTGCCAGGGCGGAATTTCATCTCTTTGATTTGTTGCTGCTTTTGCTTTTTCTTGGCAGCAGCTTTAGCTTTCTTCGCTTCAAATAGATGTTTACCGTAATCCATGATTTTACAAACAACAGGATCTGCTTCAGCGGCCATTGCCACAAGATCCATGCTCTCTGCACGCGCTTGTTCGAGCGCTTCATTTAAGCTTACGATGCCCTTTTGCGAGCCGTCCGAACCAATGAGGCGAACCTGATTGGCTTTAATTTGGTCGTTAATGGCCGGTTTCTTGGACTGGCCTTTGGCGTTGCGATTATTAATTGTGTTTTTCTCCTAAGCGTAAAAACTTGCAGTATATGTCAAAAAACCGCCAAAGGCGGCTTTTTGAGTCAATTGACCGGTTTTAATCAACTTTCTGCTGACTCTTCAACCTTTTCTATGCGTCCGCGCTTAGCAACAGCCGCGTCAAGTAGCTCTTCAAAAGCTTCAATTGACATAGAACCTAGGTCTTTACCGTTGCGAGCACGCACGGTAATAGTGCCGGTTTCAACTTCTTTATCACCCACAACAAGTAAAAATGGGGTCTTCTGCAAAGTGTGCTCGCGGATTTTAAAGCCGATCTTCTCATTTCTCAAGTCAGAAACGACGCGGAAACCCTTGTTTTGCAAGCTTTGTTCGACTTTTTGCGCATATTCGGCCTGAGCATCGGTAATATTTAGCAAAACAGCTTGAGTAGGCGCCAACCATGCAGGAAATGCCCCTTCATAGTGTTCAATCAAGATACCAATAAAACGCTCAAAAGAACCCAAGATGGCGCGATGCAGCATAACAGGGGTCTGACGCGAGCCATCTTCAGCGACATATTGAGCCCCAAGACGACCAGGCATAGAGAAATCGACCTGAATCGTACCGCATTGCCAAACACGACCTAGACAGTCACGCAGAGAAAATTCAATTTTAGGGCCGTAAAAGGCGCCCTCTCCAGGCAACAAAGTGAAATCAAGCCCCTTGCTATCTAACGCCACAGACAGCGCCTCTTCGGCTTTATCCCAGTCTTCATCGGAACCCACACGCTCTTCTGGGCGAGTAGACAGGCGAATCAGTACGTCTTCAAAGCCAAAGTCTTTGTAGACATCAAATAAAAGATCCGTGAATTGACTCACCTCTTCTTGAATTGCGCTCTCTTCACAGAAAATATGCGCGTCATCTTGGGTAAACCCACGCACACGCATCAAGCCTTGCAAGGTGCCAGACGCTTCATTACGGTGACACGAACCAAATTCAGCTAAACGCAAAGGTAAATCACGATAACTTTTTAAACCTTGATTAAAAACCTGCACATGACATGGGCAGTTCATTGGTTTAACCGCATAATCACGCGCTTCGGACTCCACTGTAAACATATTGTCACGGAATTTATCCCAGTGCCCCGAACGCTCCCACAAAGTGCGATCGACCACTTGTGGAGTTTTAATTTCTGCGTAGCCATTTAACTCCTGCACTCGGCGCATATAAGCTTCGACTACGGTATAAACTGACCAACCCGCTGGGTGCCAAAACACCATGCCTGGCGCTTCTTCTTGAATATGAAAAAGATCGAGTTTTTTACCAATTTTACGGTGATCGCGCTTGGCCGCCTCTTCCAAGAAACGCATATGTGCTTTCAGCTGCTTTTTATCAGGGAAAGCGGTGCCATATATACGCTGCAACATTTTATTGTCGCTATCGCCACGCCAGTAAGCCCCATTAACACGTAAAAGCTTAAAGTAGTGACAGAATTTCATATTAGGCACATGAGGGCCGCGGCACATATCCACGTACTCCTCATGATGATAAAGACCAGGAGTCGCGCTCTTAGGTATATCGCGCTCTAAGATTTCTATCTTATAAGGCTCTTGGCGCTGCTCAAAGGTGCTAAGCGCTTCTTCCCATGTAGCCGTTTTTTTAACGACGTCATAGTTTGTCTTAGCCAGTTCCAACATACGCTTTTCAAGCGCCACGACGTCATCTTCACTGAGCACGTGCTCTAGTTCGATATCGTAATAAAAACCGTTTTCAATGGTAGGACCAATAGCCATTTTGGCATCAGGCCACATTTGCTTAAGGGCGTGTCCCAACAAATGAGCACAACTATGACGAATAATCTCAAGGCCGTCGTCATCCCTGGCGGTTATGATTTGTAGCTCAGCATCGTCGCTGATTAATTCACAGGCATCAACGCGCGCGCCATTGATACGGCCGGCAATGGTGGCTTTAGCCAAACCAGGGCCAATATCAGCGGCCACTTGCATCACCGTAATAGGCTGATCAAAACTACGAGTGGAACCGTCAGGAAGGGTAATTACAGGCATATCTTGTTTCCAAATTCAGTGGTGGCCCCTACGAAAGGTCACGTGAGACATATAAATGAAGAGCGCGCGAGTATATAGCTTCACGCGATAAAAGTGTAATTGAATAAGCCTAAGTCATTGACTGCAATTTATATGGCCTTAAGATGCTGAAGCCGACTGGCATGACGCTGTACGTACAACAACTAAAAAGCACAGCAAATACGCCATCAAACCAATCAAAACACATGGACAACACAATGCTTTTTGCCTTGCGCAGCGCCGTTATTGGCCTAGCCCTGACTCTTTTTTCTATCAGCACTCTAGCTTTTACGCCAACTGCCGAACAAATTGAGCAATTTAAGCGCATGTCGCCAGCTCAACAGGAAGCGATTGCTTCATCAATGGGCGTGAACCTAGATGACATCAACGCCATGCTCGAAGAAGGCGCAGGCGGGAGTGACTCGACACAAAAGAACCCTGGTCAAGTCCCTGTAAGCGGTAAACGTACTGCTGACAACCCCACCGGGCAAGCTGTGAGTGCTGCCGACAGCAGCTCTGCCATGATGGCAGCCGGCGCCATGGGGCAAGGTATGACGATACCGGGAATGCCCGGCGTTCCTATGAGCCCTGAAGCCCTGATGATGTTTATGGACTCAAAAGAAGACAAAGGCCTTCAGCCTTACGGCTATGATTTGTTTGATTTTGGCGCTGAAACCTTTACACCAGCCGAAGACATCCCTATTCCTGCAGAATATATCTTAGGCCCTGGTGATACGATTAATGTCCAACTTTACGGTAAAGAAAGCTCTAAACATGAGCTAGTGATTACTCGCAACGGCACCATCGATTTCCCTCGTATAGGCCCCGTGCCTTTTGCCGGCCTCACCTTTAAACAGGTATCCGATAAAATTGAAGAGCTTGTACGCGAGCAAATGATTGGCATTAACGCCTCTGTCTCGATGGGCATGCTTCGCACGATTCGTGTTTTTGTTTTGGGTGATGTCAATATCCCAGGCAGCTACGTTGTTGGCTCTTTATCAACAATGACTAACGCCATTTTTGCCAGTGGTGGTATTACCCAAATTGGCTCTTTGCGTAATATCGAGCTGAAACGCAACGGCCTTACCATTAGCAAGCTCGACCTCTACGATCTACTTCTTAATGGCGACACAAGCAAAGACAGCCGTTTATTACCCGGTGACGTTATTTTTGTCCCTCCCGTTGGTACACGCGCAGGTATTGATGGTGCAGTAAAACGACCTGCAATTTATGAGCTCAAAAATGAAAAAACGGCAGCTGATCTCGTACGCTTAGCGGGTGGATTAAAAGCCCAAGCTTATCTGCAAGGCTCAAAAATCAAAAGGCAAGGCAAGCAAGGGGAACTCACCTTAAGCAAGGTCAGCCTAGAAGGAAATAAGGCATCTAAAGTAAAAATAGAAAATGGCGACGTTCTAATGGTTGGTAGCAACCTTGAAGAACTAAACGATGTCATTCATGTAAGCGGTCACGTTAAGCGCGAAACGAGCTACGCTTGGCAAGCCAATTTACGCTTCAGTGACATCATCACTAGCGCTGACGCGCTACTAGCCCTGCCCGACTTAGATATTGCCCTGATTGAGCGTGAGGTCCCCGGCACCCGAGAAATTCAAATATTAAGCTTTGAGCCAACACAAGCATGGCGCAGCCCTCACAGCGAAGCAGACCCGCTATTACAAGCTCGGGACAAACTCTATCTATTTGGCTTTGAACAAGACCGCACCCTAGTACTAGCGGACCTTATTTATCGACTTAAATTACAAGCCAATATAGAACAGCGCGAACAAACCGTCATTGTTAATGGCAGTGTACGCTTCCCCGGCGAATACCCTTTTAGTCAAAATATGAGTGCTCGCCAACTATCGTTGCTGGCAGGAGGCTTTACCAAAAGCGCCCTTAATCGTGAAGCGGAAATTACTCGCTACGAGCTTGATGAAGATTACGAACGCATTGTTTTACACATAGCCGCCAACTTAGAAAGCAACGACCCCGTGCTTGAAGCCGGTGACGTATTACGCGTACAACAAATTCCACTCTGGCACACTAAAGAAACGGTTGAGTTGGTGGGAGAGTTCCGCCACCCCGGCACCTATGCCATTCTGCCTGGTGAAACCCTTACCGATGTCATTAACCGAGCTGGCGGCCTTACCCATCAAGCCTATGCTGAAGGCTCTATTTTCTCTCGTTTAGAATTACGAAAACTAGAAGAGAAGCGCCTTGCAGCACTAAGAGAACAAGTTGCAGCCGATATTGCCACTAGTTCCTTAGAAGCGTCTAAGGCCAGCGCAGACATTGATAGGGATGAAGCCAATCAGATTCTTGCCAATATTGATGGTACTGAAGCCTTAGGCCGCTTAGTGATCGACCTTCCGGGCATTTTAGATCGCCCTGACGTGCTTGACTTCCAGCTCGCGGATGGTGACATTCTTGAAATACCACGCTTTAAGCCATCGATCACCGTACTTGGGGAAGTACAGTTTGCCACCTCTCATTTTTACAACCCCGAACTAGATGTTAATGACTACCTATCACGCTCCGGTGGCTTTAAACGCAGTGCCGATAAAAAGCGCGTTTATGTCATTAAAGCCAACGGCTCCGTAGTGCTGCCTAAAGGCAATGGCTGGTTTGGTGGCCGTTCAGTAGCACTGACGCCTGGCGACACTATTATCGTACCTCTTGATACCCGTCGCGTTGACAGAATTTCCATTTGGGCCAGCGTAACCCAGATCATGTATCAAGCAGCAATTGGTATTGCAGCAATTGGAGGACTATAAAAACATTGCACTTTAAAAAAGGCGTGCTTATAATGCGCGCCCTCTCGTTAAGAGAGCTGTTGTAGGACCGTAGCTCAGTTGGTTAGAGCACTACCTTGACATGGTAGGGGTCGGCGGTTCGAATCCGCCCGGTCCTACCAATTTTACTTTTTAGTTAAAGCAAAATTGGTTAAAAAACAACAAGTTAAAAGTGCTTTTTAAGTGTTGACAGAGGCTGCTAGCCACATTAATATACGCGCACTTTTCGGGCATAGCCCAAAAAATTCCGCCTTAGCTCAGTTGGTAGAGCAAATGACTGTTAATCATTGGGTCGCTGGTTCGAGCCCAGCAGGCGGAGCCAAATTAAAGAAACCGTTACAGAAATGTAGCGGTTTTTTTTCGCCTAAAGATCCGCCACCTCTTCTTAAAACCCAGCAAGTCACAACACTGCAGCAATAGGCAAATAAAAGCGCCTTCTGTAAAACGACTTAAGCTTTGCAACTAAGCCTGTCCCACCTCATATAACTACGTATAAGCTACAATAAAAGGCATCCCCTAACTGGGCGGGCCACACCTATGAACCCCTTACGACTGACACTACTGCTTACACTTCCCCTCCTCTCATATGCACAAGAGCACCCACAGCAAAACTACCTATGCAAACAAGGCGAACACAGCCGACAGCTAAGCCTTAACTATCTAGAGCCGCCTTCTGCACTCCCCTGTGAAGTTCGCTACAGCAAGAACTCAAGCCCTGAAGTTCTTTGGCGCGCCGACAAAGAAAAAGGCTATTGTGAAAAACAACTCGCCGCATTCATCAAAAAACAGGAAAGCTGGGGTTGGGACTGTAAAAAGATAGAAAAGACTCGTCAAAACGACTAACCGACTCCAGAGCCAGACGAGTAAATATCTTAAAAAGGGCTACACTTTAACTAATGGCTTTAACTCAAAAACGTGCATCCCCCTTAAGCTTATTGGTGTATGGATGTATGGGTGCGAAATATGAAAAGTCGAAACAGCTACAACCCCCTAACGATACTAAGCACATTTTTGCTCGGCCCATTACTTTTATGCCTCTCTGACTTAAATCTTGCCCAAAACCAGCCCGTATTAGCCATCACAGTACACCAGAACTCCATTCAGGAGGAACTAAAGCAATGGCAGCAACGCCCCGTTAGCTGCCAATATATAGCCGAGAACTTCAACAGCCCGAAAGATAGAGGCGCGGCCGAACTTAAGATTATTTGTCATGCCTTTATTGCTAGCGGCAGTAATCCAGAGATTATTCTTATAGGCGTGCCAAACCATGTACGCAGCTTATTTTTACTCGAAGTAGGCAAGGCAGACTTAGCCGCTGAGTCGGTTTGGCTTGAAGAGATAAACCTGAATAAAGTTTGGGCCTCCAAAGCGGTTATCACTCACGGAGAGTTTGAAAAGGCCCCCTACACAACCCCCTCACACCCTTTGCAAAGCACCAAAGCTGAGAACATTAACCTAAGCAACTACCAAGGCGTCGCAGTAAGAACGTGGACTCACGACCTGTATACAATGACTCAGCTATCCGATCAGGTTGCCAGCGCAGTGGATTTTGACTCTATTTACAGAATGTTAGAGGCTGGGCGCAGCGATTACACCTTTCTTGAGTCCCACCATCACGGCAATGATTTTTTTAGCAATGGCAAAACACAACTTGTGCCCGTAGAAGGAGTTTACGTAGTATTAGAAGGCACACGCCATATGACAATATCTAAGTCATCCAAGCACGGAGTTTGGGCAAGAAAACACTTAAACCAAGGTATCAATAAACTAGCAAAAACAGGCAAAATAAGAGAGATCTACGAACAATCGGGTTTTTTACACAGCAAGAAAGACCCTAAACGCTTATTAGAAGCTTCGTATTAGCGGCACAAAAAAGGCAGCTCGAGAGCTGCCTTTAAAAGCTACATGATGGTAAAAGAACTTACCAGCCCGTCGCCTCTTTTAATGCCTGACCGATATCAGCAAGACTGCGAACGGTCTTTACTCCAGCTTCTTCAAGCGCGGCAAATTTTTCATCAGCCGTGCCCTTACCACCAGAGATAATTGCTCCAGCATGGCCCATACGCTTACCTGGAGGCGCAGTTACACCCGCAATGTAAGAAACAACAGGCTTGGTGACATTCGCTTTAATATAAGCAGCAGCTTCTTCTTCAGCCGTACCACCAATTTCACCAATCATGACGATGGCTTCGGTTTTATCGTCATTCTGGAACATCTCAAGAATATCGATAAAGTTCGAACCAGGGATTGGGTCGCCGCCGATACCAACACAAGTAGACTGACCAAAACCAAAGTCTGTGGTTTGCTTAACCGCTTCGTAGGTCAAAGTACCTGAACGGCTGACAATGCCTACCTTACCAGGCAAGTGAATGTGACCAGGCATAATACCGATCTTACACTCACCAGGAGTGATCACACCCGGGCAGTTAGGACCGATCAAACGCACACCTAATTCGTCGCACTTCACTTTAGCTTCAAGCATATCCATAGTTGGAATGCCTTCAGTAATACAAACCACCAACTTAACGCCACTGTGAGCAGCCTCAAGGATGGAATCCTTACAGAAAGGAGCAGGTACATAGATAACGGATGCATCGGCGCCCGTCGCTTCTACAGCTTCCGCCATTGTGTTAAAAACAGGCAAACCAAGATGGGTTTGACCACCCTTGCCTGGCGTAACACCACCAACCATATTGGTGCCATAAGCAATAGCTTGCTCAGAGTGAAAAGTACCTTGAGAACCAGTAAAGCCCTGACACAATACTTTGGTGTCTTTATTAATTAATACGCTCATTCTTAGTTCCCCGCCGCTTCTACAACTTTCTGTGCAGCATCCGTTAAACTGGTTGCCGCAATGATGTTCAAGCCACTTTCGGCTAGCACCTTGGCGCCAAGCTCTGCATTGTTACCCTCAAGGCGAACAACAACAGGGACTTTTACACCCACCTCTTCAACCGCACCAATTACACCTTCAGCAATCAGATCGCAACGAACGATACCGCCAAAGATATTAATAAATACAGCACTGACGTTTTCGTCGCTTAGAATGATTTTGAATGCTTCAATCACACGCTCTTTCGTCGCGCCACCACCTACATCTAGGAAGTTAGCTGGCTGACCACCGTGTAACTTAACGATGTCCATGGTGCCCATCGCTAAACCCGCACCATTTACCATACAGCCGATATTGCCTTCAAGAGCAACGTAGTTAAGCTCCCACTTAGCGGCATGGGCTTCACGCTCATCTTCTTGCGAAGGATCGTGCATTTCTTTTAGCTCTGGGTGACGGTACATGGCGTTGCCGTCGATATTGATTTTTGCGTCAAGACAGTGAAGATCACCAGCGCCTGTAATAACCAAAGGGTTAATCTCAAGCAAAGCCAAGTCTTTCTCAACAAACATTTTTGCAAGACCCAAGAAGATATTGGTGAATTGCTTCACTTGCTTACCTTCAAGACCAAGCTTAAATGCCAACTCGCGGCCCTGATAAGGCTGAGCACCTGTCATAGGATCAACAATGGCTTTTAGAATTTTCTCAGGCGTTTCTTCAGCTACCTGCTCAATTTCAACACCACCTTCAGTCGATGCCATAAATACGACACGACGAGTGGAGCGATCAACAACGGCACCTAAATACAATTCTTGAGCGAT
Organism: Agaribacterium sp. ZY112; assembly: GCF_041346925.1. Taxonomy (NCBI): domain Bacteria; kingdom Pseudomonadati; phylum Pseudomonadota; class Gammaproteobacteria; order Cellvibrionales; family Cellvibrionaceae; genus Agaribacterium; species Agaribacterium sp. ZY112. The sequence continues at coordinate 2,523,434 of NZ_CP166840.1, read as the reverse complement.
ATCAGTAAGATCTTCAACCAAAATACGGTTAACAGGCTGACCCGCTTCGTCCGTTTGGTAAGTCACTAGGTTGCGACCTAACCAGTGCTTTGAGAATTCTTCGATTTCGCCTTTGCTTTTGGCGACTTTAACGCCACCAGCTTTACCGCGACCACCAGCGTGAACCTGGGCTTTAACCACCCAAACATCGCCACCTAACTCTCCCGCTGCTGCTACCGCTTCCGCAGGCGTTTCAGCAACCACACCTTTGGATACGGGCAAACCGTATTCCGCAAACAACTGCTTGCCTTGATACTCGTGTAAGTTCATTTATCAATACCATTTACTATTTTTAGAGGTATGTCGACTTGTGACCGACACTAAAACGTTATCCCCTTCCTCACCCTGATTCGGATGCCAGCCATTCAGCTTAATTAGTCAAACTGGGGGACAGACTGGATATTACAACCGTCCTTAGTTCTGCTTGGGAGTATTCCCCAAACATGGCAGCTCCCTGCTCCCAATAGACAAATGGCCGCACAAGTGCGACCATTTTATTTTTGCTTCGTATAAAACTTAACGCTTTTTACGATTCGGCATGTGGATGGCATGACCATTCACCGCCAAGGCAGCCTCTTTAACCGCTTCAGAGAAGGTTGGATGACCAAATACAGTCAAACCAATGTCTTCAGCAGTTGAACCAAATTCCATAGCAATCGCTACCTGCTGCACCAAGTCCGCAGCGTTAGGACCAACAATGTGAGTACCTAAAACGCGATCGGTTTTTGCATCAGCAATCATTTTCACCATACCGTCAGACTCATCTGCGGCAACAGCACGACCGATAGCAATAAACGGGAAGATACCGACTTTGTAGTCTTCGCCGTCCGCTTTAAGCTGCTCTTCAGTTTTACCTACTGCTGCAATTTCCGGATGCGTATAAATAACGTTAGGAATGATGTCGTAGTTCATTACGGTTTTTTCACCGGCGATACGCTCAGCAACCATAACACCTTCTTCTGAACCTTTGTGCGCAAGCATTGGGCCGCGAACAACATCACCAATAGCAAATACACCTGGTGCGCTGGTTGAACAAAGGTCATTAACGTAGATAGAACCACGCTCATCCAACTTCACACCGCTATCGTCAGACAATAGGCTATCTGTAAACGGACGACGACCAACACAAACGATCAATTTATCGAAAGTCTCAGTGCTCTCGTTACCTTCGTGATCAGTGTAAGTAACGATAACTTCTTTCTTACCGCCCTTTTCTACCACTTCAGTACCGGTTACACGACAGCTTAAGCGAATATCCAAACCTTGCTTGGTTAGAATTTTCTTAGCTTCTTTAGCAATGGTTTGATCCATAATGGCAAGGAAACTATCAAGCGCTTCCAAACAAACAACTTTTGATCCCAAGCGAGACCAAACACTACCAAGCTCAAGACCAATAACACCGGCACCAATAACACCTAGGCGCTCAGGCACTTCTTGAAATTCAAGTGCGCCTGTTGAATCAACAATAACGTCGCCATCAACACGTGCAGGTGGAATATCAACAGGCACAGAACCTGAAGCTAGAATAACGTTCTCAGCTTCGTATACCGTTTCTTTACCGTCTGCGTCAGTTACCTGTACTTTTTTACCAGCAAGTAATTTACCAGCACCAAAAAGTGAATCGACTTTATTCGCTTTAAATAAACCGCTAATACCGGTGTTCATTTGCTTAACGATCTTGTCTTTGCGAGCAATCATTGAAGGTACATCAATACCTACGTCACCCGTGCTAATACCGTGACCACCAAAAGCAGCTTTAGCTTCATGGTATTTGTGAGAACTATCAAGCAACGCTTTAGACGGAATACAGCCAACGTTCAAACAAGTACCACCGTTCACGCCTTTACCGTCTTTATCGCGCCATTTTTCTACACATGCTGTTTTCAGACCAAGCTGAGCCGCACGAATGGCAGCGACGTAACCGGCAGGACCGGAACCGATAACAATTACGTCGTACTTATTGGACATACAATTAACCCCAAAAAATTAAAATATATTAAATTTGTTAAACGCGGCTTAAATTTCTAGCAATATACGAGCTGGATCTTCGAGTAAATCTTTGATCGCAACAAGGAACTGAACAGCATCTTTACCATCGATAATACGGTGGTCATAAGACATAGCTAGATACATCATTGGCAAGAT